>NZ_CP045798.1:2897500-3200137 GCF_000746025.2 Thermanaerosceptrum fracticalcis
TCTTCCGCGGTGAACCTGCCATTATTGTAGTTAATACTGCTGATGAAGCAAGATTTGCAGCCATTGCTAATGTCTTAAAGAAGTTTTATAAAGTAGTCCAGGGCGACAGCTCTTTAGTGGAAACCATTAATTCCCTTGCTTCTTCTGAAGGTATTAAAGCTGCGGTAGCTATTCGTAAAAAATTACAAACCCTTAATGTTGATAATGATTGGATTAATGTGGCTATTCGTACAGTTTGTGCAGGGACAATGAAAGCCTTCACCGAAGACGATTTAGGTCATTTTGCCCGGGAACTGGTAAAAAAGCTGGAACAAGAAGATTAAGTGTAGAATTTACCAGGGGTTCTATTCTTGACAGGAAAAGTTGCCTGTGCTAATATATAGCATGTAAAAAATGATATTCCTCGATAGCTCAACGGTAGAGCACTCGGCTGTTAACCGAGTGGTTGTAGGTTCGAATCCTACTCGGGGAGCCATTTCGTAAGTTAGGTCCTTAGTTAGTCTAAGGACTTTTTCTTTTGCAAATTAGCCAGAAAACTGTAAAAAAGTAACAGGCTGTATCTTGCGAAACAGGTAGAAATATGAGTAAAATATTGACAGAAAAGATAAACAAAGATCATACTTTAACGAATTATATCAGAAAAAGGGAAATAAGTCCCGGAAGAATAGGACGATAGCTTGATGTAAAATGTTATATCCTGTGATAATTTGTAATAAAAGGGTGTCGGGGGGTGCAATGAATTGTATGTTGTCACGTTTAAGTGAGGAAGAATTAGTTCAACTTGCACAACAGGGGAACACAGACGCCTTGGAAAAGCTCTTATTTTTATATCGGGGTTTCATCCGTTATGTCAGCCAGAAATACTACCTTAAGGATGGGGACCAGCAGGATTTATTACAGGAGGCAACGATTGGGCTCCTAGAAGCTATAAAAGCTTATGATATTACTGCAAAGGTAAAGTTTAGGAATTTTGCTTTTCTCTGTATAAAACGGGAACTGGATTCGGCGGTTAGCAGGTCAAACAGGAAAAAACAACAGATTCTTAATGAAGCCATCCCTATTTACGCTTATGTAGACAAAGAAAATGCCAGGTATGGTACAGAGTATTACGCGGGTGATAATTTGCTGAAAAACGAAAAGGATACACCGGAAACTAATCTCCTGGAACGTGAGGGACTGGAAGAACTTATTGCCTTTTTACAAAAGGAGCTGACCTTATTAGAACAAAAGGTCCTTATGCTGAGGTTAGAAGGCAGGAGTTATCGTGAAATAACGGTAATTCTGGAGATACAGGCTAAAGCAGTTGATAATGCCATACAACGGATTCGTAGAAAAGTACTGCTTGCTTATAATAAAAGGAAGAGCGCCTAGTTTAACTGGGTGCTTTTTCTTTTGTGTTGTCATAAAGGTAAGGAAAGGTTAAATAAAACATCAAAAAGATATCATAAAAGGGCCTAACCGGGGAATATTCTCAAAAATAAAGGTTGAATAGGGAAGGGAGCATATTGTTATAATATAGTTATAAGGTCAATGAAGGTCAGGTGATGAAGATGAGTCTTGCTAAGAGAATAGAGGAATATATAAAAAGATTACTGCAAGAGGAAAATGTTATAGAAATTCAGCGCAGCGAGCTGGCGGAAGAATTCCAATGTGTTCCCTCGCAGATCAACTATGTCCTTAGCACCCGTTTTACGCCCGCCCAGGGTTATTTAGTAGAGAGTCGCCGTGGGGGAGGAGGCTATTTACGTATTATTAAACTCTCGTGGGATAAACTTTCCCAGAAAGAAATACAAGATGTATATTCCAGTTTCGGTGACAGTCTGGACCAGTGGGAAGCAGAGGGCATTCTTCGTCGCCTCAAAGAGGAGGATATTCTAACGGACCGGGAATATTATATGTTGAAGGCAATAATCAGCCGGGATACGTTACAAATTTCACTGCCGGAACGGGACTTTATTCGACTGAGGATCTTACAGGCTGCTTTAACAGCTATTTCCCGGGACGATCTATAAGGGGGTAGGAGGATGTACTGTCAAAAGTGTGAACAAAGACCGGCCACCGTGCATATTACTCATTTTATAAATGGAAAAAAGCAGGAAACTCATCTCTGCGAAATATGTGCACAGGAAGAGCAGATTAGCATCGGGATACCGCAAATAGCCTTTAATACCTTTAACGATTTTTTGGGTTCTTTTTTTACCCAACCCGCCGTAACCGATAAAAAAATAAATGTGGAGGCATGTCCCGCCTGCAGGACACCCTATCATAAAATTGCTGAAAGGGGCCGTGTAGGCTGCAGTGAATGCTATCGGCACTTTTCTCTCCAATTGGATCCGCTTATTAAAAAGGTTCATGGGAATAATACTCACACCGGTAAAATTCCTAAACGGATGGGCGAATCCTTTAGACTAAAGAGAGAACTTGAAGAGCTTAAGGAAAAATTAAAGTCGGCTGTAGAACGGGAAGAATATGAAAAAGCTGCCGGCATCCGTGATAGGATCAAAGAACTTGAGAAGGAGATGGATGGAGGTGAGGTTTCCCATGATTGATAATATTTTTACACGGGCCCGCAGCAGTTGGACTAAAAATGAGGGTCCCCTTAATCATATTGTTATTAGTTCTCGTGTTCGTCTGGCCAGGAACCTCGAAAAAATCCCCATGCCTCCCTTTCAAAATGAATCGCAGAGTCATACCGTCCTGGAGAGAACGAAGAAGGCTGTGGAGGCTGTTAAGCTTACCGGGAATACCGAGCTGTTCTTTTTGCGTCTTAGTGAATTGCCGGCATTAGAAAAACAGATACTATTGGAAAAACATTTAATCAGTCCGGAACACTTAGAGGAAAAACCTAATAGAGGGCTGGCCATCAGCGCAGATGAGACCATCAGCATTATGGTAAATGAAGAGGACCACCTGCGTCTCCAGGTCTTACTTCCCGGTTTACAGCTTGATAAGGCCTGGGAGAAGGCTGATAAAATTGATAATCTCCTGGAAGAATACCTGGAGTTTGCCTTCTGTGAAAAGAAGGGTTATCTTACCGCTTGCCCTACCAACGTGGGAACAGGATTAAGAGCAAGTGTCATGGTCCATATTCCCACCCTGGTGATGACCAGACAGGCTACGAAAATATTCCACACGCTGGGCCAGTTAGGTTTCGCTGTACGGGGCCTTTATGGTGAGGGAACTGAATCGAAAGGAAGCATATTCCAGGTATCCAATCAGATTACCTTAGGGGAGAAAGAAACCGAAATCATCCAAAATCTTTCCAGTGTAACCCGGCAGATTGTTGATAAAGAAGAAGAGATGAGAAAAATACTGTTAAAGGAAATGCCTTTACAACTAACCGACCGTGTAGGAAGAGCCTATGGTATCTTGAGTAATGCAGCTATTTTAAGTTCGGAAGAAGCCTTAAATCTCCTCTCCGATTTAAGATTGGGCGTCGACCTTGGCTTGGTGAAACTTAATCTAAAGCAGGAGAACCTTACAGAATTGATGGTATTGGCCCAACCGGGTTTTTTACAGAAGTATGCAGGGAAACCCATGGATGCTTTAGAAAGAGATGCCACGAGAGCAAAATTATTTGTAGAGAAATTAAAACAAGGAGGATATAATTAAAATGTTTGCGCGATTTACACAGCGTGCCCAGCACGTGATATACTTGGCAAAAGAAGAAGCAAAGTCCTTAGGACATCCGGCCGTAGGGACGGAACACCTCTTACTCGGGCTTATTCGTGAGAATGAGGGCATCGGGGCAAAGGCGCTGATTAACTTGGGGTTGGATTTAAGTACCGTTAGAAAAACCGTTACGGACCTGGTGGCACCTGGCTACGAGACACCTGCAGAAATTGGATTAACTCCAAGAGCGAAAAAGGTTTTTGAACTGGCCAATGATGAAGCCCAAAAATGGGGTGTAAACTATGTGGGGACAGAACATCTTCTCCTGGGGCTGGTGCGTGAAGGGGAAGGTGTGGCTGCCCAGGTTTTGGCCGATTTAGGAGTCACTGCCGATGCAGTGCGTAAACAGGTTTTAGCCCTTTTAGGCGGAGCGGGTCCTATGAATAACAACTTAGGCGGCAAGAAGGGAGTAGCCAAAAATACCCAAACGCCTAATCTCAATGAATATGGGCGGGATTTAACAGGACTGGCGGAGGATGACAAAATAGATCCTGTTATCGGCCGGGCTAAAGAAATTGAAAGAGTTATTCAGGTTTTGAGTAGAAGGACAAAAAGTAACCCGGTACTCATAGGTGAGCCCGGGGTAGGAAAGACGGCCATAGCAGAGGGCTTAGCCCAACGCATTATTAAAGGGCAGGTCCCCGAAATATTAAAAGGGAAAAGGGTTGTGGCTCTTGACATGGCTTCCCTGGTAGCCGGTTCTAAATACCGGGGTGATTTTGAGGAACGGCTCAAAAAAGTATTGGAAGAAATCAGAACCAGTGGCAATGTAATTTTATTTATAGATGAAATGCACACCCTCATTGGAGCGGGAGCGGCGGAGGGGGCTATTGATGCCGCCAATATCCTGAAACCAGCCCTGGCCCGTGGAGAAATTCAGGTTATAGGCGCCACTACCCTGGATGAATACCGTAAACACGTAGAAAAAGATCCTGCCCTGGAGAGAAGGTTCCAGCCCGTTATGGTCAATGAACCTACTAAAGAGGAGGCTGAGGCCATCCTGCTGGGATTAAGGGATCGCTATGAGGCTCATCACAGGGTAAAAATTACCGATGGGGCTTTAAAGGCAGCGGTGGAATTGTCGGACCGTTATATTACCGACCGTTTTCTCCCCGATAAGGCCATTGACTTAATTGATGAGGCTGCTTCCAAGGTGAGATTAAAAGTGGTTACTACACCGCCCGATGTTAGGGAAATTGAGGCTAAAATCGAAAACCTTAATAAGGAAAAAGAAGCAGCCATTATGGCTCAGGAGTATGAAAAAGCTGCCGAGCTTCGTGATGAAGAACAAAAGGCCAGAAAAGAGCTGGAGAGAATTAAGGCCCAGTGGGAGCAAGAGAAGATTTATAATACACCCTTTGTCACAGAAGAAGACATTGCTCAGGTTGTCTCTAGCTGGACCGGTGTTCCCGTACAGCGGCTGGCAGAGGAGGAATCTGCCCGTCTCCTGAAAATGGAGGAGATCTTACATCGGAGAGTCGTTGGGCAGGACGAGGCTATTAAAGCTGTTTCCAGGGCTATCAGAAGAGCAAGAGCCGGTTTGAAAGACCCCAAACGCCCCATAGGTTCATTTATTTTTGCCGGTCCCACAGGGGTAGGAAAAACAGAGCTGGCCAAAGCTCTGGCTGAAGTTCTTTTTGGTGATGAAGATGCCATTATCAGGCTGGATATGTCTGAATATATGGAGAAGCACACGGTGGCTAGATTGATCGGCGCACCTCCCGGGTATATAGGTCATGAAGAGGGAGGACAGTTGACAGAAGCGGTGCGCAGAAAGCCCTATTCCGTAATTCTTTTAGATGAGATTGAAAAAGCTCATCCCGATGTCTTTAATACACTTCTCCAGGTCCTTGAGGACGGTAGGCTTACTGATTCAAAAGGGCGGACCGTTAACTTTAGAAATACGGTAACCATCATGACCTCCAATGTGGGAGCAAGTACCATTAAAAGGGAGCCTACAGTAGGTTTTGTTACTGCTATCGGGGAAAAAGATGAGTACGAACGGATGAAAAACAGGATTATGGAGGAAATGAAGAAAGTTTTTCGTCCGGAATTCTTAAACAGAATTGAGGAGATTATCGTATTCCATCCTCTGAATGAGGAACAGCTCAAGGAAATAGTCTCCCTGATGGTAAACAGTTTGGCCAAACGCCTTCTCCAACAAGGGATTACTGTGGAGGTTACAGACAAAGCCAAAGAGGTTATCGCCAAGGAGGGATATAATCCTACCTATGGCGCACGACCGCTTCGCCGGGCCATCCAGAATTTAATCGAAGACCGCCTTTCTGAGGAAATGCTGAAAGGAACTTTCAAGAAAGGGCAGAAAGTCGTCGTAGACGCGGAAGAAGGACAGATAGTGGTTAGGGTAGCAGTTACCCAATAGAGAATAAAGAGAGAGGCTCGCCTCTCTTTCTTTATTTTAAAAACACCTCCAAGTAGAGTTGCAGGAAAAGGGATAAGTGGGAGAGAAAATTAGAAGCTGTAGAGTTTGGGGAGGGGATAACTTGTCTAAACAAAAGTATAAATATGTCTGCCAGCAATGCAGCTACGAAGCTTCCCGCTGGCTGGGAAAATGTCCGGAGTGTGGTGCCTGGAACAGTTTAGTAGAGGAGACAATAGAAAAAAAGACAGTAGCAGGTATCCAGAAGAATGGAGGAGTACGGCCCGAACCTCTGGCCCAGATCAAGCCCCTGGGAGTTGAGCGGTTGGACCTGGGAATGGCGGAATTTAACAGGGTTTTAGGAGGTGGTTTAGTACCTGGCACTGTTGTCCTCCTGGCTGGAGATCCCGGTATAGGCAAGTCTACGCTCCTGTTACAATCTGCATCTTATGCAGCACAGAAATTAAATAAGGTATTTTATATCTCCGGGGAAGAATCAGCCCAACAAATTAAAATGCGGGCAGCCCGGGTGGGTCTGGATAATAGTAATCTCTGGCTGTGGTCGGAAACTGACCTGGATGCCATTGAGGCGGAAATAAGAGAGTCTCTGCCTTCACTGGTTATCGTGGATTCTATCCAGACCATTTATTCCGCGGAACTGAACTCCGGACCAGGCAGTGTCAGCCAGATTAGAGAAGGTACAACCCGCCTTTTGAACCTTGCCAAGACCCTTAATATCCCTGTAATCATTGTAGGACACGTGACAAAGGATGGTATGATTGCTGGACCCCGTGTTTTAGAACATATGGTAGATACGGTTTTATATTTTGAAGGAGAACGCCATTACCAGTACAGGATTCTCCGGGCCATTAAAAACCGTTTTGGTTCTACTTTTGAACTTGGTGTCTTTGAGATGAAAAATGAGGGTTTAACAGAAGTAACCAACCCATCTCAGGCTTTTTTAGCGGAAAGGCCACTCTTTTCCCCCGGTTCAGTGGTAGCTGCTTGTATGGAAGGGTCAAGACCGCTTTTAGTGGAAATACAGGCTTTAGTGAGCCAGAGTTCCTTTGGCCAGCCCAGGCGGATGACCACAGGGACCGATAACAATCGCGTAAATCTAATCATGGCTGTTTTGGAAAAACGAGTAGGCCTCAACCTAAACTTTCAAGATGCTTACGTCAACATTGTGGGGGGGATTAAAATTTTAGAGCCTGCCCTGGATTTATCTATAGCCCTGGCCATTGCTTCCAGTTTAAAAAATACTCCCTGTTTGTCGGGTTTAGCCGTTATGGGAGAAATAGGCTTAACGGGAGAGATAAGAGGGGTTCCTTATGTTTATAAGCGCTTACAGGAGGCAAAGAAACTGGGCTTTAAATGCTGCCTTCTTCCGGCGGGTAACGTAGAGGAGAAAGTGTCAGGCTTAGAATTGCTGGAAGTAAAAACAGTGAGAGAGGCCATTGACGCGGCTTTGGCATAAACAAAAAAAGGGACTGACCATGGTGGTCAGTCCTGTTAGCTTTATGTAAGATTAAAGACTCCGAGAGTTGTAATCTTTTTGATTTCTTGTTCCATTACTTCGTTAAGGGTGATTCCCAGGGTATTACAGAGGGCAGCCAGATAAAACAAGTTCTTACCCATTTCGTTGATGACTATGTCCCGGCAGTTACTGCATAGCTCTCCCTGAAGATGACTGTCTAAAAGGTTTTTTAAGTCTTTTAAAGAGGCCTCTTTGGGAAATGGTTTTTTTTCCGCGTGTACTCTAAGGCAACCGCAGGAGGTTACGGCTTTGGTAACGGCCCGGTTCATCCTGGCATTTGCTTCCTGGGATTTAGATAATATATCTAAAACACTTTGGTGGCGCATGAGAAATTGAGCAACGGTTTGCTGGAAATCTTCGCCCTGGAGGTCTCTCACCCAAAACACTCCTTTGACTCACGGCTTTAATGATAGTGTTATTATACTGATAAAACTTTTGTCCTGTCAACGTTATGGTGGGACAAAAAAAGGTTGACTATATTTTTTGCCGTATGATATAATATATAAATTTTTGACATATACATAATAATCTGTTAAAATTTAAATAAGGTAGCTCTCTTGGGGGTGATAAATTGTTTAATATCGGTGACAAGGTTGTATATCCTATGCATGGTGCTGGGATAATTGAGTCCATCGAAGAAAGGGAAATCCTAGGGGAGAAAAGATCGTACTATGTGATGCGGATGCCCATTGGTAACATGAAAGTCATGGTTCCTATGACGAATGTAGGTGAAATTGGCCTGAGAAAAGTCATTGAGGAAGAAGAAGTGAATGCGGTATTTCATATACTATCGGATAAAAGCACCCCTATGTCCACAAACTGGAACCGTAGATACCGGGCCAATTTGGAGAAAATAAAAAGCGGTAATATTTATGAACTGGCTGAGGTGGTAAGGAATTTAAGCCATCGTGATAAGCAGAAAGGGCTTTCTACCGGCGAGAGGAAAATGCTGGATAATGCCCGACAAATTCTCATTAGTGAGCTCGTCTTGGCTAAAGAAGGAAAAGAGGAGCATATCAGAGGCCTCCTGGAAGAATATTTAGCTTAGATCGCCCAAGGAGGCGTTTTTTCTTTTAATTATTTAAATTTACTTGCAATAATTACAAAAACAGGATATTGAACTTGCTTTCATAAGTACCCTTTCGTATAATGAATAAGACAGTTTCTTAAAATATTAAGGAATTAGAATCGTGTAGGTAACCCGCTTTGAAGGAGGTGAGATGATGATAAGGAAAATTATGCGTACAATTATTGCCTTATCATTCCTGGCGGGAGGAATATCCCTTGGTTACGCCCTTACCCATAATGGGTTACTAAAAGTACCCAATTTGGAGATAAGAATGGCTTTAACGGCCTTTCCCGGGGTGGTAGCCGGTTTAATAGGCTATAGTATTGCTCCCAGGATTGTCACTTGGGTTATCCAGATGACGGAATGGGTGGAAAGCAAATTGCAGAGAATGCCTTTCAGTGATCTCATGGGGGCGGCTATAGGCTTAATCATTGGACTTATAATTGCTAGTTTATTAGGGTCTTCCTTTGCCAGGATTCCTCTGGTTGGTAATTACGTGCCTATCGTGGGGAGTGTTTTGTTAGGTTATTTGGGTATAAGCATTGGCCTGAAGAAAAAGGAAGAACTGCTTGGCCTCTTTTCCCTTTTTCCCAGGTTTGGGCGGGAAAAGGAGAAGTCAGTGCCTGTCAAGCCGGAACCTAAACCCCTTTATAAAATACTCGATACCAGTGTCATTATTGACGGACGAATTGCCGATATTTGCAAAAGTGGTTTTGTAGACGGTGTTCTTATTATTCCCAGCTTTGTACTGGAAGAGTTAAGACATATAGCGGATTCCTCAGACCTTTTAAAAAGGAACAGGGGCCGGAGAGGTCTGGATATTCTTAACAAAATTCGTAAAGAACTTGATGTCATGGTGCAAATAAATGAACAGGACTTTAATGACCTGGTGGAAGTAGACAGTAAGCTTGTGCGTTTAGCTCAGGTGCTGGGAGGACAGATCATTACCAATGACTATAACTTAAACAAAGTTGCCGAATTACAAGGCGTCCGTGTGCTTAATATCAATGAACTGGCTAATGCCGTAAAACCCGTTGTTCTCCCCGGTGAAGAAATGATTGTCCAGGTTATCAAGGATGGCAAAGAATCAGGTCAAGGCATAGGATATTTAGACGATGGAACCATGATTGTGGTGGATTCCGGGAAGAAATTTATCAATCAGACAATTTATGTTGTTGTTACCAGTGTGCTGCAGACTGCTGCAGGACGTATGATATTTGCTAAACCTAAGTTTAACGATAAACGAACTTTATATGAGGTGGATGCTATTGGCTAAGGTTACTGCTCTTATACCCTGTGCCGGTCAAGGGAAAAGGATGGGCGGTTCTATTAGCAAACAGTATATGGAGATTTTTGGCCGTCCTCTCTTAGCCTATACCCTGGATAAGTTCCAGGGTCATTCTATGATTGATGAGATCATCCTTATTCCCCGTAGAGAGGAAATTGCTTACTGCGACAAAGAGGTCGTTAAAAAATATGGTTTTACTAAAGTGGCAGCCCTTGTTCCGGGCGGTGAGGAACGCCAGGATTCCGTATGGCGGGGGCTTTATGCTTTGGGAGAGGATACTGGTTGGGTTGTTATTCATGATGGGGTAAGGCCCCTGGTCACCGGATCCGTTATTTCCGCAGCCCTGGAAACTGCTTTTTTAAAAGGAGCGGCTGTTGTTGGTGTTCCCGTAAAGGATACTGTGAAAAGAGTCAATTCCGACCTGACTGTGAGCGAGACCCCTCCCAGGGAAAGTCTTTGGTTAGTCCAGACTCCCCAGGTTTTTCGCAAAGATATCGTACTAAATGCCTATCAAAAGGCCTCCCGGTTGGGATGGCGCGGTACCGATGACGCTTCCCTGGTGGAGAGAATGGGTGTTAAAGTGCAGATGGTTAGAGGGGAGTATGACAATATCAAAGTTACTACCCCCGAGGATTTGATTCTAGTGAGAGAAACAGTAAGGGGGGTCAGATAGATGCGGATTGGTTTTGGTTATGATGTACATGCTTTGGTAGAGGGAAGAAAACTCATTATTGGTGGGATCCAGATACCCCATGAAAAAGGATTGCAAGGCCATTCGGATGCAGATGTCCTCCTCCATGCCGTCATGGATGCCTTGTTGGGGGCAGCGGCGCTGGGTGATATAGGACAGCATTTTCCCGATAGGGATGAACGATTTAAAGACATAGACAGCGGCCTCCTGTTAACAGAAGTAGCCCGGTTGTTACATAGTAAAGGATATACATGTCATAACTTGGATTGTACAGTGGTGGCCCAGTCTCCCCAAATTGCGCCCTACCGGGAGGAAATGAGAAAAAGGATAGCCCAGTTATTGGGTATTCCCTTAGAACAGGTAAGTATAAAGGCTACCACGACTGAAGGGTTGGGTTTTACCGGTAGAAAAGAGGGTATTGCAGCCTATGCCGTGTGCACCATAACTAGTATCGGGTAAACGGCAGTTTCAGATAGTTACTAGTTATTAGTTACTAGTGATATTTTTAAAGCGAACCGTTAACAGTTAACTGTGAACCGAATTCCGACTACCGATTGCCGACTACCGACTACCGATAATGCTGTGCTAGAACATGGGCTAGGAAGCAATTAAATTCGGAAATCGGAAATCGGATATCGGGAGGCGAAGCCGTATTCGCCAAAAAAGGACGTCGAATATCGGAAAACGGATATCGATATTAGTCAAGGAGGTTATCAATTTTGGAAGAGATTCGTGTAAGATTTGCACCAAGTCCAACAGGCCCTTTACATATAGGCGGTGCCCGTTCCGCCTTGTTTAATTTCCTTTATGCCAAAGGAGCCGGAGGAAAATTTATTATCAGAATAGAGGATACGGATTTGGAGAGATCCAGCAGGGAGTCGGAAGAAAATATCCTTGATTCCTTACGTTGGTTGGGGATAACCTGGGACGAAGGCCCCGACAATGGGGGACCTTACGGTCCGTATCGCCAAACGGAAAGATTAGGGTTATATCAGGAATATACCCAAAAACTTCTTGAGCAGGGTAAAGCTTACTACTGTTATTGTTCGGAAGAGGAATTAGAAGCAGAACGCCAGGAACAGATGGCCAGAGGAGAAACGCCCCGCTATAGCGGTAAGTGCTGCAAGTTATCGCCTGCCGAGAGAACTAAGTTAGAGGAAGAAGGGCGAAAACCCGTTATTCGTTTTCGTGTACCGGAAAACCGGGATATCATTATTAATGACCTGGTCAGAGGTCAAGTGGTTTTTGAGAGTAACGGCATTGGTGATTTTGTTATTGTTAAGTCTGATGGTATACCCACCTATAATTACGCTGTGGTTATCGATGATACAACCATGAAAATCAGCCATGTGATTAGGGCTGAAGAACATTTATCCAATACGCCCAGGCAGGTCCTGCTTTACGAAGCGCTGGGTTTCAAGGTGCCCTTTTTCGCCCATATCTCACTCATTCTCGGTAAAGACCGCAGTAAAATGAGTAAAAGACACGGGGCCACCTCTGTTGTGCAGTATAAGGAACTAGGTTATTTGCCTGAAGCTGTTGTTAATTTCCTCGCCCTTTTAGGCTGGTCGCCCGTGGGGGAAGAAGAAATATTCAGCATGGAGGAGTTAAAAGAGCAGTTCGCCCTGGAGCGGGTTGCTAAGAATCCTGCTGTTTTTGACATGGATAAACTCCGCTGGATTAATGGCATTTATATCAGGAAAACCCCTGTGGAACGCCTGGCTACCTTGGCGCTGCCCTTTTTACAGAAGGCAGGCTACGTCTCGGCGTCCCCTACTCCTGCTGAACTGAACTGGACCCAATTGGTAGTGGCTGCTCTCCAGGAAAAATTATCCACACTTTCTGAAATTGTAGATCATATGGATATTTTAGCCGGGGAAACCGTGCAAATTGAAAATGAGGAAGCTGCTCAAATTCTTAAGGAGGAGACCTTTCCCCTTGTGATAAAAACTTTCCGGGAAAAAATCATGAGCCTTCCTGAATTAACACCTGACGTGGTTAAACCCTTGCTCAAGGCCATTACTAAAGAGTTAAAATTGGGTGGAAAACAGGTATACATGCCTATAAGAATAGCTCTCACCGGGCAGATGCATGGTCCTGAGTTATTTTATCTGATCCCTATTCTCGGAAAAGAATTATCCCTTAAACGTATCCATAGTGTCACATCCCAGGCCGGGATAAGCATAGATTAAGTTAAGATTGTATTGTGATAATTGGAAAATCATCCCTGTTCTTGACAAGTGCAATCACCTCGCATTATAATATGAGCCAATATAATATTTCTTTGGCTATGAGTGGGAGAAGTAATCCTGTTACTCGCCTTAAGAGAGGATGGGTCGGCGGCTGAAAGCCCGTCCAGGGGAGAGGGATGAAGATGCGCCCAGGAGCTGTGACCCTGAAATAATGTAGGGGTTGCCGTTTGACCGCGTTAAGGTAGGAGAGTTGGTATGATTTTCTTTTCTAATAATCATCACCAAACAGAGTGGAACCGCGGAACCTCCGCCTCTGTATTGAGGCGGGGGCTTTTTTAGTTGTTAGTTGTTAGTTGGTGGTAATTTTTAACGTGAACCGTTAACAGTTAACCGTGAACCCAATTCCGACTACCGATTTCCGAATACCGTTAACTGTAAATTAATAAGCATAAATTAAAAATACGGATATGGTACGTCGGATAGCGGATAGCGGATATCGGAACTCAAGAAGCTGTAAAAAACGGTTCGCTGTTCACGGTTTTCGGTTAACGATTGAAGGTTACGGACACCGGTTACCTTCCCATGTACCCTGTAACCAGTACCCTTAATATCAGAATTCGGAAGTCTCGCTATTTTTAGGTAAACTGAGCTATGATGGAGGAGGAGAGCATGTTTCAACGTATTAAAAAAGATATTCAGGCAGTATTTGAACGGGACCCTGCGGTCAAAAGTGTTTGGGAGGTTATTTTGTGTTATCCTGGATTTCACGCTGTTTTATTGCACCGTCTTGCACACAGTCTGTATAAGAAAAAGTTCTTTGTTCTGGCCCGCTTCCTCTCGCAAATCAATCGCTTCTTGACGCAGATTGAGATCCATCCCGGAGCCAAGATCGGGGAAGGGTTATTTATTGATCATGGTGCAGGAGTTGTTATCGGTGAAACTGCCGAAATTGGCGATAATGTGACGATTTACCAGGGAGTGACGCTGGGGGGTACTGGTAAAGAAAAGGGCAAACGTCATCCCACCGTCGGCAACAATGTGGTGATTAGTGCCGGGGCCAAGGTTATGGGGTCCTTTAAAGTAGGGGATAATGTCAAAATAGGGGCTGGTTCCGTGGTTCTGAAAGAGGTCCCACCCAACTGCACCGTGGTAGGGGTACCTGGCAGAATTGTAGTGAAAGATGGCGTCAGTGTCTCCCAGAAAAGAGGAGACAATATTGACCTGGAACATAACAAACTGCCGGACCCCGTTCTCGAAATGCTGCTATGTTTACAAAAACAGGTGCAGGACCTGGAAGCCAGAATTGAGGAAATGGAGCTGAAGGCACATGGAAATGGAAAGTCTTAAAGTATATAATACCCTGTCCGGCACAAAGGAACCTTTTGTCCCGGCCAAGCCCGGTCAAGTACGTATGTATGTCTGTGGACCCACCACGTACAATTTTATTCATCTGGGCAATGCCCGGCCTTTGGTGGTCTTTGATACGGTGCGGCGGTACCTGGAATATCTGGGATTTGAGGTTATTTATATTCAAAACTTTACTGATGTGGATGACAAAATCATTAAACGGGCTCAAGAAGAAAAAGTCTCTCCTGAAGAACTGGCTAACAAATATATAAACGAGTACTTTAAGGATGCTGATGCCCTCAATGTGAAGCGCGCCACCGTCCATCCCAGGGTAAGTGAACACATGAGCAACATTATTGAGTTTATCGGCAAACTGGTAGACAAAGGGGTTGCCTATGCGGTAGACGGGGACGTTTATTTTGCCGTTTCCCGTTTCGGTGAGTATGGTAAGCTGTCCAAGCGCAACCTGGAGGATTTGCAGGCGGGGGCCAGGGTCGAAGTGGATGAAAGAAAACTAAACCCGGCGGATTTTGCCCTTTGGAAGAAAGCCAAACCCGGTGAACCCCGGTGGGATAGCCCCTGGGGCCCTGGCCGTCCGGGCTGGCATATTGAATGTTCGGCCATGTCTCATAAATATTTGGGGGAAAGTTTTGATATTCACGGTGGAGGCTTTGACCTGATCTTTCCCCATCATGAAAATGAAATAGCCCAATCTGAGGCTTTGTTCGGCGCCCCTATGGCCCGCTACTGGATGCATAACGGCTTTATTACGGTTAATGAAGAGAAGATGTCCAAGTCCCTGGGCAACTTTTTCCTGCTAAGGGATATTACCGCCAAGTTTTCTCCTCAGGTAGTACGGTTTTATTTGCTGTCTACCCATTACAGGAGTCCTTTGGATTTTGACGACGGCAAATTAGAGATTGCTAAAAAGGGCTTGGAGCGCCTGCAGACAGCCTACCGGTTGTTCAAGGAAAATAAGAGCACGGCAGCAGCCGGTACTATAGAAAGAAAGACAGAAGCGGAAGTTTATCTCCAGGAAGTGGGAAGCTTGCATAAACGTTTCCTGGAGGCCATGAACGATGACTTTAATACGGCCCTGGCCATTGCTGTTTTATTTGACCTGGCCAGAGCCATGAATGGCTTTATGTCTAAAGGAATAGAAGGCAACGAGGCCTATAAAGCCCTGATGGAAAGTGCCCAGATTTATGAGAAAATGGCTAAAGTCCTGGGTATTGAATTAGAAACTGCGGCCGAACAAAAAGATAGCGGGCTTGTAGACGGATTAATGGATTTAATTATCAAAGTACGTCAAGAGGCCCGGGCTAAAAAGGATTTTGCCACCGCTGACGATATCCGGCAAGGACTTAAAGAAATAGGAATCATCCTGGAGGATACACCCCAGGGTGTACGGTGGAGATATAAGTCAAAGGGGGATTAAACTTGTGGATTTATCCCACGGGGAACCCCCGTGAAATGCCGCCCCTGGTTTTAGCCTATCTTGGGGACGCTGTTTTTGAACTATATGTACGGCTTTACCTGGTGAATAAAGGAATTACCAAAACCAATTCCTTGCATAGAGAGGCAGCTTCCCTGGTAAAAGCAGCCTCCCAGGCTCATTTTTTACAAAAACTGGACGGTCTCTTAAGTGATGAGGAGAAAGATGTGGCCAGGAGAGGGCGTAATGCTAAATCAGGGCATGTGCCGAAAAACGCCCAGGTCACTGAATATCGTTTAAGTACAGGATTTGAAACCCTGTTGGGATACCTGTTCCTTCTGGAAAGGGAGGAAAGAATTACCGAACTGCTGGGGCACCTTTTGAATGAAGGGAATTCTTAATGTATAAGTGGAGGAGATTATGGGCAGGAAGAATATGCAGGTGCGTTTGGTGCGCCATACACCGGCACCGGAAGAGATTATAGCCATGGGGGCAAAGTTATGTTATTCTGCTGTGGATGTGGACAAACTAGAGTCGGGTATCCAGGAGAAAGATCAAGGCCCTTTTATTGAAAAACTTATGAAGCTAGGGCATCTTTCGCCTGTGGAACATGCCAGTTTTACCTTTGCTATTGAAGGAGTCTCCCGCAGTCTTTTGGCACAAATCACTCGCCACAGGATTGCCAGCTTTAGTGTCCAGTCCCAGCGTTATGTGGGTGAACACTCAGCCGGTAATGAAGATGGTGTTTTTGATTATATCGTTCCTCCTCGTATAGAGGCTTTAGGTGAGGAATATCTGCGGATTTTTCATGAACAGATGGCTACGATTCAAAAATGGTATGATTTTTGGAATAAAGCCCTGGGTGAGCAGGGGGAACAGAGTCAGGAAGATGCCAGGTTTGTGTTGCCGAATGCAGCGGAAACCAAGATGCTGGTAACCATGAATGCCAGGGAGCTTCTGCATTTTTTTTCCCTGCGCTGCTGTAACCGGGCTCAGTGGGAAATACGGGAACTGTCCACACGCATGTTAAAACTGGCTAAAGCGGCGGCGCCCAATATTTTTAAAAATGCCGGTCCGGGGTGTCTGGAAGGACCTTGTCCTGAAGGCAAAATGACTTGTGGTAAACAAAAAGAAGTAAAATATAAATTCGCTCATCTATAAGTGACTAGAGAAAGGTGTGGGGGCATGGAATTGTTATTCGGCAGGAACCCGGTGTTAGAAGCCTTAAGAGCACGGAGAAGCGTTAACAAGATTCTCATTGCCGAAGGTTCTAATGTAGGGTCAATTAAAGAAATCATGGCTTTAGCCAGGGAGCAAAAGGTACTCATACAATTTGTCGATAAAAAACAGCTGGATAACATGTCCCAGGGCGAAAACCACCAGGGGATTATTGCGTATGCTGCCCCTAAAGATTATGTGGAATTGGATGAGATACTTCTGGAAGCCCGTCGTAAAGAGGAAGTTCCCCTCCTTTTGATGTTAGATGGGATAGAAGATCCCCATAACTTTGGTGCTATTTTACGCACTGCTGATGCAGCCGGGGTCCACGGTGTGGTTATCCCCAAACATCGCGCAGTACCCCTTACGGCAGGAGTGGCTAAGGCTTCGGCGGGAGCTATAGAATATGTACCTGTTGCTCGTGTCACCAATCTTGCTCAGACCATGGAGAAGCTTAAAGAACAGGGATGCTGGATTGTGGGAACTGATTCGGGAGCAAAAACACTTCATTTTGAGGCCGATTTGTCAGGGCCCTTGGTGGTAGTGATGGGCAGTGAGGGTAAGGGGTTAGGTAAACTGGTAAAAGAAAAGTGTGACTTCCTTGTGAGTATTCCCATGCTGGGACGCATCAATTCCCTCAATGTCTCTGTGGCTACCTCAGTTATTCTTTATGAAATTATACGACAGAGAAGAGCGGCACGAGGTAAGTAAACGGTGGTAGAATATTTGGTTGTGGACGGTTATAATATTATAAATTCCTGGCCCGAATTACACAGGTTAAAAGAGGAAAGTTTTGAACATGCCCGCATAAAACTAATAGAGACATTAATTAACTATCATGGCTGTACAAATATCATGATCGTTGTTGTTTTCGATGCTCACCAGGTGAAAGGGGGTATAGAAAGACGGGAGAGCTACCACGGGGTAGAGGTTGTTTATACCCGGGAAGGTGAGACGGCCGATATGTTCATTGAAAAAATTGTGGGGAGCTTGAGCCGTAATGCGAAAGTCTTTGTAGCAACTTCCGACTGGATAGAGCAAAGCCTCATCCTGCAGCGGGGAGCCTTCCGGCTTACCTCCAGGGAATTGCTGCAGGAAATAAAAAACACTTTAAGTCAAACCATGAACCAGCTAGAATATACTAAAAAGGATATAACCAGGCTTAATCATCATCTGCCGGAAAATATTAGGAAAACACTGGAGAAATGGCGCCGCGGTCAGTACTGAGGGGAACAATGCCTTGACGTTATGATGAGGTGTCAGTTATAATTATCCTGTAAAATAGACAAGTTTGCGTCCCTTTGCAACATTAAAAATATTGGCTATATTTTAGCTTGCTTAAATATAAGCAAGTTTATAAATATTATTTATATAAGCCTTCTTCCGGACAGGGTCCGGAAAAATTGTTTTTTTCCAGAACCTTTACATTCATAGATGGAGGCGATAGTGGATGAGCTTGGGCGCACGGCGCGAACTGGTCGACTCGTTGGATGTTTTAGAAGATGAGCATGTGGTTGAGTTAGCAAAAGACGGTGATAATGAGGCTCTGGAATTTCTTATTCATAAATACAAAAATTTTGTTAGAGCCAAGGCTCGTTCCTATTTTCTTATCGGTGCCGACCGCGAGGACATTATCCAGGAAGGCATGATTGGTTTGTATAAAGCTATTCGCGATTTTCGCTATGACAAACTTTCTTCTTTTCGTGCTTTTGCTGAATTATGTATCACGCGCCAGATAATTACGGCCATTAAAACAGCCACGCGTCAGAAGCATATTCCTCTAAACTCTTATGTTTCTTTAAATAAACCTATCTATGATGAAGATTCTGACCGCACTTTGCTGGATGTTATATCGGGGTCTAAAATAACTGACCCTGAGGAATTAATAATCAGCAGGGAAGAATTTGACGATATTGAGGAAAAGATGGGAGAAATCCTGAGTTCCTTGGAGTGGCAGGTTCTCATGTCATATTTGGACGGAAAGTCCTATCAGGAGATAGCCGTAGAACTTGAACGTCACGTAAAATCCATTGATAATGCCCTGCAGCGTGTTAAAAGAAAGCTGGAAAGATATTTGGAGAAAAGAGATCAATAACAAAAAATACCAGCAAAAACACCTTGACCTGGCACGCCTGAATATTATATAATGAGTTTTGTCAGTCACGCCGACGTAGCTCAATTGGCAGAGCAGCTGACTTGTAATCAGCAGGTTGCGGGTTCGAGTCCCATCGTCGGCTCCATTTTAATCACGTGGAGAGATTCCCGAGCTGGCCAAAGGGGGCAGACTGTAAATCTGCTGGCACTGCCTTCGAAGGTTCGAATCCTTCTCTCTCCACCACTCTAAAAATCAATTAACATAAATATCGCGGGATGGAGCAGCTGGTAGCTCGTCGGGCTCATAACCCGAAGGTCGAAGGTTCAAATCCTTCTCCCGCAACCATGTGAATTAAGCTGGCGTAGCTCAGTAGGTAGAGCGTATCCTTGGTAAGGATAAGGTCACCGGTTCAATCCCGGTCGTCAGCTCCATTATAAATATCGGGCGGCGTAGCTCAGTTGGCTAGAGCATGCGGTTCATACCCGCAGTGTCCGGGGTTCGAATCCCTGCGCCGCCACCAATTACAAACAAAAACCCTCATGTGTGAGGGTTTTATTGTTTGCAGTTACTAGTTACTAGTTCTTAGTTATTAGACACTCTTGCTGTTAACAGCACCGGTAGAAGAAGGAAATTATTTATTCAGGCTTGCCACCACGTATCCCGATCTTCGCATAGAACAAACTAAAGTTCCTTTCGGGAATGTTTCGCTATGCTCCGATAGGGAACGTTTGTGGCAAAACCTTCATTCTGATTAATAATTCCAGGATGGTAGATTTTATCAAAATCGCACGATAGTTCAGGCCTACTAGTAACTAGTAACTGATAACTAGCAACTGCAGACTGCAATCGCAGTCTGCCAAAATGTATATATTTGACAGATGCCTGTAAATATTGTAGAATATGATGAGCAGAAGGGGCGATAATGCTTAAGATTACATAAAAGAGAAATTAGGCATTTAAGGAGGAAAGTACATATGGCAAAGGCAAAATTTGAAAGAACCAAACCCCACGTTAACATTGGTACCATCGGCCACGTGGACCACGGTAAAACCACTACCACTGCCGCTATCACCTACGTTTTAGCCAAGCAAGGTTTGTCCCAGGCCGTAGCCTTCGACCAAATCGACAAAGCTCCTGAAGAAAAAGCCCGTGGTATCACCATTTCCACAGCCCACGTTGAATATGAAACAGCGAACCGGCACTACGCCCACGTAGACTGCCCCGGCCATGCTGACTATGTAAAGAACATGATCACCGGTGCTGCCCAGATGGACGGTGCCATCCTGGTTGTATCCGCCGCTGACGGTCCTATGCCCCAGACCCGGGAGCACATTCTCTTAGCCCGTCAGGTAGGTGTGCCCTACATCGTTGTATGGCTTAACAAAGTTGACATGGTAGATGACGAAGAACTCTTAGAGCTGGTAGAAATGGAAATTCGTGACCTTTTGAACCAGTACGAATTCCCCGGTGATGAAATTCCCATCATCCGTGGTTCCGGCTTAAAAGCTCTGGAAGATCCTACTGGACCCTGGGCGCAAAACATTCTGGATCTCATGAAGGCCGTAGACGAATACATTCCTACTCCCCAGCGGGACGTTGACAAGCCCTTCTTGATGCCCGTAGAAGACGTATTCTCCATCACCGGACGTGGTACAGTTGCTACCGGCCGTGTAGAACGTGGAACCATCAAAGTTGGTGAAGAAGTACAAATCGTAGGTCTGACAGAAGAACCCAAGAAGACCGTAGTAACTGGTGTAGAGATGTTCCGTAAGCTCCTGGATCAAGCCCAGGCCGGTGACAACATTGGTTGTCTCTTGCGTGGTGTGGACAAGAAAGAAATCGAGCGTGGTCAGGTACTGGCGAAGCCTGGTTCCATCAAACCTCATACCAAGTTTACCGCTGAAGTATACGTACTGACCAAGGAAGAAGGTGGTCGTCATACTCCCTTCTTCAACGGTTACAGACCCCAGTTCTACTTCAGAACCACTGACGTAACCGGTGTAGCAACCCTTCCTGAAGGTGTAGAAATGTGTATGCCTGGCGACAACATCAAGATGACCATCGAGCTCATCACGCCTATTGCTATTGAAGAAGGATTGCGTTTCGCTATTCGTGAAGGCGGTCGTACAGTAGGCGCCGGTGTTGTAGCTAGCATTATAGAGTAACTAGGAAGCTATAAAAGCAGGACTAGTCTCCTGCTTTTTTTGTTCTAATGTTCCACTAGCCTTGCCAGAGTCTTTCTATTGACACCAAATACCTGTTGTGATAAATTAAGTAATGTTATGGACAAAATACCCGTAATATGGGTTTTTTCAGTGGGAGGTGGCGAGCATGCGGGTAGCAATTACTTTAGCTTGTACTGAGTGCAAACAACGCAATTATACATCCACAAAGAATAAGAAAAATCACCCTGATCGCATGGAGTTAAAGAAATACTGCAAATTTTGCAAGACTCATACAACTCATAAAGAGACCAAGTAAATATTTGTGTCAACAGAGTGAAGGTTCTATAACAACCTTGATTAGGTTATTATATAACTGTTAATAGTTAGGATGTGTAAAATATGAGTGTTGCTAAAGGAGAAAAAGTAAGCTTTTTTGATAGGGTAAAAAAGCATTACAGAGGAGTAACCGGAGAATTAAAGAAAGTACACTGGCCAAACAGGAAAGAACTTGTTTCCTATACTACAGTTGTACTTGTTTCCTGTGTGCTGGTGGGCGTAGCCATCTGGATTGTTGACTCGGGTGTCAGCTTTTTGATGGGTTTGATTCTCAAATAATTGGTTACGAGGAGGGAAGGGCCTTATTTCTTCAAGAAATAGGGGCCCTTGTTTATGGAAAAGAACTGGTTTGTTGTCCACACATACTCCGGATATGAGAACAAGGTCAAGGCAAACCTGGAAAAACGCGTTGAGTCCATGAACATGGGAGATAAGATTTTCCGCATCTTGGTCCCCGTGGAGGACGAAATAGAATTTAAGAACGGCAAGAAAAAAATTGCCAAGCGTAAGGTTTTTCCAGGGTATGTTCTTGTTGAAATGACTATGACTGATGATTCGTGGTATGTAGTAAGAAATACTCCTGGTGTTACGGGTTTTGTAGGCACCGGTGCTAAACCTATACCGCTCCATGAAACGGAAATTAAGCAAATTCTCAAACAAATGGGCATAGAGGAAGCTAAACCGAAGGTTACGTTCAAGGTAGGCGAAAGTGTTAAAGTAACTTCAGGACCGTTCCAGAATTTTATAGGTGAGATAGAAGAGGTCTATCCCGACAAAGGCAAGGTTAAGGTTCTCGTGGCCATGTTTGGCCGGGAAACACCTGTTGAACTGGATTATGGCCAGGTGCAAAAGGTGTTTTAATTGGAGTGGGAGGGCTTTATGCCCGTTTTATACCACATTACAGCTAAGGAGGTGTACCTAAAATGGCCAAGAAGGTTGTTGGCTTTATTAAATTGCAGTGCAATGCTGGCAAAGCAACTCCGGCACCCCCTGTTGGACCTGCTCTGGGTCAACATGGTGTAAACATTATGCAGTTTTGCAAGGAGTTTAACGAAAGGACTGCCAAACAGGCAGGTTTAGTTATTCCTGTTGAGATTACTGTATATGCAGACCGTTCTTTCACTTTTGTCTGCAAAACTCCGCCGGCATCAATCTTGTTAAAGAAAGCCGCAGGTATTGAAACTGCTTCTAGTGAACCTAACAAGAAAAAGGTTGCCAAAGTTCCCAGATCTAAAGTCCGGGAAATTGCGGAAACTAAGATGCAGGATCTCAATGCCGCTTCGTTGGAAGCAGCCATGAGGATGGTTGAAGGCACTGCCCGCAGTATGGGTATCGAAATAGTAGAAGGCTAATCAGCCTGGTGGGAGGAGAAATCCGATTACCACAAAGGAGGTAAGGACATTTATGCCAAAAAGAGGTAAAAGATATGCGGATGCGTTGAAGCAGATTGACCGCACAGTTTTATATGATTCCAATACCGCCTTGGAATTAGTAAAAAACAATGCCAAGGCCAAATTTAATGAGACTATTGAGGTAGCGTTTAAACTTGGGGTTGACCCCCGTCACGCTGACCAACAGGTACGGGGTGCTGTTGTTCTGCCCCATGGTACAGGAAAAACCCGTACAGTGCTTGTCTTTGCTAAAGGTGAAAAAGCCAAGGAAGCTGAAGCAGCGGGAGCTGACTTTGTGGGGGCCGATGACCTGGTAGCCAAGATTCAGGAAGGCTGGTTCGGTTTCGATGTGGCTGTAGCTACACCTGACATGATGGGTACTGTCGGTAAGCTGGGTAAATTGTTAGGCCCCAAAGGCTTAATGCCCAACCCCAAAGTAGGAACTGTTACCTTTGATGTAGAAAGGGCTATCAAAGAGATTAAAGCTGGTAAAGTAGAGTATCGTGTTGATAAAACAGGTATTGTACATGTACCTATCGGTAAAGCTTCCTTCCCTCAGGAAAAGCTGGCCGAAAACTTCCAGACAATGGTGGAAGCTATTATTAAGGCTAAGCCCCCTGGTGCCAAAGGCCAGTATATCAAATCCGTTACTGTATCCTCAACGATGGGCCCTGGTGTGAAAATCAACCCCTTAAAATTAGCTTAAGCTTGCATTAACTTAAAGAATAGGATATACTATAAAGCGTTAATTAAATAGAGACCCATTCTGACTGTAGACAGTAGGTGCTTTGCTTAAACTCGTAAGAGGCCTGCCGAGGTTGGAACAAGAGGCATGTTGCTATTTTTAGAACAGGCTTATTGGACCTCCGTATGTCTACGGGGGTCTTTCTATTTATAATTACCTGGCAAGAAAGGAGGCGTGACGTTGGGTAATCTCGACATTAAAAAGCAGGTCGTTCAGGAAATTGCGGAACGTTTTGAGAGAGCACAATCCGTTGTTATCGCCGAGTACAGGGGTTTAACCGTAGCCGAAGTCACAGAATTACGGGCCAAACTAAGAGCCGCCGGGGTAGATTTTAAAGTATTAAAGAACACTCTGGTAAAAATCGCCGCGGAAAATACGGGAGTTCAAGGCTTGGATCCCTATCTGGAAGGACCTACAGCCTGGGCTTTCAGTATGCAGGATCCCGTTTCTGCTGCAAAAGTCCTGATTGACTTTGCTAAGACCCATAACAAACTGGTGATCAAAGGTGGCATTATCGAAAACAAGGCATTCCCTGCCGATGGCGTTAAAGCCTTGGCCGATTTGCCGCCGCGCGAAGTGCTGCTGGCTCAGGTTCTGGGTGCAATGCAGGGCCCTTTGGTGGGAATGGCCAATGTGCTGCAAGGACCTATCCGCAAATTCGGATATGCTTTGGAAGCCCTCAGAAAAGCCAAAGCTGGGGAATAAGTGAAAAGCAGTTACTAGTTGCTAGTTCCTAGTTACTAGTAACGGTAAGTGGAAAGCCAGATAAGCTATTCCTTAGTGGGGTTCACCAATGTTTTCTTGTTCACACATTACTCAATAAAAATACTCTAGTCATTGATAAAAACTAGGAACTAATAACTAGTAACTAATTAAAGGAGGATTATTTAAATGTCTAAAATTAATGAAATTATTGAAGCCGTGAAAGGTTTAACTGTTCTGGAACTTGCTGAATTAGTAAAAGCTTTTGAAGAGGAGTTCGGTGTTTCCGCCGCCGCTCCCGTAGCCGTTGCCGCTGCTCCTGTAGCCGGTGCCGCTGCCGCTGCTGCTCCTGCTGTTGAAGAGCAAACTGAGTTTGATGTTATCTTAGCCAATGCCGGCGACAAGAAGATCAACGTTATCAAGGTAGTTCGTGAAGCAACCGGCTTGGGTCTGAAGGAAGCTAAGGATCTGGTTGACGGTGCTCCCAAACCTGTAAAAGAGAAAGTCAGCAAAGAAGAGGCTGAAGCCCTTAAGGCTAAGCTTGTTGAAGCTGGTGCCACTGTCGAAATTAAGTAACTTAAAGCGCCCTGTATGGGGCGCTTTAAATTTGTCAGCCACTCTTTCACGACATCCGACTTCCGACATCCGACGATTTCTAACTAACTTAATCGTACCCGCTACCAGCTACCCGAAAATATAATGCTAAGTCGGGTAACGGGAATCGGGAATCAGGGAGCGTCCGTCACTACCAACTACCAACTAAATTATTGACATGTCTTTGGGGATGTGCTAAAATTAAAATCTGCGATTAATTTTATTGCTATTTGTTGGTGACTCAAACTAAATTTTGACTTTTGTCTGCTAGTGACGCCTAGCTGATTCGGTGGCTTAATACATAACATGAGCGGTGTTCCTGGCTCTGACAGAAAAGGTGAATAATACCACGTATAAAGGGAAAGACTACATGGGTGGATTAAAAATAGCAAGGTTTTTACCTTGCTTTTAGGCGTTTATATTTCAAGGTTTTCTAAACGCTTTTTACATGACAAGAACATCTGAGGGGTGAGAGTTTTAATGCGTCATCCGATGGAAGTGGGTAAAAGAACGCGAGAAAGTTTTGCAAGAATCAAAGAAGTCCTGGAAATGCCTAATCTCATTGAAATTCAGCAAAATTCCTATCGGTGGTTTCTTAATGAGGGTATTAGGGAGATGTTTCGTGACATTTCGCCTATCCAGGATTTTACCGGTAATTTAGTTCTGGAATTCGTAGATTACAGCCTTGGCGAACCCAAATATTCCGTTGAGGAATGTAAAGAGCGTGACGTAACCTTTGCGGCTCCTTTAAGAGTTAAGGTAAGGCTCATTAATAAAGAAACCGGCGAGGTAAAAGAGCAGGAAGTATTTATGGGGGATTTCCCCTTAATGACAGATAAAGGCACCTTTATTATCAATGGTGCGGAGAGGGTTATTGTCAGCCAGCTGGTGAGGTCTCCGGGTGTATACTATACGGAACAGATAGACCCCAGCGGCAAGAAAGTATACGGAGCTACGATTATTCCTAACCGGGGTGCCTGGCTGGAGTTTGAAACCGATGTTAACGACAACATCTTTGTTCGGGTAGATAGAACCAGAAAACTGCCGGCCACCGTCCTGTTGCGAGCCCTGGGCTATAGCAGCAATGGACAAATTGCCGGACTATTCCAAGATGACGAACGGATTCGTCTGACCCTGGAGAGGGACCATACGGAATCTGAAGATGAAGCTTTAGTAGAAATTTATAAACGTCTAAGACCTGGTGAACCTCCTACGGTAGACAGCGCCCGTTCTTTATTAAATACTTTATTCTTTGACCCTAAGCGATATGACCTGGCCCATGTAGGGCGTTATAAGCTGAATAAGAAGCTTAAGGTCAATGTGCCCCCCCATATTCGCCATGTCACCAAGGAAGATATTGTTGCCTCTATTCACTATCTTCTCAAGTTAATGAAGGGTGAGGGCAAACCCGACGATATTGACCACCTGGGTAACCGGCGCCTGCGTTCTGTGGGGGAACTCTTACAGAACCAGTTCCGGATTGGTTTATCCCGTATGGAACGTGTGGTTCGCGAGCGCATGACTATTCAGGATGTGGATGTAATCACACCTCAGGTGCTCATTAATATTCGCCCGGTAGTGGCTGCTATTAAAGAATTCTTTGGTTCCAGCCAGCTCTCCCAGTTTATGGACCAAACCAACCCCCTGGCTGAATTAACCCATAAACGTCGTTTGAGTGCTTTAGGACCTGGCGGTCTTTCCCGGGAACGAGCAGGTTTCGAGGTCCGGGACGTTCACCACTCCCACTACGGCCGGATGTGTCCCATAGAGACTCCCGAAGGTCCCAACATCGGTTTAATTGGTTCTTTGAGTACTTATGCCCGTATTAATGAATTTGGTTTTATTGAAACCCCTTATCGTAAGGTAGACAAAGAAACGGGTAAGGTTACCGATGAAATTGTATACCTTACTGCCGATGAAGAGGATAATTATGTGATTGCTCAGGCCAACGCACCTCTGGATGAGGAAGGACGCTTTATCAATGCCAAGGTAAATGCCCGTCACGGCAGCGAAATTATTGTGGTACCCGTGGAAAAAGTTGACTACATGGATGTTTCGCCTAAACAGGTTGTTTCTATCGCTACTGCTATGATTCCCTTTTTGGAGCATGATGATGCTAACCGGGCCTTAATGGGCGCTAACATGCAGCGCCAGGCTGTTCCTTTATTGCGCACAGATGCCCCCTACGTGGGAACGGGCGAGGAATATAAAGCGGCCCGGGATTCCGGCGTGGTTTTACTGGCCAAGGAAGGCGGTGTCGTGGAACGGGTTACCGCCAACGAGATCATCATCCGTACTGATGAGGGGAAACTGGAAAAACACAAGCTGATCAAATTTTCCCGTTCTAACCAGGGGACTTGTATCAACCAAAAACCCATTGTGAGACGTGGGGAGCGAGTTTTCGCCGGTCAGGTTATTGCAGACGGTCCTTCCACGGATCAGGGAGAATTAGCCTTGGGTAGAAACGTTTTGGTAGCTTTTATGACCTGGGAAGGTTATAACTATGAAGACGCTATCCTGATCAGCAAAAAGCTGGTCAAGGAAGATTATTTTACCTCGATTCATATAGAAGAATACGAATGTGATGCCCGGGATACCAAATTAGGACCAGAGGAAATTACCAGGGATATCCCCAATGTGGGTGAAGATGTGCTCAAGGATCTGGATGAACGGGGTATTATTCGTATCGGAGCAGAGGTAAGACCCGGAGATATTTTGGTAGGTAAAGTTACGCCCAAGGGTGAAACCGAACTCACTGCCGAGGAAAGGCTCTTAAGGGCCATTTTTGGTGAGAAAGCCCGGGAAGTAAGAGACACATCCTTACGTGTACCCCATGGCGAAGCCGGTAAGGTTGTGGACGTAAAAGTTTTCACCAGGGAAAACGGCGATGAACTGGCGCCGGGAGTAAACCAGATTGTTCGCGTTTATATTGCCCAGAAGAGAAAGATCTCCGAAGGTGATAAAATGGCTGGGCGTCACGGGAATAAGGGGGTTATCTCCCGCATCATGCCTGAGGAGGATATGCCTTTCCTGCCTGACGGCACACCCATTGAAATCGTCTTGAACCCTCTGGGGGTACCCTCCCGGATGAACATCGGGCAGGTTTTAGAGACCCACCTGGGCTGGGCGGCTAAGGCTCTGGGAATCAGGGTCGCCACACCTGTCTTTGATGGCGCTACAGAAACTGATATCGAAGAGATTTTACGTGAAGCAGGCCTGCCGGAAACGGGTAAAACCATCCTTTATGACGGCAGGACCGGTGAACCCTTTGATAACCCCATCACTGTAGGTTATATGTATATGCTTAAACTGGCCCACCTGGTAGACGATAAGATTCATGCCCGTTCCACAGGTCCTTACTCTCTCGTTACCCAGCAGCCATTGGGTGGTAAAGCCCAGTTCGGTGGGCAGCGCTTTGGGGAGATGGAAGTATGGGCTTTAGAGGCATACGGTGCAGCATATACCCTTCAGGAGATCCTAACAGTAAAATCTGACGATGTGGTAGGCCGGGTTAAAACTTATGAAGCCATCGTCAAGGGAGAAAATGTTCCCGAACCCGGGGTGCCTGAGTCCTTCAAAGTGTTGATCAAAGAACTGCAAAGTCTGGGTCTTGATGTCAAGGTACTGTCGGAGAACGATGAAGAAATTGAAATCCGGGAAATTGATGATGATATTAGCGAAGCGGCTAAGGAATTGGGGCTCGATATCCATGCACCTGAAAGACCGGGTCCTCTCGAAGATGAAGGTGAAGGAGACGACCAGGATGATGGCTTTATCGAATTTGATCCGGAAGATATGGAAGAGGAAGATTTTAACCTTGATTAACCATCAATAGGTTCGTTTTTAACCAGGAATCTATAACAAGGAAGGAGAGAGGCCCTTGTTAGATGTAAATAATTTTGACAGGATGAGAATAGGTTTGGCTTCTCCTGAGCAAATCCGGGCCTGGTCCAGCGGTGAAGTTAAAAAACCTGAGACCATCAACTACAGGACCTTAAAACCTGAACGTGAAGGATTGTTTTGTGAAAAGATTTTCGGACCTACCCGTGACTGGGAATGTCACTGTGGTAAATATAAGAGGGTTAGATATAAAGGAATTGTCTGTGATCGTTGTGGTGTGGAAGTTACCAAGTCCAAGGTAAGGCGGGAGAGACTTGGTCATATCGAATTGGCCGCTCCCTGCTCCCACATCTGGTACTTTAAAGGGATTCCCAGCAGGATGGGTCTCATTCTCGATATGTCTCCCCGCTCCCTGGAGAAAGTCCTGTATTTTGTTTCCTATATCGTAACGGATCCCGGAGACACTCCTCTCATGAAAAAACAGCTTTTAACAGAAGTTGAATACCGGGAATATAAAGACAAATATGGGAACAGATTCCAGGCCTCTATGGGTGCTGAGGCCATCAAGACCCTCCTTGAAGAAATGGACCTTGATGAAATGGCCAAAGAGCTGCGGGCAGAGCTGCGTGAAGCTACTGGGCAGCGGAAGGTAAGAGCCATCAGAAGGCTGGAAGTGGTGGAAGCCTTTAAAAACTCGGGCAACCGTCCCGAGTGGATGATTCTTGATGTTATTCCCGTCATTCCTCCCGAACTCCGTCCTATGGTTCAGTTGGACGGTGGACGCTTTGCCACTTCAGACTTAAATGATTTATATAGAAGAGTAATCAACAGGAATAACCGGTTGAAGAGGCTCCTTGACTTAGGTGCACCGGATATCATCGTGCGTAACGAAAAACGGATGCTCCAGGAGGCAGTGGACGCCCTGATTGATAACGGGCGCCGTGGTCGCCCCGTTACGGGGCCTGGTAACCGGCCCCTTAAATCCCTCAGTGATATGCTAAAGGGGAAACAGGGTCGTTTTAGACAAAACCTACTGGGTAAACGTGTAGACTACTCAGGCCGTTCCGTAATCGTAGTTGGCCCGGACTTAAAATTGCATCAATGTGGGCTCCCCAGAGAAATGGCTTTGGAATTGTTCAAACCTTTCGTCATGAAGAAACTTGTTAATGATAACTATGCCCACAATATTAAGAGTGCCAAAAGAATGGTGGAACGGGTGCGCAGCGAGGTCTGGGATGTCCTGGAGGAGGTCATTAAGGACCATCCCGTACTCCTAAACCGTGCTCCTACTTTGCACCGCCTTGGTATTCAGGCTTTTGAACCTGTACTGGTAGAAGGCCGGGCGTTACAGATCCATCCTCTGGTTTGTACCGCTTACAATGCCGACTTTGACGGTGACCAAATGGCCGTTCACGTACCTCTTTCGGCAGAGGCCCAGGTTGAAGCACGTCTCCTGATGTTATCAGCCCACAATATTCTTAACCCTAAAGACGGCCGACCTGTAGTAACCCCTACCCAGGACATGGTTTTAGGTTCTTATTATCTTACGGTGGAGCAACCTACCGACAAACCCGATACTGAGCTCAGAAAGTTTAGCGGTGTAGAGGAAGCAGTCTATGCGTATCATGCTGGCGAGGTAACTCTTCATGAGCCTGTTATCATCAGGCTAAACGGTCAGAGAATCAGAACTACAACGGGGCGGTTGATTTTTAACCAGGCCCTTCCTCCCGAGCTTGGCTTTTATAACGAAGTAATCGGTAAGAAACAGCTGGGGCAAATTGTGGCCAAATGTTTCCGCCTTTTAGGCAACTCCGCTACCGCAACCATGCTGGACAATATTAAAAAGCAAGGGTTTACCTATTCCACCAGAGCAGGGATTACCGTGGGTGTAACAGATATTGTGGTGCCTAAAGAAAAAATCCAGCTCTTAGAAGAAGCCGATAAACAGGTAGAAAGAATAGAAAACCAGTTTAGACGGGGGCTTATTACCGAAGAAGAACGTTACCAGCTGGTTATCGGTGTCTGGAATAAAACAACGGAAGATGTGACCAAAGCCTTATTAAATACATTGGATCGTTTTAATCCTGTCTATATGATGGCGACCTCCGGGGCCCGCGGTAATATCCAACAGATCCGCCAGCTGGCGGGGATGCGGGGACTTATGGCCGACCCTTCGGGTCGCACCATTGAGTTGCCCATTAAATCCAACTTCCGTGAAGGATTGGCTGTCTTGGAATACTTCATTTCTACCCACGGTGCCCGTAAAGGTCTGGCTGATACGGCGTTGAGGACTGCCGACTCCGGATACCTTACCCGCCGATTGGTGGACGTGGCCCAGGACGTTATCGTGCGTGATGACGACTGCGGAACGACCACAGGTATCTATGTTGATGAAATAAAAGACGGTCCGGAAGCCATCGAGTCATTGTTGGAGAGAATTGTGGGTCGCTATGCCATGGAGGATGTACTTCATCCGGAAACCGGTGAAATTCTCGTGCAGGCTGGACAGGAAATTACGGAAAACGATGCCTCCCGCATTGTGGAAGCCGGTATTAAAGAGGTATATATCCGCTCAGTTTTAACCTGTAAATCCCGTTACGGTGTGTGCCGTAAGTGTTACGGCCGCAACCTGGCTACCGGGCGCATGGTAGAGATTGGTGAGGCGGTAGGTATTATCGCTGCCCAGTCTATCGGCGAACCGGGTACGCAGTTGACCATGAGAACCTTCCACACCGGTGGTGTAGCCGGTGACGATATTACCCAGGGTTTGCCCCGGGTAGAGGAACTTTTCGAGGCCAGGAAACCCCGCGGTCAAGGAATTATTGCAGAAATTGACGGTAAGGTTCACATCACGGAGATAAAAGGCCGCAAGGAAATCGAAATCGTTCATCCCGGTGAAGAAAAAATAATTTATCAAATTCCTTTTGGTTCTCGTATTAAAGTTAAGGAAGGACAGATGGTGGAAGCGGGCGATGAACTGACCGAAGGCTCCATCAACCCCCATGATCTCCTGAAGGTCAAAGGATTAAGGGGTGTCCAGACCTACCTCTTACGTGAAGTTCAGCGGGTATACCGGCTCCAGGGTGTGGATATCAATGATAAACATATTGAAGTCATGATCAGGCAGATGCTGAGAAAGGTTAAAGTTGAAGAACCGGGTGATACTTCACTCTTGCCGGGCGGCCTAATTGATATCTTTGAGTTTGAGGAAGAAAACGCTAAGGTATTTGCTACTGGAGGAGAACCGGCTACGGCCAAGCCTGTGCTCCTGGGGATTACCAAAGCCTCTCTGGCTACAGATTCTTTCCTGTCTGCCGCGTCTTTCCAGGAAACCACACGTGTCCTTACTGAAGCAGCCATTAAAGGAAAGGTTGATCCCTTGTTGGGTCTGAAGGAAAACGTGATCATAGGCAAACTCATACCTGCGGGCACCGGCATGTCCAGGTATCGTAACATCAAGGTAAATCCCGCCGGCAGCGAAGAGCCAAATCCTACCACGACGGAATAATATTGACATCATAAAATCACAGTGATAAAATGACTAAGTGTGCGTTATCCCATAAGGAGGTATAGCCGCATGCAGAGGCTTGTCAATGCTAAACGGAAGACAGTGGGAATGAAACAAACAACGAAAGCCCTGGAGAGAGGGCAGGCCCGCATAGTCTTTTTGGCTAAGGATGCCGACGAGAAAGTGCGGCGCCCCGTTATGGAGATGTGCCGTGTGCATGGTGTTCCCCTGGAAGAAGTAGAAACCATGCGTGAGCTGGGAAAAGCCGGGGGAATTCAGGTCCCGGCAGCAGTTGCCGCCATTATTGAATGATTTACTTTGGTTCGTTTTACTGGTGATAAGACTAACCAGTAGAATATAGCAAGTCGAAGCACCCTGAGGAGGGGTGATTTCGACTTGCCGTCTATATTTTAAAAGTTTTTACGACAGCCTGGGAAGGAGGTGTGTTATATGCCGACCATTAACCAATTGGTAAAGCAAGGTAGAGAGGTTATTCAGGAAAAATCAACAGCCCCTGCTTTAAAAGAGTGTCCTCAAAAGCGGGGTGTTTGCACTAGAGTATATACAACTACGCCAAAGAAGCCGAATTCTGCATTACGTAAAGTAGCCAGGGTTAGACTGACCAATGGTATCGAAGTTACTGCCTACATTCCGGGGATTGGCCACAACTTACAGGAACACTCCGTGGTTTTAGTAAGAGGCGGTAGGGTTAAAGATTTACCTGGTGTAAGATACCATATTGTACGCGGTGCTCTGGATACAGCCGGTGTACAGAAACGTAACCAGGGTCGTTCCAAGTATGGGACCAAGAGACCCAAAGCTGGTGCTGCCAAAAAGTAAGGCAAGCTAATTTTAAGCTGTCAACTTAAGCTCTTATTAGGATAAACTTATAATTCTTGACGAAGGGGGGAAAGGAGATGCCTAGAAAAGGACCTGTACCCAAAAGGGAAGTTTTGCCCGATCCCATTTATAATTCCAAAGTGGTTACAAAGCTGATTAACAAGGTTATGTATGATGGCAAGAGGGGTGTGGCTGAGGGCGCACTCTATGATGCTCTCAAAATAGTGGAAGAGAAAACAGGCAAAAACGGGCTGGAAGTATTGGAACAAGCCATGAAGAACATCATGCCTGTTTTAGAGGTTAAGGCCCGCCGTGTAGGTGGTGCTAACTACCAGGTACCCGTTGAAGTTAGGGCAGACAGGAGAGAAGCCCTGGGCATCAGATGGTTAGTCACTTACGCCCGTAAGCGTGGCGAAAAAACCATGGATGCTAAACTGGCCGGGGAAATCCTGGACGCTGCCAATAATACCGGCGGCGCAGTGAAGAAAAAAGAAGATACCCATAAAATGGCTGAAGCAAACAAAGCTTTTGCCCATTACCGCTGGTAAGAAATTATTTGCCAAATCATTCACTTTTAACCCCGCAAACTGGGTGCCGAAAAACCCCCGGGATAGGGGGTCTTTGGCATACAACTGGCCATTCATGGTCTAAGAAAGGGGGAAATAATCGTGGCTAGACAAATTCCATTAGATAAAACCAGAAACATAGGAATCATGGCGCATATCGATGCTGGTAAGACGACAACTACCGAAAGAATTCTTTTTTATACAGGTCGTGTCCACAAAATCGGTGAAGTTCATGATGGTGCTGCTACCATGGACTGGATGGTGCAGGAACAGGAAAGGGGTATTACCATCACCTCTGCTGCTACTACCTGTCAATGGAGAGGCCATCGCATTAACATTATTGATACGCCAGGGCACGTTGATTTTACTGTTGAGGTGGAACGGTCCTTACGTGTCTTAGACGGCGCTGTAGCTGTGTTCTGTTCGGTAGGTGGGGTCGAGCCCCAGTCCGAGACTGTTTGGCGGCAAGCTGATAAATATGGGGTTCCTCGTATCGCCTATATTAATAAGATGGATAGAGTTGGAGCAGATTTTTTCAGAGGAGTCAACATGATCAGGGAGAGACTGGGTGCAAATCCTGTGCCCATTCAACTGCCGGTAGGATCAGAGGACAGTTTCCGGGGAATAGTGGATTTGGTAAAAATGAAGGCCTACTATTATATTGATGACCTTGGTACAAGAAGCGAGGAAACCGAGATTCCCGAAGATATGAAGGATTTAGTTCTGGAATATCGTGAAAAGCTGGTGGAAGCTGTTGCTGAAAGCGACGAGGAATTAATGATGAAATACCTGGAAGGTGAAGAGCTGACGGAAGAAGAGCTGGTGCAAGGAATCCGCAAAGCCACTATTGCTGTAAAGATGATTCCTGTAGTTTGCGGTTCGTCTTTCAAAAATAAGGGCGTTCAGCTCCTTCTGGATGCGGTGGTAGATTACCTGCCTGCACCCACGGATATACCTTCGATTAAAGGGGTACACCCGGACACAGGTTCTGACGATGAGAGACATGCCAGTGATAATGAACCTTTTTCTGCATTGGCCTTTAAGATTATGGCCGATCCCTATGTAGGAAAATTGGCTTTCTTCCGTGTCTATTCAGGTGTCCTCAAGTCGGGTTCTTATGTATTCAACTCCACAAAGGGTAAAAGGGAACGGATAGGTCGTCTCTTACAGATGCATGCCAACCACCGTGAAGAAATCACTGAAGTCTATGCCGGTGATATTGCTGCTGCTGTAGGATTAAAGGATACGACTACGGGGGATACCTTGTGTGATGAAAACAAACCCATCATCCTGGAATCCATGCAGTTCCCTGAACCTGTTATTGATGTGGCCATTGAGCCTAAGACTAAAGCCGACCAGGAAAAAATGGGCGGAGCCCTGTCCCGTTTGGCTGAAGAAGATCCCACTTTTAGAATGCATACGGATCCTGAAACAGGGCAAACCATCATTTCGGGTATGGGTGAACTACACCTGGAGATTATCGTTGACCGTTTGCTGCGCGAGTTCAAGGTAGATGCCAATGTAGGACGGCCCCAGGTTGCCTATAAGGAGACCATCCGCTCTAAGGTTAAGGCCGAAGGCAAATTTGTCCGTCAATCCGGCGGCCGCGGTCAATACGGTCACTGCTGGATTGAACTGGAGCCTCTCGAGCCAGGTTCTGGTTATGAGTTTGTCAACAAAATCGTCGGCGGTGTTATCCCAAAAGAATATATCCCTGCTATTGACGCCGGTATCCGTGAAGCTATGGAGAATGGAGTTTTAGCAGGTTATCCCATGCTGGATATGCGGGCCACCTTATATGACGGTTCTTTCCACGAGGTGGACTCATCTGAAATGGCCTTTAAGATTGCGGGGTCCATGGCCTTTAAAAATGCCGCTACCAAAGCCAACCCGGTACTTCTCGAACCCATTATGAAAGTAGAAGTGGTTGTACCTGAGGAGTACATGGGTGAAGTTATTGGTGATATCAACTCCCGCCGTGGGCGGATCGAGGGAATGGAAGCCAGAGCTGGGGCCCAGGTTATACGCGGATATGTGCCCTTAGCTGAGATGTTCGGTTATGCCACAGATTTGCGTTCCAAGACCCAAGGTCGCGGCACTTATGTCATGCAGTTTTCCCATTATGAAGAAGCACCCAAGAACATCACTGAGGAAATTATTGCAAAGCGTCAAGGGAAATAAAAAGTATATAGGATTTAAAGGAGGATTATTTCAAAATGGCAAAGGCAAAATTTGAAAGAACTAAACCCCACGTTAACATTGGTACCATCGGCCACGTGGACCACGGTAAAACCACTACCACTGCCGCTATCACCTACGTTTTAGCCAAGCAAGGTTTGTCCCAGGCCGTAGCCTTCGACCAAATCGACAAAGCTCCTGAAGAAAAAGCCCGTGGTATCACCATTTCCACAGCCCACGTTGAATATGAAACAGCGAACCGGCACTACGCCCACGTAGACTGCCCCGGCCATGCTGACTATGTAAAGAACATGATCACCGGTGCTGCCCAGATGGACGGTGCCATCCTGGTTGTATCCGCCGCTGACGGTCCTATGCCCCAGACCCGGGAGCACATTCTCTTAGCCCGTCAGGTAGGTGTGCCCTACATCGTTGTATGGCTTAACAAAGTTGACATGGTAGATGACGAAGAACTCTTAGAGCTGGTAGAAATGGAAATTCGTGACCTTTTGAACCAGTACGAATTCCCCGGTGATGAAATTCCCATCATCCGTGGTTCCGGCTTAAAAGCTCTGGAAGATCCTACTGGACCCTGGGCGCAAAACATTCTGGATCTCATGAAGGCCGTAGACGAATACATTCCTACTCCCCAGCGGGACGTTGACAAGCCCTTCTTGATGCCCGTAGAAGACGTATTCTCCATCACCGGACGTGGTACAGTTGCTACCGGCCGTGTAGAACGTGGAACCATCAAAGTTGGTGAAGAAGTACAAATCGTAGGTCTGACAGAAGAACCCAAGAAGACCGTAGTAACTGGTGTAGAGATGTTCCGTAAGCTCCTGGATCAAGCCCAGGCCGGTGACAACATTGGTTGTCTCTTGCGTGGTGTGGACAAGAAAGAAATCGAGCGTGGTCAGGTACTGGCGAAGCCTGGTTCCATCAAACCTCATACCAAGTTTACCGCTGAAGTATACGTACTGACCAAGGAAGAAGGTGGTCGTCATACTCCCTTCTTCAACGGTTACAGACCCCAGTTCTACTTCAGAACCACTGACGTAACCGGTGTAGCAACCCTTCCTGAAGGTGTAGAAATGTGTATGCCTGGCGACAACATCAAGATGACCATCGAGCTCATCACGCCTATTGCTATTGAAGAAGGATTGCGTTTCGCTATTCGTGAAGGCGGTCGTACAGTAGGCGCCGGTGTTGTAGCTAGCATTATAGAGTAACTACCAACTAACAACCAACAACTGATGTAGGATAGGGAAAAGAGGGGATTTTCCCCTCTCTCCCTTCATCACTACTTAGTAATTTGTGCCATCTGGTAAAAGTTAGATATTGTGGAAAACACCATATTTTAATATAATTATAAAAGTGTGGTTGACATGCGATGAAGTGGAAGGTTGCTGAAACGAGCATGACACACCCGAGGGCGTTGTTCTTGGTTCGGAGTAAGGGAATTTCCGCAGAGAATGTCCGTAAAATAATAAATCGGGCGACTAGGAGGGAGGTTATCCTATGGCAAAACAACAAAAAATCAGAATAAGACTGAAGGCTTTTGATCATAAAATTCTTGATCAGTCAGCCGAAAAAATTGTAGAGACAGCAAAGCGCACAGGCGCATCTGTGGCTGGACCTATTCCGCTGCCGACAGAGCGGAATATTTATACGATTTTGCGGTCTCCCCACGTTAATAAAGACTCGCGCGAACAGTTTGAAATGAGAACTCATAAGCGTCTTATCGATATCGTGGACCCAACTCCCAAAACTGTAGATGCTCTCATGGGTTTGGATTTGCCTGCCGGAGTTGATATCGAGATTAAACTTTAGAAAATGAACCCGTAAAATAGGGTTTCTTTGTGCTTTTTGGTTTAAAGAGACTACCGAAGGTTTTACTAGGAGGTGGCAATAGTGAAAGCCATATTGGGTACCAAGTTAGGTATGACCCAGATTTTTGACGAAACAGGCAAGGCGATCCCCGTCACGGTAATTGAAGCGGGGCCTTGTGTGGTTGTACAGAAAAAAACTGCTGAGAACGATGGATACAATGCGATTCAGGTCGGCTTTGGTGAAGTTAAAGAACAGGACCTGAACAAGCCCCTTAAAGGACACTTTGCCAAGGGACAAATCAAACCCTTGCGCTATCTGAAAGAGTTTAGAGTCGACGATGCCAATGCCTATAATATAGGGCAAGAAATTAAAGCAGATGTTTTTTCCTCAGGAGAATGGGTGGATGTCACCGGTTTGACTAAGGGTAAAGGCTTTGCCGGCGGTATCAAACGTCACGGTTTTCATCGTGGACCTATGAAGCATGGCTCTAAATACCATCGCCGCCCCGGTTCTTTAGGAGCGAAAGGGCCGGCTCGTGTATTCTTAGGCCGTAAACTGCCTGGTCGTTTGGGCAGAGAACAAGTAACAGTTCAGAAGCTGCTGGTGGTTAAAGTAGATCCAGAGCGCAATTTGCTCTTAGTGAGAGGGGCCATCCCCGGACCTAAGAAAAGCCTGGTAACCATCAAGAGTTCGGTTAAAGCTTAGTAACTTGATGGAAAGGAGGAAATATAGGATGCCTAAAGTTGCAATATATAATGTGCAAGGTGCACAAGTTGGTGAAATGGAATTAAATGATGAAATTTTTGGTATTGAACCCAATGAGGCAGTTGTGCACGAAGCCGTCGTTATGCAGTTGGCCAGCCTGCGCAGGGGTACCCACGCTACCAAAACCAGAGCGGAAGTCCGCGGCGGCGGTCGGAAACCCTGGCGTCAAAAGGGTACAGGACGCGCTCGTGCGGGTACAATCCGTTCACCACTGTGGCGTAAAGGTGGAATTGTGTTTGGACCTAAGCCCCGTGATTATGCCTACTCTATTCCCCGTAAAAAGAGACGTTTGGCTATAAAGTCCGTCCTATCTTCGAAAGTGAATACAGGGGATCTTATTGTTTTAGATAACCTTACTCTGGCAGCGCCCAAAACAAAAGAAATGGTACAGGTACTGAATAACCTGAAAGTGGATAAGAAGGCCTTGATTGTCACTGTGGACAATGAAACCAATGTAGAAAGGTCTGCCAGAAACATTGCCGGGGTGAAGCCCTTAGCCGCTGACGGTATCAACGTATACGACCTTCTCAATCACGACAAATTGATTATCACGAAAGATGCCATTGCCAAAGTTGAGGAGGTGTGGGCATAATGCGAAATCCCCATGAAGTGCTCATCAAGCCTGTCGTTACAGAAAAGACCACTAACTTAATGGAAGAAAACAAGTACACCTTTGAAGTTGACAGAGATGCTAACAAGATCGAGATTAAGCATGCTGTAGAGTCCATTTTCAAAGTGAATGTGGTTGATGTGAAAACTTTAACTGTAAAAAGCAAACCGAAAAGAATGGGTAAATATGTGGGCAGAACTTCCAGCTGGAAGAAAGCCATAGTTACCCTTAAACCTGGTGAAAGACTGCCGATATTTGAAGGCTAGTCTTAGACTTGTGTAAGGGAGGGAAAAAAATGCCGGTTAAAAAATTTAAGCCAACATCCCCTGGTAGAAGGCAAATGACCGTTTCTACCTTTGAAGAAATTACTACCAATGAACCGGAAAAGTCGCTGGTCGAACCTTTGAAAAAGCACTCGGGCCGCAACAATGTAGGTAGACTTACTGTACGGCACCAGGGTGGCGGACATAAACGTTTATATCGTATTATCGATTTTAAACGGGATAAGGATGGTATTCCCGCCAAAGTTGCTACCATCGAATACGATCCTAACCGTTCCGCTAACATTGCCCTTTTACACTATGTAGATGGTGAGAAGAGATACATTCTGGCTCCCCATGGCTTAAAGGTTGGAGACAAAGTTATTTCCGGTCCTGATGCAGATATTAAAGTGGGTAATGCCCTGCCGCTGGCCAACATTCCTGTAGGTACCGTTATTCATAACATCGAATTAAAGCCTAAAAAAGGTGGCCAGCTGGTAAGATCCGCGGGAGCTTCAGCCCAGCTCATGGCCAAAGAGAATAACTATGCATCAATCCGGATGCCATCTGGGGAAGTCAGACTGGTTCATGTAAACTGTAAAGCTACTATCGGTCAGGTAGGGAACCTGGAGCATGAAAACATTACCATCGGCAAGGCTGGCCGTGCACGCTGGATGGGCATCAGACCCACTAACCGTGGTGTGGTCATGAACCCGGTAGACCATCCCCATGGCGGTGGTGAAGGCCGTTCCCCCATTGGCCGGAAGAACCCTGTTACACCCTGGGGTAAACCAGCCATCGGAGGCAAAACACGGAAGAAGAAGAATCCTACAGATAAGTTTATCGTGAAGCCTCGCAAGAAGTAATTGGCGATAACCGTTTGGAAAGGAGGCAAATAAATGGGCAGATCATTGAAAAAAGGTCCTTTTATTGAAGATAGCCTTTTAAAGAAGATAGAAAAGATGAACAGCGCTAACGAAAAAAGAGTAATTAAGACATGGTCACGGCGTTCCACAATTTTCCCGCAGATGATCGGTCATACTATCGCTGTTTATGATGGGCGGAAACATGTTCCCGTCTATATCACAGAAGACATGGTAGGTCATAAGTTGGGTGAGTTTGCCCCGACAAGGACATTTAAGGGCCACGGGAATCATACCGAGCGGTCTACTTCCTTAAAATAAATTCCGGGAGAGGGGGTTATTTTCATGCAAGCCAAAGCAATTGCTAAATATATTCGTATATCTCCCCGGAAAGCCCGCCAGGTCATCGATCTCATCCGGGGTAAGGATGTCAGAGAAGCTTTTGCCATTTTAAGATTTACACCACACAAGGCAACCAAACCCATTGCCAAGGTGCTGAAATCTGCAGTGGCCAATGCTGAGCATAATTATGAAATGAATTCGGATCAACTCTATGTTAAGGAAGCTTACGTTGATGTAGGGCCTTCTTTGAAAAGAGTAATGCCTAGAGCTATGGGCCGTGCTGACTTGATTAGGAGACGCACCAGTCACGTGACAGTAGTGGTCAGCGAAAAGAAGGAGGGATAATTAGTGGGTCAAAAGGTACATCCAAAAGGGTTACGTGTCGGCATTATCCGTGACTGGGACAGCAACTGGTATGCTGACAAGAATTATGCGGACCTTCTTCATGAGGATATTAAAATACGTGATTATGTTAAGGAAAAACTGTTCCAGGCCGGCATTTCCGGTGTTTTAATAGAGCGTGCTGCCAACAGGATCAAAGTATCCATTAAGACTGCAAAGCCTGGTATTGTAATCGGTCGGGGCGGTGCGGAAGTGGAAGCGCTGAGAAAAACCTTGGAAAAAATGACAGGTAAGAAGGTTAATGTAAATATTATTGAAGTGAAGAAGCCTGAGTTAGATGCCCAGTTAGTGGCTGAAAGTATTGCCGCTCAGCTGGTAAAAAGGGTTGCTTTCCGCAGAGCTATGAAGCAAGCGGTTTCCCGTACCATGCGTTTAGGGGCCCTGGGTATTAAAGTGTCTTGTTCCGGTCGTTTAGCTGGTGCCGAAATCGCTCGTACTGAATGGTACAGTGAAGGAAAGGTTCCTCTTCATACTTTACGGGCAGACATAGACTATGGTTTTGCTGAGGCCAATACCACTTACGGTAAAATTGGTGTTAAAGTATGGATTTACAAAGGAGAAGTACTTCCTGAACTGAAGAACAGGAAGGAGGAAAACAACAATGCTGGTGCCTAAGAGAGTGAAATTCCGCCGTCCTCACCGTGGTGTCATGAAAGGCAAAGCTACGCGTGGCAATACTGTTTCTTACGGAGAATACGGTCTCCAGGCGCTGGAACATGCCTGGATCACTAACCGTCAAATTGAAGCTGCACGTATAGCCATGACCAGATATATCAAACGTGGTGGTAAGGTATGGATTAAAATTTTCCCCGATAAGCCCATTACCGCTAAACCCGCTGAAACACGGATGGGTAGTGGTAAAGGTTCTCCTGAGTATTGGGTAGCAGTAGTTAAGCCGGGTCGCGTTATGTTTGAGTTAGCTGGTGTTGACGAAGCTATAGCGCGCGAAGCCCTGCGTTTAGCCTCCCATAAGCTGCCCATTAAAACCAAATTTGTAAAACGTGAGGAAATGGGTGGTGAAGCAAGTGAAAGCTAAAAATCTCCGTGATTTAACCAAAGATGAATTGACCCGTAAAATCGGTGAACTTAAAGAAGAGCTTTTTAACTTGCGCTTCCAGCTTGCCACCGGTCAATTGGAAAACCCTATGCGTATTAGGGAGGTCCGTAAAACCATCGCCCGGACCCAAACCGTCCTACGGGAAAGGGAAATCAAAGGACAATAAGTGGTAAGACTTGGCAGCTTTTTGTAAAGGAGGTATTAGTTTTGGAAAGAGGAATGCGCAAAACTATGATTGGCATCGTGGTTAGCGACAAAATGGATAAAACCGTAGTCGTTGCTATAGAAAACAACGTCAGACATCCCATGTATAACAAAATAATGAAAAAAACCAAAAAATATAAAGCCCATGATGAGGAAAATACCTGTAAAGTTGGCGATAAGGTTAAAATCATGGAGACTCGCCCCTTAAGCAAAGATAAGCGCTGGCGGGTTGCAGAAATTCTGGAGAAAGCTCCCATTGTTTAAGACAGGATTGTAGATGCGTCCTGAAAGGAGGTTCGGACAGTGATTCAACAACAAACAACTTTAAAAGTTGCTGATAATAGTGGTGCCAAGCTTCTCATGTGTATCCGCGCCTTAGGCGGTTCCTATCGCCGCTATGCCTCCGTCGGTGATGTGATTATTGCTTCTGTTAAAGAAGCAACACCAGGTGGCGTTGTTAAGAAAGGTGACGTCGTAAAAGCTGTAGTTGTGCGCACTAAAGATGCTATTAGAAGACCTGATGGTTCATATATCCGTTTTGATGAAAACGCCGCAGTGATTATCAAGGATGACAAAAGCCCCAGAGGTACCCGTATATTCGGACCTGTTGCCCGTGAACTGCGTGAAAAAGAATATATGAAGATAATATCTCTGGCACCAGAAGTATTATAAGCCAAAGTTAAAAACAAGACCTTTGCAAGGTAATCTACCGCTGGAGGTGAACTAAATGACAAAACCCAAGGTTCATGTCAAAAAAGGCGATATGGTACAGGTCATCACAGGTAAAGATGCCGGAAAAAGAGGAAAGATCTTGAGCGTAGATCCCGAGAAAAGTAAGGTAATCGTTGAAGGCGTAAATATAGCCAAACGGCACACGAAACCGACGCAAAAAATGCCTCAGGGGGGAATTGTGGAGAAGGAAGCCCCCATTGCCAGCTCTAATGTGATGATCTACTGCAGTAAATGCAAAGAACCGGTACGTATAAATAAAAAGATATTGGCTGATGGTCAGAAAGTAAGAACCTGTAACCAGTGCGGTGAACAGTTCGACAAATAATTGGCCGGAAGGGAGGTTCGAGACATGGCAAGAATGAAGGAGAAATATATAAAAGAAGTTGCACCTCTGATGATGCAGAAGTTTAACTATAAAAATGTCATGGAAATTCCCAAGTTGGAGAAAGTTGTTGTAAATATAGGCGTGGGAGAAGCAGTACAGAATCCCAAAGCCCTGGATGGTGCTGTGGCTGATTTAAGGGCGATCACAGGACAAAAACCCATCGTTACCCGGGCTAAAAAGTCTATTGCCGCCTTTAAACTCCGGGCCGGGGTTCCTATTGGCACTAAAGTAACGTTAAGAAGCGAAAGAATGTATGAGTTCGTTGACAGGCTTTTTAACGTGGCACTACCCAGGGTTCGTGATTTCAGAGGTGTTTCGCCAAAAGGTTTTGACGGGCGCGGCAACTACACACTGGGCTTGAAAGAACAGTTAATCTTTCCGGAAATAGAATACGACAAGGTTGACCAGATTCGCGGGATGGATATTGTCTTTGTTACCACTGCCAAGACTGACGAAGAGGCAAAAGAACTCCTCAGATTATTGGGTATGCCTTTTGCTGAAAAGTAAGGCACTAAATCTAAAATAAGGAGGGAATAGTGTGGCAAAGAAATCCATGATCAATAAGCAGCAAAGGACACCCAAGTTTAGCACGCGGGCTTATCATAGATGTAAAATTTGTGGTCGTCCCCATGCTTACATGCGGAAGTTCGGCATGTGTCGTATCTGCTTCCGTGAGCTGGCTTATGAAGGGCAAATACCCGGTGTTACTAAAGCCAGTTGGTAAGTTTAGACATAGGAAGGGGGTCGTTAAATATGGTGATGACTGATCCAATTGCAGATTTTCTTACAAGGATTAGAAATGCCAACTCCGTTAATCACGAAAAAGTTGAGATTCCCGCTTCAAAGCTGAAGGCAACTTTGGCGGAAATCCTCAAAGCGGAGGGGCTTATCAAAGATTTTGAGATGATTGAAGATGGCAAACAAGGTGTGTTAAGACTTTATCTTAAATACGGTCCTAACAAGGAAAAAGTAATCACAGGTTTAAAGCGTATCAGTAAACCTGGCCTGCGCGTTTATGCGAAAAAAGATCAGGTGCCCCGTGTACTAGGCGGCTTAGGGATAGCTGTAATTTCTACTTCCCAGGGGATCATGACTGATAAAGAAGCGAGAAAACGGGGCCTTGGTGGGGAAGTACTTTGTTACGTATGGTAAGCTGAGGTAACTGCCTCCTAATGCTTTGCCAAAAGAAGTAAAGAACTAAACTCCGTAGGTCAAATGATAAGTTTTGCTCGGGAGGTGTGAACATGTCGAGAATAGGTAAATTACCCATTGCAGTGCCTGCTGGCGTAGATGTGAAAATTGATAACAATCATGTTACGGTAAAAGGACCTAAAGGGATACTCACGAGGACCCTTCATAAGGATATCAATATAGAACTTACTGATGGAAAAATTATTGTCGCTCGTCCCAGTGATGAGAAAAATCATAAAGCCCTGCACGGTTTAACCAGAACCTTAGTTGCCAATATGGTGGAAGGTGTGACCAAGGGTTATCAAAAGGGTTTGGAACTGGTGGGAGTCGGTTACCGGGCAGCCAAACAAGGCAATAAACTTGTGCTGACTGTAGGTTATTCTCACCCCGTGGAAATCGAACCGGAAGCAGGATTGGAGATAGAAGTGCCGGCACCTAACAAGATCATTGTTAAAGGCGCTGATAAAGAAAAAGTAGGGATGTTAGCTGCAAATATCCGTGCAGTGCGTGAACCAGAACCCTATAAAGGCAAAGGGATTAAGTACGATAACGAAGTTATTCGCCGTAAAGTTGGTAAGACAGGCGGTAAAGGCGGTAAGAAGAAGTAAATAAGCCTCTGAGTAAGTCGTATCGGAAGGGAGTGAAACTCGTTGATTACAAAACCCGATCGTAAAAAAGTCCGCCAAAAGAAACACTTAAGAATTCGTAAGCGTATTCAAGGAACCCTTGAACGCCCAAGATTGGCTGTATATAGAAGTCTCAAGCATATGTATGCCCAACTGATTGACGATGTTAAGGGAGTAACCCTGGTTTCAGCATCTACTCTTGAGACTGGTATCAAAGAGCAAATTGAAAATGGTGGGAATATGGATGCCGCCAAAAAAGTAGGGGAACTCCTGGCTAAAAAGGCTATAGAAAAAGGCATCACAAACGTAGTATTCGATCGTGGCGGTAACCTGTATCACGGCCGTGTGAAGGCTGTAGCCGAGGGAGCCCGCGAGGGCGGTCTGCAATTCTAAATTACCGGCCAAAGGAGGGAAAAAGAATGGCAAAAATTGACACAAACAACATGGAATTCAGTGAAAAAGTTGTCTATATAAACCGTGTTGCGAAAGTTGTTAAAGGTGGTCGTCGTTTCAGCTTTAGTGCCCTAGTTGTAGTGGGCGATGGCAAAGGCCATGTTGGGGCCGGTTTGGGTAAAGCTACAGAAGTGCCTGAAGCTATCCGTAAAGGCATAGAAGATGCAAAAAAGAACTTAATTAACGTACCACTGGTGGGAACAACCATCCCCCATGAAGTTTTAGGACGCTTTGGCGCAGGCAGTGTCATTATGAAACCTGCTTCTGAAGGTACTGGTGTTATCGCAGGCGGACCTGTACGCGCAGTGCTGGAACTGGCGGGAGTAAGGGACATCCTGACAAAATCTTTGGGCTCTAATAATGCCAACAATATGGTGAGAGCCACTTTAGAAGGATTAAAGAGTCTGAAGCGGGTCGAGGAAGTAGCCAGAATGCGCGGTAAATCCGTAGAAGAACTCTTAGGTTAGGGGGACAGACACATGGCTAAGTTGAAAATAACCCTGAAAAAGAGTGTTATCGGTTCCGATGATACTGTGCGTGATACTGTAAAATCCTTGGGCCTCAAAAAAACATATCAGAGTGTTATCCACGAAGATACTCCTGCTCTCCGTGGTAAAATTCGGAAAGTGGAACACTTGTTAGCTGTAGAAGAAGTGGCTCAGTGACAAGAAGGAGGTGTAGCAGATGAAACTCCATGAATTACAACCGGCTCCAGGCTCCAGGCATACTGCTGTAAGAAAAGGGCGCGGTACCGGTTCCGGTCTTGGTAAAACAGGCGGCCGTGGCCATAAAGGCCAAAAAGCTCGTGCCGGCGGCGGAAAAGGACCGTACTTTGAGGGCGGTCAAACACCCTTACAGCGCCGTATGCCCAAGCGCGGGTTTACCAATATATTTAAGAAGGAATTTGTGGTCATCAACCTGAAGGAGCTGGAAGACCGCTTTGAAAACGGTGCAGTGGTAACTCCTGAAGTTTTAGTCGAATCGGGGCTCGTGAAAAACGTACGCGATGGTATTAAGGTTCTCGGCAATGGGGAAATTACCAAAGCCTTAACGGTAAAAGCCCAAAGTTTTTCTAAAACTGCAGCTGATAAAATTACCGCTGCCGGCGGTCAAGTAGAGGTGATTTAGGTGATAGAGGTATTAAGAAGCTCCTGGAAACTTGGTGACCTGCGGCGGAAAATAACCTTTACACTGTTGATGCTGGTAGTCTTTAGGATTGGGGTCCATGTACCAGTTCCTGGCATTAATAAGCAGGTAATTGCCGATTTAATTGCCCAGGGCCAGTTACTAGGTTTCTTTGATGTTATTTCCGGTGGTGCTTTTAAGAACTTTTCAATTTTTGCCATGAGTATAACCCCGTATATTAACTCCTCTATCATCATGCAGTTGTTGACTGTGGTAGTACCGGCCCTGGAAAGACTGGCCAAAGAAGGTCCCGAAGGCCGCAAGAAAATTACTGAGTATACACGTTATGGTACAGTAATCCTTGGTTTTATCCAGGCCATCGGTATCTCTTTTGGTTTGCGGAATGCCATTATTAATCCCGGCATCGGTTCCACGCTCTTAATTGCCCTGTCTCTCACTGCGGGAACCGCCTTCCTCATGTGGCTGGGCGAACTCATTACGGAAAAAGGGATTGGCAATGGTATCTCCTTAATCATCTTTGCTGGTATTGTTTCCCGTGTTCCAGCCGGAGTTGTGAGTATTTACGAATATCTGAAAGTGGGTACCACCAATATCTTTGCGGTTATCCTTTTTGCCGTTTTGGCTGTAGTCGTTATTGCCGGCGTGGTAGCTATCCAGGAAGGACAGCGCCGTATCTCCGTTCAGTACGCAAAACGTGTGGTAGGACGCCGCGTCTATGGTGGGCAAAGTACCCACATTCCTCTCAAAGTTAACCAGGCAGGGGTTATCCCCGTTATTTTTGCCATGTCTATTCTCATGTTCCCCGGTACCCTGGCTTCCTGGTTCCCCAATAATACCTTTGCTATTTGGATTACCAGGATTTTTGATTTCCGTACTGTTTGGTACCAGCTTTTATATGCCCTTCTCATTATCTTCTTCACTTATTTCTATACAGCAATTACCTTTAACCCCAATGATATTGCTGAGAATATGAAGAAGTATGGGGGATTTATACCTGGTTTAAGACCAGGAAGACCAACTGCGGAATATATTGAAAAAGTAGCGAATCGTATTACCCTGGCGGGTGCTATCTTCCTCGCGGGAATTGCTATACTGCCAAGTATCATCATTGCTACTACAAACCTCCCTGTTTACTTCGGTGGTACAGCTCTATTAATTGTGGTCGGGGTAGCCCTTGATACCATGAAGCAAATAGAGTCCCATCTCTTGATGAGACATTATCAAGGATTCCTGAAGTAATAAGGAGGACAGTCATGAGAATAATTTTGCTGGGTCCTCCTGGGGCTGGTAAAGGTACCCAGGCAGACCTTTTAGTCAAGAAAATGGATATACCCCATATTTCCACTGGGGATATGTTTAGAAAGGCTGTACGGGAGGGTACCCCCTTGGGGTTAGAAGCCAAGCGCTACATGGACGCGGGGCAGTTAGTCCCTGATAGTGTAACCATCGGGATTGTGAAGGAAAGGCTTTCTGAACCTGATTGTGCTAAGGGATTTCTTTTAGACGGCTTTCCCCGCACCGTCCCTCAGGCAGACGCTTTAGATCAGACTCTTCAAGAGCTTGTGGTTAAATTAAATGCTGTTTTAAATATTGTTGTGGACCGTGAAGATTTATTGGTGCGTCTAACGGGACGCAGGGTCTGCAAAGCTTGCGGCGCAACCTATCATATTACTTTTAACCCTTCCAGGGCCGGTGATAAGTGCCAGCTCTGCGGAGGGGACCTCTACCAACGGAGTGACGATACAGAAGCTACGGTGGGCAATCGTTTAGATGTGTATGCCATGCAAACAGCACCTCTGGTAGAGTACTATGAGAAGAAAGGCCTTCTCGTGAATATAAATGGTAACCAGCCTATGGAGAAAGTTACCGGAGATATTTTAGAAGCCTTAGGAAGCGAGCAAGAATGATTATTATTAAGTCTGAGCGTGAATTAAACTATCTCTATGATGCGGGGCAAGTAGTTGCCAAAGCTCATAAAGAGGTGGCCAAAGCGGTGGCGCCAGGTGTAACTACCCTTGAGCTTGACAGGATAGCGGAAGAATTTATCTTAAGCTGTCAAGCTAAGCCTGCCTTTAAAGGTTATCACGGTTTTCCCGCCAGTATTTGTGCCTCTGTTAATGAAGAGGTGGTACACGGAATTCCCAGTAGTTTAAGGCAGGTAAAATCTGGTGATATTATTAGTATTGATATTGGGGCCATTATCAATGGCTATGTGGGTGATGCCGCTGTAACTTTGCCTGTGGGTGAAATAGATGCCGAAGCGCAAAGATTATTAGAGGTCACGGAAAAGTCACTATATGAAGGAATTGAAAAAGCAGTAGTAGATAATCGGTTGTCGGATATATCCCATGCCATCCAAACTTACGTTGAGAATAACAAATTTTCAGTGGTACGGGATTTTGTAGGACATGGTATTGGGAGAAACATGCATGAGGAACCACAAGTACCTAACTTCGGGTTGCCTGGACGCGGTCCACGGTTAAAAGCCGGTATGACTTTAGCCATTGAGCCCATGGTCAATATGGGAACTTACGAGGTGGAAACCCTGGCCGACAACTGGACAGTAGTTACAAAAGATCGCAAACTGTCTGCCCATTTTGAACACAGTATCGCTATTACTGATAAAGGTCCTTGGATATTAACCAAATAAACCAGGGATGGCAAATACAGGGTGAGACAACGAGTGAAGTTCCCTGTTGGATCGCGATAAGGACAATTGCCCAGTAGTTTACTTGTTAAAGACGCTGTGCTCAGGATAAGGAGGTAGTATCCCATGTCCAAACAGGATGTCATAGAAGTTGAAGGTACTGTACTGGAACCCCTACCCAATGCAATGTTTCGGGTTGAATTGGCAAATGGACACAAAGTTCTAGCGCATGTTTCCGGTAAAATCAGGATGAATTTTATCCGTATCCTGCCAGGGGACCGGGTCACTGTGGAGCTTTCACCATATGATTTGACCCGGGGGCGGATTACTTACCGCTTTAAGTAACTCCCTGGATTTAAGGAAAGGCGACACACCTGCTGAAGAACAGGTTATGCTTTAGGGGCAGGAATGTCCCCAATTAGGAGGTTATTACAGTGAAAGTCAGACCATCAGTTAAACCTATCTGTGAAAAATGTAAAATTATAAAACGTAAAGGCAGAGTTATGGTCATCTGCGAGAACCCGAAACACAAACAAAAACAAGGCTAAATCACCTCTCCACGGGCGGCTGATTAAGGGAAACCTTAAGTGTGGAGTAGAGTAGTTTTTCTACATTTTTTTTCATTTCATCCTAGGAGGTGTAAAAATGGCAAGGATTGCAGGTGTTGACTTGCCTCGTGAAAAAAGGGTTGAGATCGGCTTAACCTATATTTACGGCATAGGCAGGGCTACGGCCCAAAAAATACTGGAAAAGACAGGGGTAAACCCAGATACCAGGGTGAGAGATTTAACTGAAGATGAAGTCAATAAGCTTCGGGAAGTTATTGATAAAGAGCATAAAGTAGAAGGCGACCTGAGACGGGAAGTTTCCTTAAACATTAAGCGTCTCATGGAGATTGGCTGCTATCGCGGCTTAAGACACCGTCGCGGTTTGCCAGTCCGTGGTCAAAGAACCAAGACTAATGCTCGTACCCGTAAAGGTCCCAGCAAGACCGTAGGTGTAAAACGCAAAAAGTAATAAAGGGGTGAAGACGGAAAAATGGCAAAAAGAACTGCTAATGCCCGCGTGAAACGTCGCGAGCGTAAGAATATTGAACAAGGTGTTGCCCATATTAAATCAACTTTTAACAATACAATCGTTACCATCACAGATATGGCCGGTAATACTATCTCCTGGGCTAGTGCCGGTGGACTTGGTTTTAAAGGTTCCAGAAAAAGTACTCCTTTTGCTGCTCAGATGGCAGCGGAGCAAGCGGCTAAAGCTGCTATGGAACACGGTCTTCGTGAAGTTGAATGTTTCGTTAAAGGTCCCGGGGCCGGACGCGAGGCCGCTATTCGTTCTCTACAGGCAACCGGTCTGGAGGTAAACATGATTAAAGATGTTACCCCCATTCCCCACAATGGATGCCGTCCGCCCAAGCGTAGAAGAGTCTAAGGAGGTGTTAATTCATGGCAAGATATACAGGTCCTGTCTGCAGACTTTGTCGTCGTGAGGGTTTAAAACTGTACCTGAAAGGTGACCGTTGTTATACAGACAAATGTGCCATCGATAGAAGAGCTTATGCACCCGGCCAGCACGGTCAAAGCCGTAAGAAGACCTCGGAATACGGTCTGCAGTTAAGGGAAAAACAAAAGGCTCGTCGTATTTACGGCGTACTGGAAAAACAGTTCAGAAACTATTTTGAAAAGGCTGACCGTCAAGGAGGAGTTACTGGCGAAAACCTCCTTAGACTGTTAGAAAGACGTTTAGACAATGTTGTTTTCCGTTTAGGTTTTGCCAGTTCCCGTCCGGAAGCACGCCAGCTTGTGAAGCACAATCACTTTACGCTAAACGGACATAAAGCCAATATCCCATCAATGCTCGTTAGTGTAGGCGATGTTATCAGGGTAAAAGAAAAGAGTCTTGATTCTCTTAAGTTCCAGGAAATGAAAGAACTCATTGCCCATAAAAACCCGCCCGCATGGTTAGAACTCGACCGTGACCAGATGGCTGGTAAGGTAGTAGCTCTGCCAACGAGAGAACAAATTGATGTACCTGTACAGGAACATCTCATTGTCGAATTGTACTCCAGATAGGTGTGAGTTATTATTTTACTTGTTTCTGGGAGAATGATTGGATCGAGTAGGAGGGTTAGCCTATGATTGAGATTGAAAAACCCAAAATCGAGTGCGTGGAGATAAATGATAGTAAATCTTATGCAAAGTTTGTGGTGGAACCTCTCGAGAGGGGTTATGGTATCACCTTAGGCAACTCTTTGCGGCGTATATTATTGTCGTCCCTTCCTGGAGCGGCTGTTACATCTATCAAGATTGAGGGAGTTCTGCATGAGTTTTCCACTGTACCGGGTGTTGTGGAAGATGTGACAGATATTATCCTGAATCTCAAGTCCTTATCACTTAAGGTTCATGGTGATGAACTGCAGGTAATACGTATTGACGCTAAAGGACCGGGGGAAGTCTTAGCATCAGATATTATTAGGAGTAGCCAGGTCGAAGTTCTTAATCCGGATCTTCACATAGCCACTTTGGATAATGGCGCCCATTTAGTCATGGAAATGACGGTGGAAAAAGGACGGGGCTATAGGTCCGCTGAGAAAAACAAAAAAGAGGACCACGTGATCGGTGTGATTCCCATAGACTCCATTTTCTCTCCTGTGCGGAAAGTTAATTACAGTGTTTCAGATACCAGGGTTGGACAGATCACAGATTACGATAAACTCACCCTGGAAATTTGGACCAATGGTACTATTGCCCCTGATGAGGCTGTTAGTCTCTCCGCTAAAATCCTTAATGACCATCTTAAACTCTTTATTGGTCTTACGGAAAAGATCGGCGATGTGGAGATCATGGTGGAAAAAGAAGAGGAAGAGCGGGATAAGATTCTAGACATGAGTATTGAGGAATTAGACCTCTCCGTTCGTTCCTATAACTGCCTCAAACGTGCCGGCATCAATACCGTCGGCGAACTGATCATGAAAACAGAAGAAGACATGATGAAAGTCAGAAACCTGGGTAAGAAATCTTTAGAAGAAGTTGATGAAAAACTTGCCTCTTTAGGTCTTAGCTTGAGGAAGTCTGACGAGTAGGTTCAGTCTTGCTGTAAAGGAGGTTTGAATATGGCCTACAGAAAACTTGGACGCAATACGGGACAACGTCGTGCTCTTTTAAGAAGCATCGTAACCTCTCTTCTTAAAAACGGACGTATCCAGACTACAGAGTCGAAAGCCAAAGAGCTGACCAGTATTGCCGAGAAGATGGTTACGCTAGCCAAACAAGGTGATCTTCACGCCCGTCGTCAAGCGGCTGCCTACCTTTTGGACGAGAGCGTTGTAAAAGATTTATTTGATAACATTGGCAAGAAATATGCTGACCGCCAAGGGGGATATACCCGGATTATCAAAGTAGGGAACCGTCGCGGTGATGCAGCACCTGTGGTGATAGTAGAGTTAGTTTAGACGAGGTTAGTGACTTAAACCAGAGGTCAGGGAAACCGAAATGCTTAGCCCTTTTTGTGGTTAAGCTTTGGCTTTCCTGGCTTTTGTTTGCTTTGTCATAAAGACGGGGCAGGCAAAAGTCTAAGTGGAGGAGAGTTAGGCAGAGTGGTGAAAGAAATGATCGTCATTGAGAATTTAGTTCATAAATACCGGACACCCCAAAGTGGGGAGTTTGCCGCCTTAAAAGGGGTAAGCTTGCAAATTGCCAAAGGTGAATTCGTGGTGATTATTGGCCACAATGGTTCAGGCAAATCCACTTTGGCCAAACATTTAAACGCCCTGCTTTTACCCCATAGCGGGAGGGTCCTGGTGAATGGCATTGATACCCGGGAAAAAGAAAAGCTGTGGGAGATCAGACAGCAGGTGGGCATGGTTTTTCAGAATCCCGATAACCAGTTGATCGCCACCACGGTGGAAGAAGATGTGGCCTTTGGCCCGGAGAACTTAGGGATCCCTCCTGCCGAAATTCGCAGGCGTGTGGATGAAGCCATGAATAGTGTGGGAATGAGTCAATATAAGACCAAAGCACCTCATCTGCTCTCAGGTGGACAGAAACAGCGGGTAGCTATAGCCGGTATCGTGGCCATGCGTCCCCAGGTCCTCGTACTGGATGAACCTACGGCCATGCTGGATCCTGTTGGCCGGGCGGAGGTAATGGAAACTGTTTTTCGTCTCAACCGGGAAGAGGGTCTTACCGTAGTACACATTACCCATTTTATGGAGGAAGCCGCCCACGCTCACCGGGTTGTCGTTATGGAAGAGGGCCAGATCGTCATGGAAGGGAGTCCAAGGGAAATCTTCGCCCAGGTGGACAGACTAAAAGAACTGCGCCTGGATGTTCCCCCTATGACTGAACTCAGCGCAACATTAAGGAAAGAAGGGGTTAAAATATCTCCGGATATTTTAACTGTTGAGGAAATGGTGGTGGCCTTATGTCCATAACCCTCCATGAGGTATACCATACCTACCAGCCTAACACTCCTTTTGAATACCATGCCCTGAGAAATATTTCTTTAGAAATAAAAGAAGGGGAATTTGTCGGGATTATCGGACATACGGGTTCGGGTAAATCCACCCTTGTCCAGCACTTTAACGGTCTACTAAAGGCTACCCAGGGTCGAGTTTTAATAGATGGTGTGGATATTAGCGGCAAAGAGGTAAAACTCAAAGAAATTCGTCAAAAAGTAGGCCTGGTTTTTCAATATCCGGAACATCAACTTTTCGAAGAAACTGTAGCGGCTGACATTGCTTTTGGTCCCAAGAATTTAGGTTTATCACCTGATAAGATTGTCAAAAGAGTAAAGAAGGCCATGGCCATGGTCAAACTTGATTATGAACGCTACAAGGACAGTTCACCCTTTGTTTTAAGCGGCGGGGAAAAAAGAAGGGTAGCCATCGCCGGTGTACTGGCCATGGAACCCAAATACCTGGTTTTGGATGAGCCCACGGCAGGCCTGGATCCCAAAGGAAGGGACGAAATTCTGGCCCAGATTGCGGATTTGCACCGGGAAGCCGGGCTAACCGTTGTGCTGGTTTCCCATAGTATGGATGATGTAGCCCGCCTGGCCAGCCGGCTTATTGTCATGCACCAGGGGGAAGTTGTCTATAATAATCACCCGCGCCAGGTTTTCAGCGAAAATAACCGGCTTAAAAAGATTGGCTTAGATATACCGACGGTAACAAAACTGATGATAGCCTTAAAGGAAAAGGGCTGGCCGGTACGAACAGACATACTGACGATTGAGGAAGCCAAAGGGGAAATTCTTAAAGCGGTTAAGGGGGGGAAGCCTCATGCTTAAAGACATTACCATCGGTCAATATATACCGGGTAATTCCGCAATTCATCAATTAGACCCCCGGACTAAGATTATTACCCTTGTTCTCTATATGGTCGGTCTTTTTCTCGTTAACAATGTTACGGGATATGCTGTAGTTACAGGTTTTACCGCCCTTGTGATTTTACTTTCCGGCATCTCCCTGAAAATTATTTTGAAAGGATTAAAACCCCTTCTCTTTATTATAGTCTTAACCCTGGGCTTACACCTTTTTATGACTTCCGGAGAGATAATCTGGCAGTGGGGATTTTTGAAGATTACTTCCCAGGGGCTGCGCCAGGGTATTTTTATGGCACTGCGTCTTATTTTCCTTGTTACCATCACCTCTCTTTTAACCTTGACTACAACGCCCATTGCCCTTACGGACGGGATAGAGAAGGTATTAAAAGCATTGTTTATTCCGGCGGCCCACGAATTGGCCATGATGATGACTATTGCGCTCCGTTTTATTCCTACACTCATTGAGGAGACGGAAAAAATTATGAAAGCCCAGATGGCCAGGGGGGCGGATTTTGATACCGGGGGGTTATTAGCGAGGGCAAAGAGTTTAATTCCTCTTCTTGTTCCCCTGTTCTTAAGCTCTTTCCGGAGAGCCGATGAACTGGCCATGGCTATGGAAGCCAGGTGTTACCGGGGCGGCGAAAACCGGACACGTCTTAAACAACTATTGATGGGAACCAGGGATTATTTTGCTTTCGGGATAACCGGGCTCTTTTTAGCTATCACTATTGTAACCAGGTATATGGTGTAGACTTATGCGGAATATCAAGCTGGTTTTGGCTTATGACGGTACCAACTATCATGGTTTTCAGAAGCAAAACAATACCAGGCTCAAGACCATCCAGGGAACTTTGGAGGATGCTCTCCGGGTGCTGACCAAAGAAGAGGTAAAGGTTATAGGCTCAGGGAGGACCGATGCCGGTGTCCATGCCCAGGGCCAGGTTGTGAATTTCCTGAGTCATACTACCATTCCTCCGGAAAGGTTTCCCCTGGCGCTGAACTCCGTTCTCCCCTCCGATATTGTGGTTTGGGAAGCGGAAGACGTACCCCAAGAGTTTCACGCCCGCTTTGATGCCGTGAAAAAAACCTATCGCTATACAATTTATAACGACAGGCATCTTTCCCCCTTTTGGCGCTATTTCGCCTATCATGTGCCGGTACCCCTGGATATAGAGCGAATGTCCGTTGCTGCCCGGGAATTTCAAGGAACCCATGATTTTAGAGGTTTTTGTGCCAAAGACACGGCTGTAAAGGATTTTGTCAGGACCATCTATACCTGCCAGGTGGAAAAAGAGGGGCCTCTGGTCACTATTACTGTCACAGGTGATGGTTTCCTATATAATATGGTAAGAATCATGACAGGAACACTCATTGAGGTTGGGCTCGGCAAACGCCGGCCGGAAGAAATACCCGGTCTCCTTGCCGCCAAAGAGCGTAAGCTGGCCGGTGCAACGGTACCACCCCAGGGCTTATGTCTCTGGTCAGTGGAGTATAAAAATGGGAACTGATATATTTAAGGAAGAATATAGCTGCCTGCATGTATGAAAGAAAACTTGACACGGCAGGGCCCGTTGTATTAGAATGATTTCATGAGCATTTTTGCGTATTTTTGATTCCACTAGCCCCGGGATCAATGATATATAGCCAATTAGATTTTTAGGAGGGAACAGAATTGCGTACCTTCATGGCGAAGGCCCAGGATATTAAAAGAAAATGGTACATCATCGATGCTGCCGATAAGACCCTTGGTCGCCTGGCATCAGAAGCTGCCGCTATTTTACGTGGTAAACATAAACCCACCTTTACACCCCATGTGGATACCGGTGACCATGTGATTATTATTAATGCCGAAAAAGTACAGCTTACCGGTAAAAAACTGCACCAAAAACAATTAATCAGGCATTCCCGTTTCCCCGGTGGTCTGAAAACCATCGACTATGCTACACTTTTACAGACAAGACCTGAACTGGCCGTAGAGGCAGCCATTAAGGGAATGCTGCCCCATAACCGTTTAGGCGCTGCCATGTACCGGAAACTTAAAGTATACAGAGGACCACAACATCCCCATGAAGCTCAAAAACCCGAAGTTTGGGAATTACGGGGTTAAGGGAAGGGAGGAATAAATAGTGGCACAAGTACAATATGCCGGAACTGGACGACGTAAAACTTCTGTAGCTCGTGTACGTATTGTACCTGGTGAAGGTAAAGTCGTTATCAATAACAGACCTTTAACCGAATATTTCGGTAAGAAGACTTTAGAGATGATCGTTAAGCAGCCTTTAGTACTTACGAATACTGAAGGACGTTTTGATGTGCTGGCTAAAGTCATGGGCGGCGGTATCACTGGTCAAGCCGGTGCTGTACGTTTAGGTATTGCCCGTGCCCTTTTAAAGGCAGATGCAGGCTTAAGACCATTATTAAAGCGTGCTGGTTTCTTAACCCGTGACCCGCGCATGAAGGAGCGTAAGAAGTACGGCTTAAAAGGCGCTCGTCGTGCACCTCAATTCTCCAAGCGTTAATTATAAAAAAACACTCCCGTACGGGAGTGTTTTTTTTACGACCTCCGCTATCTGACATCTAACGCTAGTAACCAGTGACCAGTGAACCCCAGATCGTTAACCGTGATGACGTGAACCGTGAACCGTATTATAGTCGCACCCTGTGGCCTTAATCACGGTTAACTGTTAACGGTTAAAGTGGTACGAATAAAGTACTGCAAACTACCAACTATCAACTATCAACTATCAACTATCAACTAACAACTAACTGTCATACCCCGACCACTCCCTTAATATCATGGTAAAAGAACCTGGATAAAGGGGAGTAGGGAATGAGAATTATAGAGATCAAGAAACGCTATATTGTATGGGCTTTGTTAGTTGTTTTTGTTGCGGGCAGCCTTTTTAGGTTTGAACACTGGAGAAAGAGCCAGGAGGCTCAGGCTATCAGAGCCATGTCTTGGGTTGTGGCCAGCCGGGTAATCATTGTTGATCCCGGTCATGGAGGAGAAGACCCGGGTAAAGTGAGTCCCTCCGGGGTCTACGAAAAAGATATTAACTTAGCGGTAGCCAAAAAGCTTTTTACCATCCTCTCTCAAGGGGGCGCCACAGTGATTATGACCCGGGATAAAGATGCGGCTTTAAGCAACGGTCAGGATACTGTGCGCCAGAGAAAGAGAGCTGATCTTATCTCAAGGGTGGAATTAGCGGAAAAAGCCAATGCCGATATGTATATAGCCCTTCACTGTAATTCCTTTCCCTCGGGGCGCTGGTACGGGGCCCAGACTTTTTACAGTCCTTCTGTACCGGGCAGCAAGGAACTGGCTACCTTTATCCAGGAGGAACTGGTAGCTTTCCTAGGGAATACCACGCGTAAGCCTAAAGCCGACTCCTCTTCCCTCATCTTTAAAACAGCCAGGTTACCCATTGTCAATGTGGAGATGGGTTTCCTCTCCAATAAAGAGGAGGAGAAACTCTTACAGGACCCTGCATACCAGGATAAAATCGCCTGGTCCATATACGCCGGAGTAGTACGGTATTTGATGGAATACGGGGAACAATATAAACCGACGATGGAGTACATAGAGAAATGAAATAACAGCCAAAAGGCTGTTTATTTCATTTTTAAAAAAATTTTATTATGGTTAATAAATATAACATGAGGGGAATGAGGATTGGTGATAACAGCAAATAGCTACCCAATTGTCAACGGGACCTTTATTCAAGCAGACATGACTTTAAGCTGGGACAGGAAAACGTGGGAGAGTGAATTTCATTATCTCCATGAAGTAGGAATGCGATACCTTGTCCTGATGGGCATAACAAGTACCGCGGGGAATGTGACGAAAACCATTTATCCTTCTAAAATAACGGGTTTTCAGAAAACAGGACAAGTGGATGCTCTGGATTTATGTCTAAGTAGTGCCGAAGCGGCAGGTTTTAAAGTTTTTCTGGGGATTAACTTTAATCAAGAATGGTGGAAGAAAGGAGCCAGGGACCCCCAATGGCTTTATCGGCAAATGGACAGGGGTAATTTAATTGCGGATGAACTGTATGAATTGTATCATCATAAATATTCTGGGGCTTTTCATGGTTGGTACTGGGAGTATGAGGTAGACAATCTTAATTTCAAAACTGAAAAAGAATTAGCGGTTTTAGCCAAGGCCCTTAATATAACCCTCTTACACTTAAAAGAAGATAAAGAAAAGCTGCCCCTGTTGTTATCTCCTTTTATGAACAAGCGTTACTCCACTCCCGAAGAATATGGGGAGAACTGGGCCTTCGTTTTTAGCAATACTGAATTGGGACAAGGAGATATCTTTTGCCCTCAGGATTGTGTGGGCGGCGGGGGGTTGGAATTAGGAGACGTAACACGCTGGTTTACAGCCCTAAAAAAGGCTGTAGATACGAAACCTGGATTGCTATTCTGGGCTAATGTGGAATCTTTTGACCATAAAAACTGGGTGAGTGCACCTTTAAAACGTTTTATAAAGCAACTGGAGACTGTAAGCCCCCTGGTAGATAACTGTCTGACCTTTTCTTACAGTCATTACTACAGCCCTAATAATATCGATAAGGGTTTTCATGAGACTTATTTGGATTATGTAGAAAAGGGCAGCCTTGAAGGGGGGAAACCTGCTCCTCCCGGGGAGGTGAAAGCAAGAAAAGTTGGCAAGACGCAGTTTTTAATTAGCTGGGGGCCAGCCAGTGACGATTTTGGCATATGTGGTTATTTATTGTACCGTGATAAAAAATTAATCTTTTCTACCCAGGCACAGAGAAAATATGGAGGGGATCCCCAAGGGATAGTCATGAGCTATACCGATACAGCGTTTCCCTATTTAACATGGAAAAATCCCATCTATGAGGTAAGAGCTTTTGATTTCGCCGGAAATGTGTCTGACTCCGTAAAAGCTGTAAACGTTGTATAACGGCAAATAGAAGACAATCCAGGCAGTAATTACCAGAAATCAATGCTTCTGAGGAAAAGTAGTAAAAACTCCGGCAGGGAATACTGTAGATAAAAAATGGAGCAGGCAAATATGATAAAAAAAACGCTATTCATTAATACAGTGTTTTTGGCCGTCCAAACCCTAATCATAACAGGATTAGTATTAAGGAAGCAAACCCATTATGCTGTGGATACCGCAGTTGTCTTAGCTGCCTATTTGGCTTTTATCTATTTTGAAAAGAAAAAACAAATTCACATTGAAAATCATCTAAGAGTATTAGTGCTCTTGAGTCTTATTGGCCATAACTTAATCGGTGAATACTTCGGCGCTTACAAGGGGCAGTATTTTGATAAGGCTCTACACATGTTTGGTGCTTTCTCTTTTGCCCTCTTTGCTTATTCCTTCTTAAACAAGACCATATATCTTCCTGTTACCTCATCATTACAGGTAGTTATTTTTATTACCCTGTTAGGCATTGGTTTAGGTACTCTTTTCGAGATTCTTGAATTTGCTTTGGATAAAATGTTCCAAGTGCAAAAGCAAAATGGTTTAACAGATACCAACTTCGACCTTATTTCTGATACCCTTGGTGCGTTATTGGCCGGTTTTTATGGTGCACACAGGCAAATAAAAATCAAATGACCCCGGGAGGGGTCATTTGTATTATGGGGAGGAGAAAACACTGATGGATATTGGTATTAATGGTTTTACAAAGAAAATGAGACAAAATTTGAGAATATAGCAGGAAAATCGACTTTTTTGTCGAAAAATTATAAATGGTAAATCTTACTATGGGAGGATACATTACATGCAGATTCCATTTCTGTCATGGCTGTTACAGGGAGTGCCCGAATCAATTGCTATGGTTGCCTTTGTATTTGCCTTGGCAAGCCAGCCATTTACTCGTAAGATTATATTGATTGGTCTTCTATATGGAATAAGTGCCTATATTATCCGGTTTTTGCCTTTCACACCCGGGGTACATATGGTAATATTGGTATTTATTTTAGCCTTTTTGACAGCTAAATATGCCGATATAGAGTTTCGCAAAACTATATTATACAGTTTCCTCGCTTTTGTTTTACTTATGATTTATGAGATGTTTTTCTTCTGGTTACACAGTAGCTTAAATATAGTATCACCGGAAAAATTAAAGAACGATGTCATGCTAAGAACAATTACTGGGCTACCACAGGTAATTATGATGTTTATCACCGCTTGGGGTATAGGAAAAATACGTGCGAAATAGGATTAAGTTTAATGAAAAGGCTCCGATAATATTATTTAAGAAAAGTATGGTATTTTACTATACTTTTTCTTTATTTTGGAAGGAAAATGGAAAAATATATAGAATTAAGTAACCTAAAAGAGGGAATGGAGGAAAATATGTCTTACTCAGGGTTAAGTACACGCATCAGTTCATATTTAGCTCGAGAATTAAAATACTGCGAGGAAAAAAAGAAAATTTTGGCATATGCTGTGGAAAGTATATTAATAACAGTACTGGGTTTTGCCATTATTATGTTTATCGGTCTGTTACTAAGAGCGCCATATGAAACCTTTTTTGCAGCTGTGGCCGCTGGTACATTAAGAAAATTCAGCGGGGGAGCACACTTTTCTACACCTGCAAAATGCTTGCTTACCGGCGGTTTGGTCTACCCACTATTCGGATTGACAGTAAAAAATGTCTTACTGGATTATGTGAAAGAACCCATGTTTTTAACAGTTGTTTTAGCTGCAGCAGCTGTAAGCTTTTACATGGTTTTCAAATATGCTCCGGTGGATTCGGTGAACAAACCCATAGTCTCGCCAGAATTTCGAAAAAAATTATTTAGGGCCTCAATAATCACAGTGTTAGTGTTTTATGCAGTGGCATTTTTAAATTATCGTACAAGTTTAGGATTATCCATATTAGGGGGAATTTTTCTTCAGGCAGTTACCTTGCTGCCCCCCCTCAATGGGCAAAGGAGGTGAATATCATGGGTAAGATCAAAATGTTGTTGCTAACCCTTACATCCACACTGTTATTCTTAATTGCTACTGTTAGTAGCGCTTTTGCGTGTAGCGCATGGTACCATCAGCCCGAAACTCCCAAGAGCCTCATCAAGTAGTCTAAGAGGTGGGTTTACTCCACCTCCTTTCATTAGGAGAGGGTTTTGTTGAAGAGATTTGAAATTAACAGAAACGAAAAAATCGAGGAATACGTTTTTATTACCCAGGTGCTCTTTTATTTTTTAATGGGAATCTTAGTTATACGGGTGTTTCATATACCTTATGATACCCCTTTGCTTTGGAACGGAAACGGGTTGCTACTGCTTTTTGCCTTCTTAGGCGTGATTTTTATAAAGGCTATGCAAAGGGAAAAAAATATTGCCAGTAAAAAAATCGATTATCTTGTTAATGCCATATACCTCATTATGGGCTGTTATCTTTTAATCCATGAACGGGAAACATTTTTTAAAATACTTTTAGTCAGTAGTTATGCAGTTTCAGGATAATTTTTCCAATTCCATAACCTAAGTTCCAAAGAATGTGGCCAGAATTTATCAATAAGCCTTGAAAAACGCTGGGTTGCCGTGTCAAAATAGACTTGGATCAACTGCTCGCAACAGCGGATCCGACAACCGGCGTTGAAGAAGTACCTTATCACTTCGCAGAGGGAGGGGGCTTGTTCGGCGCCTTCTTTATTGCACTCCCAAGAGGCATAACAAAGAAGGGTCTTCGCTGTAAACAAGAGCTCCACATGTGCGAAATGAGCTGTTTCAGACTGAGCATAGCAAGATGTTAAACCAAGATTCTGTTTAGCGGTGCGGTAAAAAACTTCTATTCTCCATCGTTTAGCATAGGCAGTTGCAGCTTCTTCCGGCGTATCTACGCGATTGCTTATCAGGAGATACGCATCCTTGAAGGTTGCCGGGCATTCTTCCTCCGGAAGAACTATGCTGCCCTCGACAGCCTGCTTCTCATAAGTGGCTGCAATGGCAGCTATGGGTAAAAAACGTTGTCTAGTAATGGGTTTTCCCTTGCGTGTTAAGGTCTCATAGGGCATTTTGATGTAAATGTCCGGAATACTGAGAACCGATTCTTTGCCAAGGACCCGAAGCTGGGAATAAACTTCTCGCAGCAGTTGCTTCGGATTAAGTTTAATGTAGCGTTCCTTTCCTAGTACCGGGTCGTAGATTTTCCTGAATAGCGCCGTGTTACGTTTGGCTTTGGTAACCCAGTCAAAATTTTGACCCATCAGCCAGTTCAGGAACTTTTTACACAAAAACCAGCGATCCATGGCTACCCAGAGTCTGGCCTTGTTCAACTGACGCACCTCTGCGAGCATCTGTTTAGCAAGATCAAGCTTGGTTTGTTTTTCATTCTCCTGGCCATTTTTAACCCAGAAGCGCCACAGCATAGGATATTCGAGCCCATTCTTTAAGACAGCCAGGGTCGACACAAGATTAATGCACCATACATGGCACTTATCCGAACTGTCAAAGAGCCAACAGAGAAAGGGGATTTTTTTACCGTGAGGATGCTCAATTTTAGTATCGTCTAAGGCAATGATATCGCCGTCGGTCAGCCTGCTATCCGTGTTTTCTTGTAACCTGGCAAATCTGCCCAAAGAGAACCGGAGCCACTGAAAGGGCTTGGAGAGAAACCGGCTGAAGGCACTTTGAGAGATGATTTGCCCGGAAAGCAGTTGTTGTAAAAATGGAGCTTCCGTTGAAAACTTAGCATTTTGATTTGCAGAACTTGAATGATTAGCAAGGCCGCAGATGTAGGCAAAAGCCAGGAGCCACGCTGGAATTCCGGAGTGTTTGCGTATTCCGGACTGGGAAAACAGCAGAGACAGGTCAAACAAATCCCAAATTGTCTTGAGTACCGGGATTCCGGCACCTTGACCGTGATCCTTTTTTTCGAAAGTTGGTTTACACAGTTTCTTCATCAACATCACCCATATCGCTAGAGTGATGGTAAAAAATACCATCCAAAGCGATTATGGGGGCTTTTCGAAAAAGTCAAGACCTTTTTTGTCGAAAATTAGGATCTTTTTTAAAATATTTTTTGAGTTATTATTTTCTATTTATTTCCACCAACTGCATAACTCCTGTTTTAGTAATGCCTGTTATTGTCAGATCTATTCAAGCAGGGTTAAAGGAAGGTTTTCTATGGGCTTCAATTTCTACCCTTGGTTTATTAATAACTACCATTATTGATAGCTCCTATCTAGAAATTGATATTATGGTAACTGGTATCATCTGGCTCCTGGCCTGGCTTTTGGGGAAAATGTCCGATACTGAGACCCAGATCAGAGAGGAGTTGCAGAATCTGGCTTATCTGGATGGGCTTACAGGTATTTATAACCACCGCAGTTTTCATAGTATTTTAGATGAACAGCTTTTGCGCGCAAAAATCGAAAATAAGAGTCTCGCCCTGCTCATGCTGGATGTAGACTATTTTAAATATTATAATGACGCCTATGGACACCAAAAGGGTGATGAGGTTCTTCGCACTATAGCAAAATTGATTGAAGAGAATACAAAACATATAGGTTTCTGTGCCCGCTACGGCGGCGAGGAATTTTCCGTAATTATTCCCGATTGCAATAAGGAATGTGGTTTGGAAATAGGGGAACTTATTAGACAAGCCGTAGAGAAAACGGATTTTAAGGGAGCTAACATTTTACCGAAAGGGAGACTGACCGTTTCGGTGGGGGTTGTCTGTTTTCCGGAGAGCGCCGATTCCAAGGAACAGTTGATCCAAAAAGCCGATGAGGCCATGTATAAAGCCAAATATACCAGCAAAAACAAAGTGGAGCTTTATTATTCGGTCCTGGATGAAATGAGCCACTCCTTGCAGGATAAAGAAAAAGACCTGCTCAACTCCCTGCGTACCTTGTTGATGGTAGTGAATGCCAAAGATCGATATACTTACGGTCACTCTGAGCGTGTTATGCATTATGCTTCGCAAATCGGGACAAGATTGGCTCTCTGGGAATGGGAAATCCAGGAACTCACTGTGGGTGCGCTGTTACATGACATTGGGAAGATTGAAATTAGCCGAGAAGTACTGAATAAACCGGGAAAATTGACACCTGAGGAATGGGAGGCGGTTAAGCAGCATCCTATGTGGGGAGCAGATATGATCCGTCCCATCAGTTCCCTGGGTGGTGCCGTTGATATAGTGCTGTATCATCATGAGAACTTTGATGGTTCTGGATACCCTAACGCCTTAAAAGGAGAGGAAATTCCTCTGGGTGCACGGATTTTACGGGTGGTCGACAGTTTTGACGCCATGACCACCAACCGTCCTTATAAAGATGCTCTCTCCATGAAACAAGCCCTGGAGGAATTAAATAAATACAAGGGCATCCATTATGACCCGGAGGTCGTGGAGGTCTTTACCAGGTATATTATCGATACGGGTATCATTGCTGAAAAAGCCTTAAATTGAAAGGACAGGAAATGAATACATTTTACACCTCCGCCAGGGAATACTAAGTGTGGAGGTGTATTGTATGCATATATGGGGTAAAAAACGAAAGAAAAGCAGCTTGTTTTATTACCTGGGCATACCTCTGGCTGTTTTAGCAGGGTACCAGCTATGGAAGAAATCAGACATGCTCCAGGAGATGATCTCCAGAGACCGCCGCGAACGTAATAACTATGACAACAGATACGAGGAAGATGAGTTTTAGGCCGGAAGAAACCTCCATCCCCAGACATCTTGTCTGGGGATCTGTTTTTTTGCAAAGTGCTCGTATTAATTTAGGAGAATAATATAAAATAGTATAGGAAGGTGATGTCAAATGCTAGAAATTATCACATATTTACCCCATCCGCCCATTGTTGTACCGGAGGTAGGCGGCAAAGAAGGAGAAAAAGTTGCGGCTACGGCCCGGGCCATGGAGCGTTTAGCCCGTCTAATCAAAGTGACTAATCCCCAGGTGCTGGTAGCTGTTACACCCCATGGACATGTGTTCAGTGATGCTGTTACCATAACAGCCCTGGATACCCTGGAAGGTGACTTAAGCCAGTTTGGAGCACCCCGGGTCAAAGTAAAATATGACTTGGATTTAGCTGGAGCCCAGAGCATAGTAGAACAGTGCCGGATCGAAGACATCCCCTGTGCTCTTCTCGATAAAGACGTTCTTTCCTCCTACAGGCTTTCCCCCAAAATGGACCATGGGCTTGTGGTTCCTTTTTCTTTTATTGAGAAAGCAGGTTGGCAGGGAAAAATAATTCCTGTCAATATGGGTTTACTGCCTTATGAAGAACTTTACCATTTCGGCAAAATCCTGCGGGATGTGCTTAATGGATTAGAAAGAAAATGGGTACTCTTAATCAGTGGTGATTTATCTCACCGTTTAACGTTAAATGCACCGGCAGGTTATTCACCCAGGGGTGCTGTTTTCGATGAAATCATCAGGCAGTGTGTGCGGGAGGCAGATATCAAAAGAGTATTTAGCCTTTCCCAGGATTTAATAGAAGAAGCAGGTGAATGTGGCCTCCGGCCCCTGGTGATGGGTTTAGGGGCCATGGATGGGTATGAGGTTAAAGCTGAGGAATTGTCCTATGAAGCACCTTTTGGTGTAGGTTATTTAGTGGCTAAGTTTGAACTTGGGACTCTTAATAAAGAGCGGGAACTGGTGGATGAGCTTATCAATGAACGAAAAACCAAAATAGCCCGTATACATGATAAAGAATCACCACCGGTGAAACTGGCCAGGGCCAGTATTATGCACTATTTAAAGGAAGGTAAATATTTAAAAATGCCTGAGGAATTTAAACATCTCCTGGAAGAGAAGGCAGGTGCCTTTGTCTCCTTAAAAAAACACGGCCAGTTACGGGGATGTATCGGAACCATTGAGGCTGTCCAGCCAAACCTGGGCCAGGAGATTATCCATAATGCCGTATCTGCCGCCCTTCATGATCCCCGCTTTGAACCTGTGATACTAACGGAAATGGATGAGATTACAATTTCCGTGGATGTCCTGGGCCATCCGGAAAAGATAACAGGAATGAAGGAGCTTGACCCTAAGAAATATGGGGTCATTGTAAGTTCTGGAAGGAAACGAGGGCTTCTTCTCCCAGATTTACCAGGTGTGGATACCGTGGAGGAACAGGTAAGAATAGCCAGGGAGAAGGCAGGTATCCGGCCGGATGAGCCCATTAGCCTGGAAAGATTTATGGTCACCAGATACTATTGAAGGGAATGTAGTGTTAGATGCACGAGGCTATGTATTGGATCCCAATGAAAGATGGGGATAACGAAGTCCGCTGCTTACTGTGCCCCCATGTGTGCGAAATACCGCCGGACGGCATTGGTTTGTGCCGGGTAAGAAAAAATGTAGAAGGAAGACTTTATACATTAAATTATGGGGAAGTTACGGCTGCGGCCCTTGATCCTATAGAGAAAAAGCCCCTGAAAAATTATATGCCGGGTAAATATATTTTTTCTCTGGGTGCTTTCGGTTGTAACCTGGCCTGTGGGTTCTGCCAGAACTGGACCATTGCCCACGGGGAAGCCCCCAGTTCATCTTTCCTTGCTCCGGAGAAAGCGGTGGCTCTTGCCCAGGACCTCTTGGCCCAGGGCAATATAGGCATCGCTTTTACTTATTCTGAACCTCTGATGTGGTATGAGTATGTCCTGGATACGGCCCAGGCCGGTAAAAAGGCAGGACTGAAAAATATTCTGGTAACCAACGGCTATATTAACCCCAAACCTTTAAAAGAACTTTTGCCCTATATTGATGCAGTCAACCTGGACATCAAGGCGTATACCGAAGGTTTTTATAATGACGTCTGTAAAGGCAAATTAAGTCCCGTACTGACCAGTGCCAAATTATTTGCAGAGGCATGCCACCTGGAAGTGACTACCCTGATTATACCCGGCCTCAACGACAGTCCCGAGGAAATCAGGAGCCTGGCCAGGTGGCTGGCCGGTATTAATCCCGACATACCTCTACATTTAAGCCGTTATTTTCCCAACTACAAATTCGACTTACCCCCTACTCCACGCCAGACCATGGAAAGAGCAGCTAAAGTGGCTGGGGAATACCTGCACAATGTTTATTTGGGAAATATTTAAATACCGAAAACCGATATCCGAGAATTGTATTAGAAAATCTGCTAGCAAGATGTTGAAACTTGTTGACGCAAGTTGGTAGTCGGTAGTTAGAGAACGGAGTCGGAAGTCGGTTAACGGTTTACGGTTAACGGTTAACGATTATGCTCGTGGCAGAGTCTCATTTTTTCTCTCCTAGGCAGGAATTAATATCATTATATAGAAATAAAATACATTATTTATTTTTTCGGGAGTGGAAGAGAGTGCAGGAAGAACAATATGTAATTTTTAGGTTTAACGCTGAACATTACGGGGTGGATATCCTTTCCGTGCAGGAGATTATCCGTCCTCCCAAAATAACCAAACTTCCCAATACGCCTCCCCATGTGCTAGGTGTTATCAATTTACGGGGAAACATTATACCTATTGTTGACTTAAAAATAAGGTTTAATTTCGAAGATTTCCAAAATAATAAAGACGAAAGAATAATTGTTTTACGTATAGATGACAAACTAATGGGAATTCAGGTTGATGAGGTTCAGGAAGTACTGCGTCTTAAAACCGACCAAATAGAACAGGCAGCTGATATTTGTACCACCATCGACAGGGAATTTATTGCGGGTATCGCTAAGCTGGACGACAGATTGATTATTTTGTTATCTCTGAAAGGTTCCCTCTAAATAACTCGAAGGAAGGTAAATATGCGGGCGATTGATATAAAACAACTAAAAGAAGGCATGAGAATTGCAAAGACTATCTACGATGACGCCGGCCGTATTTTATTAAATGCAGGTACAGTTTTAACCTCCCTTTACATAAAAAAATTGGACCAGTTTGGTATACCCTTTATTTATATAGAAGATGAAATTGTCGGACCGTTACAAGTAGAAGATGTGATTCATGATACAGTCCGGATACAAACAGTAAAAGCGCTGCGAGAAGTTGTGGATAAAGCCAAAATACAGTCTGATATTGACTTTACTGTTGTCAGCAATATGGTAAATAAGATCCTTGATGACCTTAAGTCAACGCCAAATTTACTGGTACAGCTCATGGATTCCAGAAGCGCCAATATGTATCTTTACAATCACAGTGTGGGTGTGTGTGTCTTAAGTGTAATAACGGGAATGGCTCTGGGCTTAGACGAACTAAAACTAAAAACTCTGGGCATGGGGGCAATCCTCCATGATATCGGGAAGACTTTGAGCCCTGGTCCTGAGCATACGATACACGGGTTCGAGATTTTACGGAATAACAAAATACTGAATATTATGGTAGGACATGTGGCCTACCAGCACCATGAAAAATATGACGGTACAGGGTATCCCCGCCAGTTAAAGGGAGAAGATATTCACCTGTTTGCTGCCATTACCGGCGTGTCCAATTTTTATGATAACCTGGTAACGAACCTGAACCCGGAAAAACGTTTGTATCCTTATCAGGCCATTGAATTGGTGGTGGCCGAGAGCGGTCGGAGTTTCCATCCGGAAATAGTGAAGGCCTTCAGCCGCAATATTGCCCCTTATCCTGTAGGAACTGCGGTGCGGCTGAATAACGGGGCCGTGGGCGTTGTTGTTTCCGTTCCCAGAAACTATCCCACAAGGCCTGTAGTGAAAATAGTTACTAACCATGTGGGTATGCTTTTAACGACTTTCCCCGAAGTTGACCTGCTGCAAGAAAGAACCTTATTTATTAATGAAATACTTTCTGAAAAAGAACGTCAGGAAATTCTCTAACCAACCCCGGCAAGTGTGCCGGGGTAATTATTTCTTACAGATACACTTTCCTCTACCTGAAAAAAATGTATTGAATAATTATACATGTATATGTATAATTATGAAAGACGTTAAATAATGTTGACTGTAAGAAGCCTTTTTTGTTTTTCACAGGGAAAAGTGTCAAATGAAGATCGAATATAGTTTACTGTTTGAAAAAAAGATTAGAAGATATGAGGTGAGACGTAATGATTAAAGTTAGTATCTTAGGGGCTACCGGTTATACCGGTCAGGAACTGGCGCGCATGTTGTGCCAGCATCCTCAGGTAGAAATAGTGGGTCTGGGTACACAAAACTATGTGGAACAGTCTTTTGCCCATGTTTATCCGAATTTTCGTGGTGTTCTGGAACTCCCTTGTAAAGGTATCTATGACCCTGAACTGATTACCAAGGCAGATGTAATTTTTTTGGCACTGCCTCACGGATTTAGTGCTCCTTTGGTGGAGAAGATTATAGAGCAGGGGAAAAGGGTTATTGATTTAGGGGCCGATTTTCGCCTCAAATCACCGGAGATTTATGCAGAATGGTATAAAACCGTAGGTCCTACGAAAGAGCAGCTGGCGAAGGCTGTTTACGGGCTGCCTGAAATAAACCGGGAAAAGATCAAAACAGCCACTGTTATAGCCAATCCAGGCTGTTATCCTACCACCATTATTCTGGGCCTGGCCCCTCTTTTGAAGCAAAAGATCATAGATAAAAATTTTATTATTATCGACAGTAAGTCAGGGGTAAGTGGGGCGGGACGCAGTCTTAACTTAACCAGTCTTTTCTGTGAAGTCAACGAAGATTTTAAAGCTTATGGACTGCCGCGGCACCGCCATACACCGGAAATTGAGCAGGAATTAGGGACTGTGGCGGGAGAGGAAATCCAGGTTACTTTTACTCCTCACCTCCTGCCCATGTCCAGGGGCATGCTGAGTACGATATATGCTGTGCTGAAAGAACCTCTTGGGTTTGCTGAGATTGAGCAACTCTATAAGGAATTTTATAAAGACGAACCTTTTATTAGGATTCAACCCCGAGGAGAGTTCCCCCATACGAAATGGGTTCTGGGGACCAATTACTGCGATATAGGTATTAATGTAGACGAAAGAACGGGACGCATTACGATAATCTCTGTTATTGACAACCTGGTGAAAGGGGCTTCGGGGCAAGCTCTACAAAATATGAACATCATGTACGGCTTGGATGAAACTTTAGGTTTAACAAGGGTTGCCCTATACCCGTAGAAAGGAGATCAAACATGAATTTTGTGTATATTCCAGGCGGAGGCATTACCTCGCCCCAGGGCTTTGTAGCCGGTGTTGCTCAGGCCGGTATAAAAAAGACCGACCGTTATGACATGGCCCTGGTTTACTCTAAGACTCCTGCAACAGCGGCCGGAGTTTATACTACCAATAAATTTTTGGCAGCACCTGTGCAGATTTCGCAAAAACATTTGGCCAATGGTATAGCCCGCGGCTTTGTGGTAAACAGCGGTTGTGCCAATGCCTGTACTGGCCGGGAAGGTTTGGAAAACGCCTATCTCATGGCTGCTAAAGCAGCAGAAATCATCGGCTGTATGCCGGAAGAAGTCGTTGTTGCTTCTACGGGTGTTATCGGTGTACAGCTGCCTATGCCTAAAATCATCAAAGGGATAGAGGAAGCGGGGGCAGCGCCCTCACGGGAGAAAGGACAACTGGCCGCTCAGGCCATTATGACTACGGACACCTGTTCAAAGGAGATAGCCATCGAACTGGAGCTAGGGGGCGAGAAGGTTATCCTGGGGGGAATGGCCAAAGGTTCGGGGATGATTCATCCCAATATGGCCACCATGTTAGGCTTTATCACCACTGATGCCGCTATTTCTCCTCATTGCCTCCAGGCAGCCTTAAAAGAGGCTACGGATCTGTCCTTTAACATGATTACAGTTGACGGTGATACCAGCACCAATGATATGGTGGCTGTATTTGCCAACGGATTAGCGGGCAACGGTGAGATTAAAGATAAGGAAAGCTCTGACTATAAGACGTTTGCCAGGGCCTTAACCGAGGTGTGTATTGCCCTGGCGAAAATGATCGCCCAGGATGGGGAAGGGGCTACCAAGTTAATTGAGGTTAAAGTGGAGAATGCTCCCAACAATAGAGCTGCCAGGGTCATCGCCAAAACCATAGCCGGGTCGAGCCTGGTGAAAACGGCCATCTTTGGTGAAGATGCCAACTGGGGCCGGATTATCTGTGCCGTAGGCTATTCCGGCGTTGATTTTAACCCGGATTCGGTTGATGTGTATCTGGGTAATTTACCCGTAGCCCGGGATGGGGCCGGCTTAACCTTCGACGAAGAGGACGCCAGGAAAATATTGCAGGAAGATAAGATTGTCATCAAAGTTGATATGAAGCAGGGGGAAGGGCAAGCCACAGCCTGGGGCTGTGACCTGTCGTACGATTATGTCAAGATTAATGCGGCGTATAGGACGTAATTTTCGATTTCCGCTTTCCGACATCCGAATTCCGCTACCACTAGTAACTAATAACTAGTAACTGACAAGTGAGGAGGACTGAGCGTATGCTGTCTGCACTGGAAAAGGCCAATGTTTTAACAGAAGCCTTGCCCTATATACAGAAATTTGCCGGTAAAACCATCGTCATCAAATACGGCGGTCATGCCATGGTGAATCCTGAGCTGGAGGAACTGGTTTTAAAAGATATTATCCTGATGAAACTGGTGGGGATGAATCCCGTCATCGTCCATGGAGGAGGCCCCATTATCGATAAATGGCTGGAAAAGGTGGATATTAAGGCCCGATTTGTCAACGGCCTGCGCATCACCGACGAAGCTACCATGGAAGTAGTGGAAATGGTCCTGGTGGGAAAGGTGAATAAAGGGATTGTTAACCTCATCAATCGGTTCGGGGGAAAAGCCGTAGGATTGTGCGGCAAGGACGGCAACCTGGTAATCGCGGAGAAAAAGCAGGTTACCGTGAAAAACCAGGCAGGAGAAGAGACGTTCCAGGATCTTGGCCTGGTAGGGGAAGTAGTGAAAGTAAATCCTGAGATCATCCAAAAGCTCACGGAAGAAGGCTATATCCCGGTGGTTTCACCCGTGGGTGTGAGCAGCGGAGGGGAAACCCTCAACATTAACGCCGATTATGTGGCGGGGGCCCTGGGCGGGGCTTTAAAGGCCCACAAACTTGTCCTCTTAACAGACGTAGAGGGGATTTACCTGGGGGAGGGGCGTGAGTCCCTGGCTTCCCGTTTGACAGCCTCTGAAATTCCCCGCTTGATTCAAGAGGGGGTCATTAAAGGCGGGATGATTCCCAAGGTGGAAAGCTGCCTGGCTGCCTTGGAAAAAGGGGTAGAAAACGTGCACATCGTAGACGGCAGGAAGCCCCATTCCATGCTCCTGGAGATATTCACCAACGAAGGAATCGGTACCATGGTGGTTAAAGGTTAAATCCTTATTTACAAGGGAGGGAGAAGCAATGAACAACGAAACAATTATGAAAATGGGCCAAGAATATGTCATGAACACTTATCTCCGCCAGCCCTTTGCCCTGGTGAGAGGGCAGGGAAGCTATGTGTGGGATGCAGACGGTAATAAATACCTGGATATGGTGAGCGGCATCGCTGTCAATAACGTGGGACACTGCCACCCCAAGGTTGTGGAAGCTATCCAGAAACAGGCTCAAGAATTACTGCACTGCTCCAACCTTTACTGGATAGAACCCCAGGTGCAGTTGGCTAAAATGATTACCGACCACTCCTGTGGTACCAAGGTTTTCTTCTGCAACAGCGGGGCTGAGGCCAACGAAGGGGCCATTAAATTGGCCAGGAAATGGGCCTCCAAAAAATACGGTTCGGGCCGCTATGAAATCATCACCGCCCTCCATTCCTTCCACGGGCGTACCCTGACAGCTTTAACAGCTACCGGTCAGGAGAAATATCAAAAAGGTTTTGAGCCTTTAACCCCCGGTTTTAAATATGTTCCTTATAATGATCTTGAAGCCATGACCATGGCTATTACTCCCCAGACCTGTGCCATTCTCCTGGAACCTTTACAGGGAGAAGGCGGTGTGTATGCCGCTACGCCTGAATATATGACAGGGGTCAAAAAGCTGTGCGAAGAACACGGGCTTTTGCTCATGTTTGACGAGGTGCAGACGGGACTGGGCCGCACAGGGAAACTCTTTGGTTATGAGCATTACGGGATAGAACCCGATGTCTTCACCCTGGCCAAGGGATTGGGCGGAGGTGTTCCTATCGGGGCAGTTGTCGCCAAGGGTGAAGCTGCGGAAACCTTCAGCCCGGGCGAACATGCCTCGACTTTTGGCGGCAATCCCTTGGCTACCGCCGCAGCTATTGCCGCTCTTTCCGCTATTATTGACGAAAAAATGCCCCAGCAGGCTTTTGAGAAAGGGCAGTATATCACAGAGAAATTCTTAGCCCTGAAAGAAGTACACAGTTGTATTCAAGATGTCCGTGGGCTGGGTCTCTTAGTGGGAATGGAGCTTTCTTTTGAGGCTAAACCGGTCCAGGATTACTGCTTAAAGAAAGGGATTATTATCAACACTGTTCAGAACAAAGTGGTGAGACTCGTTCCTCCTCTCAATATTCCCTATGAAGATATTGATAAGTGTATTGCTGTCATTGCTGAGAGCCTCAAGGTTATAGAGGAGGGAAGGGCATGGAAGGGGCAGTGATCCTGGAGAACGGCCAGACCTTTTACGGGAAACTTTTTGGCAGCCTTACGCCTTCACCGGTAGCGGAGGTAGTTTTTAACACGGGGATGGTCGGGTACCAGGAAGTGATGACTGACCCCTCCTATAAAGGGCAAATGGTGGTCATGACTTATCCTCTCATGGGTAATTACGGTTTAAACAGCGAAGACATGGAATCCATAATGCCGCAAGTCAGCGGGTTTATTGTCAAGGAAGCCTGTAAGATTCCCTCCAACTGGCGTCTCCAGGAAAACCTGGAAAGGTTCCTGGCCCGGCACAATATAACGGGTATCACGGGGATTGATACTAGAAAACTGACCAGAGTGCTCAGGGAGAGGGGTACCATGAAGGGGATGATTGTGCCTTTAGTGGCGGGAGAGGTTGCCCCTGTATACCGGGAAATCCTGGAGGCAAGCCCCTTACTGGATAACCCGGTGGCCCGGGTGACTACGAAGCAATCCTATACTATTCCCGGTTCTGGGAAAAGAGTGGTAGTCATGGACTTTGGCATTAAGAAGAGTATTTTAGACCAATTAAAAGCCTTTGATTTGGAACTTATTGTAGTTCCCAGTTTTACAGGGGCGAAAGATATCTTGGCACTAAACCCGGATGGTCTTTTTCTCTCCAACGGACCGGGGGATCCTAAAGTGGTTAAAGGCGGCATTAACACAGTAAAAGTTCTGCTGGATAAGCTGCCTGTCTTTGGTATCTGTTTGGGGCAGCAAGTTTTGGCCTTGGCCCTGGGTGGGGAAACCTATAAGCTTAAGTTTGGTCACCGGGGAATCAATCATCCCGTGAAAGATTTGCGGGATAACAGAGTCTATATCACTTCTCAGAATCATGGCTATGCCGTGCGTAAGGACACTTTACCGGATGATACTTATGTAACCCATGTTAATCTCAACGACGGCACGGTAGAAGGTTTTGCCCATAAATGTTTGCCCGTTATGGCGGTGCAGTTTCACCCGGAAGCATCCCCGGGTCCTGAAGACTCCCGTTACCTGTTCCAGAAGTTTTTCGACTCCTTAAACAAAGGACCTTTAGCGTAAAGAGGTGATACAAGATGCCGCGAAAAAACAATCTCCAAAAGGTGCTGGTAATCGGTTCAGGTCCCATCATCATCGGCCAGGCCGCCGAATTTGACTATGCGGGAACCCAGGCCTGTAAGGCCTTAAAAGAAGAAGGCATAGAGGTAGTGCTGGTGAACTCCAACCCTGCTACCATCATGACTGATGTGAATATGGCGGACCGCATTTATGTGGAACCTCTTACGGTAAGTGCTGTTTCCCAGATTATCGAAAAAGAGCGGCCCGACGGTATTATCCCCGGTTTGGGGGGCCAAACGGGCCTTAATTTAGCTGTGGAGCTGGCGGAATCAGGGATTTTAGAAAAATTTCATGTAGAAGTGCTGGGGACACCCATCTCCGCCATTAAAAAAGCGGAAGACCGGGAAGAGTTCAAGAAGACCATGCTGGCTATCGGCGAACCCATTCCGGAAAGCGTGATTATTACCAGGGTGGAAGAAGCCTATGGTTTTGTAGAACAGGTAGGGTTTCCTGTCATCATCCGCCCTGCCTATACCCTGGGGGGTACAGGAGGAGGTATTGCCCACAATCGGGAGGAACTGGAGCATTATGTAAGCTTAGGCATCAAGGCCAGCCGTATAGGTCAGGTTCTCCTGGAACAGAGTGTGGCCGGCTGGAAGGAAATCGAATTTGAGGTCATGCGAGATAGCAACGACAACTGCATTACCGTCTGCAGCATGGAAAACATGGACCCTATCGGTATTCACACGGGAGACAGTATCGTCTTTGCCCCTACCCAGACTTTAGCCAATGTAGAATACCAGATGTTGCGAACCGCAGCTTTAAAAATCATCCGGGCTCTGGAAGTGGAGGGGGGCTGTAATATCCAGTATGCTCTGGACCCTTACAGCCATCGCTATGTGGTCATAGAGGTTAATCCCCGGGTCAGCCGTTCCAGTGCTTTGGCTTCCAAGGCAACGGGTTACCCTATCGCCAAGGTAGCGGCTAAGATTGCCCTGGGTTATACCCTGGATGAGATCCCCAATTCGGTAACAGGGGCTACCAAGGCCTGCTTTGAGCCGGCCATAGATTATGTGGTAGCAAAAATTCCGCGCTGGCCTTTTGATAAATTCGGTACCGCCGACCGGTCTCTGGGAACTCAGATGAAAGCTACCGGTGAGGTAATGGCCATTGACCGGACCCTGGAGGGGGCTTTGCTCAAGGCGGTACGTTCCCTGGAAATCGGTATCCAGGGCTTCAGCATCAAGACAGCGGGTGCCTGGACCGAGGTGGAGCTGGAGAATAAGCTGGCTTTCCCTGATGATGAAAGGTTGTTTGCTATTGCGGAAGCCTTTCGCCGTCACTGGACAGTAACGGAAATCCATCACCTGACGAAAATCGATCCCTTTTTTCTGGAGAAGGTTAAGAATATTATCGATTGTGAGAAAGAACTGGAAGCCAGGGGCTTGAATCCCAAGCTTATGAAGGAAGCCAAACAAAAGGGCATGAGTGATGCCTATATCGCCCGCCTGGTGAAAATGAATGAGGATGAGGTTAGAGCTTACAGGATCAAAGAAGGGATCGTTCCTGTTTACAAGATGGTGGACACCTGTGCCGCCGAGTTTGAAGCTGTCACCCCGTATTATTATTCCACCTATGAAGAGGAAAACGAGGTACAGTTAACTGACAGGCAGAAGGTTGTTGTACTGGGGTCCGGACCTATCCGGATTGGGCAGGGCATTGAATTTGATTACTGCTCTGTCCATTCCCTGTGGGCTTTGAAGGAAATGGGCATAGAAGCCATCATGATCAACAATAACCCCGAAACGGTAAGCACGGACTTTGATACAGGAGATAAACTGTATTTTGAACCACTTACCCTGGAAGATGTGCTCAATGTTATCGAGCTGGAGAAACCCCTGGGTGTGGTTGTGCAGTTTGGCGGGCAGACGGCTATCAACCTGGCTGAACCTCTGGTTCGCCACGGTGTGAAAATCCTGGGAACTTCCCTGGAGGGTATAGATCTGGCGGAAGACCGGAAGCGCTGTGAGGCTTTACTTAAAGAGCTGGATATACCCCAGACCAAGGGACTGACGGCTACCAGCCCTCAGGAGGCCGTAAAGATTGCCGAGGAACTGGGATTTCCCTTAGTGGTGAGGCCATCCTATGTATTGGGCGGGAGGGCTATGGAAATTGTCCACACTTTAGAAGAACTTCTTGGCTATACAGGCTGGGCCATCAGTGTGGCTAATGGACATCCCATCCTCATTGATAAGTATCTTCCAGGCATGGAGGTAGAGGTAGATGCCTTATGTGACGGAGAAAACGTACTCATTGCCGGGGTAATGGAGCATATCGAGCGGGCCGGCGTTCATTCCGGTGACAGCATGGCCGTATACCCGGCGCCAACCCTGCCCCCGGAGATTAAGAAGAAAATAGTTTCTTATACGGAAAGTATCGGGAAGGCCTTTGGTATTGTGGGTCTGTTTAACATTCAGTTTGTCTACCATGACCAGCTAATTTTTGTCCTGGAGATAAATCCCAGGGCGTCCCGTACAGTCCCCATTTTAAGTAAGGTGACGGGGCTCCCGCTGGTCAAAGTAGGAACCTTGCTGATGTTAGGAGAAACGTTAAAGAGCCTGGGGTTGCCTTGCGGTTTATGGCCCGAACCCGATTTTTATACGGTCAAGGCTCCCGTTTTCTCCTTTGAAAAACTTTCCAAGGTAGATACTTATTTAGGGCCGGAGATGAAATCCACCGGCGAGGTCATGGGCTGTGATTACAGCTTGGGGAAAGCCCTTTATAAGGCCATGTTGGCTGTGTACGGCAAGATTCCCCTCAATGGCAATCTTCTGGCTTCTTTAGCCGAAAAAGATAAGGCTGTGGCCTTGCCCCTTCTCAAAGATTATGTGAGCTTAGGTTACAGGATTTATGCTTCTGGTGAGACGGCCCGGTTCTTGAAGAAAGAAGGAGTGGAGGTTACGGTGGTAGATCCTTCTCCGGACAAATTGGGTAATCTCATTCGCCAGGGACAAATTCAACTGGTGATCAATACGCCTACCAAGGGCCATGTTCCTGACCGGCTGGGCTTTCAAATCAGGCGCAGGGCTGCGGAATACCGGATTCCTTGTTTTACCTCCCTGGATACAGCCAAAGCTTTCCGTGACGTGTTAATCTTTATCAAGAACCAGCAGTACATGGAGGCCAGAACCATCCAGGATTTGCGCAAATATGCTGAGACTTACCAAAAGATTGCTTATGTGGGCTAAGGAAATAAAACTCCCCCTGGTTGCATACTATAGAGTAGAACCTAACCAGGGGAGGTCTTTTTTTGTTTACAAAAAGCAGCAAACTCCTCCGTGAAATAAAAAAACTGTTTCCCGATATTTTGGCCATTAGTCATGATATTCATCAAAGGCCGGAATTGGGTAATCAAGAATATTATGCCCGGGAGAGAATTACTGGCTACTTAGCCAGGATGGGCTGGAGGATCGAGAAGAATATAGCTTCTTTACCTACGGCTTTTGTGGCCTATCGGGGAAACAGGTCCGGGCCCTGTCTCGGGTATGTAGCTGAATATGATGCTTTACCGGAAATAGGGCACGGATGTGGACATAATTTGATTTGTGCCGCTAGTGTAGGAGCGGCAGTAGCCCTGAGCCGGGTGGTTGCGGACCTGCCCGGTGAAATTAGGATCCTGGGGACACCTGCGGAAGAAACTACCGGTGGAAAAGTGGCCATGCTGCAGAAGGGGTTTTTTAACGACCTGTCGGCAGTCATGATGTTTCATCCGGGTGTATCTAATGTAGTCAATTTCGGTTCCCTGGCTTTAGAAGCCCTGGAAATAGTTTTTCATGGTAAAATGGGGCATGCTGCTGTTGACTATGCTGCCCGTGGTGATACTCTGGAAGCTCTCCTGCAATTTTTCTTCTGGGTAAAGGGGTGGAAAAAAACCTTACCTGAATTATGCCAGGTCCAGGGGATCATCAAAGATGGGGGAAGTGTCCCCAATATCCGGCCGGCGAAGACAGTAGCCCGGTTTTACCTGAGAGCTCCCGATGAGGAAACTTTAGACGGTCTGGTTTTGCGTTTTCGTGAAGAGGCCTGCAAAATTGCCCAGTTTACCGGGACCAAAGTGGAAATCAATACTTTTGAGAATCGTTACCAACCCTTTAAAAGTAATGAAACCCTGGCCAAGGTTTTTGTACAAACTTTACGCCGGCTTAATGTTAACTGCAGTTCTAAACACTGCCAGGGTACAGGTTCCATGGATATGGGAAATGTCAGTCACCTCCTGCCGGCCATTCATCCTTATTTAACTTTGGAGGGTGGGCCGGGCATGCTGCACACTGCCGAATTTGCCAGGGCCGCCGGCGGTAAATGGGGCGATGATTTGCTCCTTCTTGCTGTGCAAGCCCTGGCCCTAACCGGCCTGGAAGTGATGACCAACGAAGGTCTAAGAAAGAGAATTAGAGAAGAGCATCAACAAAAAGAAAGTCCTAAAGGCTTAACGATCTCCCTGTAGTAAAAGCTGGATATGACCCCCTTATCTCGGATAAGCTAATTGAAGACCGGACAAGGGGGTTTTTTCATGAAACGATTGCTGGTCTTGCCTATTCTCCTCTTTTTGCTCTTAAGTTTATATATTGACTTTACTTTTCCTGTGCAGCATAAAATGGATAAATATCCTCTTCCTTATCTTGTATTGATAGAAAACGAAACCTGGCAGCCACCTGCCGGGTTTAAACTGCAGGCCAGGATGGCCGGTACCTGGTTAGAGGACGAACAATTCTGTAAGAGTTTAGGGATTACGCCGGAACAGGCCTTTACTATTGAACCCTGGTATCTCGGTATTTGGGTGATAAAGGGTAAAATAACAGTAGTCCAGTACGACCTGAAGAAAGGTATTGTTGAGATACAGTTGACAGAAAGCACACAAGGTTATCAGGTAACGAGAGTCAATATCCGGCGGCTGTGGCTGCAGAGCGGGCAAAAGGTTCCCGTACATTTTCTCAATGAACATGGTGCAGTGATTTACGAAGAAATATATGAATTTAGGGACGATAAAGTACAGACATGATGAGGACGATATCAGACTTCAGATGTGCGAAAAACGACAATTCTAAGTCAAAACAATGCCCCGTGTGGGCATTTTTGTTTTAAACTATTGCATGAATATACCGTGCTGTGTATAATTATTCATATATTAAGAGAGGGAGTTGATACGTGATGGATTTAAAAGGTAGGGATTTTCTCACCCTGGCTGACTTCAGCCAGGATGAAATATGGTATCTTCTTCAATTAGCCAGGGATTTAAAGGAAAAGCAGAAAGCCGGTATTCCCCATGAGTATTTAAAAGGAAAGACGCTGGCGATGATCTTTCAAAAAGCTTCTACCAGGACCAGGGTTTCCTTTGAGGCGGCGATGTATCACCTGGGGGGGTTCCCCATGTTTTTAAGTAAAAATGACCTGCAGATGGGCCGGGGGGAGCCCATTGAGGACACAGCCCGTGTGCTGTCCCGCTATGTTGACGGTATCATGATAAGAACATACAGCCACAAAGAGGTAGAAGACCTGGCCCGCTATGCAAGTGTTCCTGTGATCAATGGCTTAACCGATGACTATCATCCGACCCAGGCCCTGGCTGATTTACTGACCATCTGGGAACACAAAAGTGCCCTGGCCGGTCTGAAACTGGCCTATATTGGCGACGGCAATAACATGGCCCACAGTCTTTTACTGGGAGGTGCTCTCATGGGCATGGAAGTAGTGGTGGCCTCCCCTGAAGGCTACCAGCCCAGTGCGGCAGTGGTAAAGAGGGCTAAGGCTCTGGCTGTTGATGGCGAAAAAATAAAGGTAGTCATTGATCCTAAAGAAGCTGTACAAGAGGCTGATGTGTTGTATACTGATGTATGGGCAAGCATGGGACAGGAAGAGGAAGCAGCTATACGCAAAAAAGCCCTGGCCCAGTACCAGATTAATCAGGAACTCTTGAAGCATGCCAAGAAAGATGCTATTGTCATGCACTGCTTACCGGCACATCGAGGTGAAGAAATCACAGCCGAGGTAATGGAAGGACCCCAGTCGGTAGTCTTTGACGAGGCAGAAAACAGGTTGCATGCCCATAAAGCTATCTTAGCCGCCGTTATTAAGTAATCAAAAAGCAGGAGGAAAAGAAGATGAAGAAGATTGTTCTGGCTTATTCGGGAGGTCTGGATACCTCTATCATCATTCCCTGGCTGAAGGAGAACTTTGGCTATGAAGTCATCGCCATGGCTGCAGATGTGGGACAGGGCGAAGAACTGGAACCCCTGCGGGAAAAGGCCATCAAAACAGGGGCCAGCAAAATTTATATTGAAGATGTAAAGAAAGAGTTTGTCACTGATTACATCTTCCCCACTTTAAAAGCAGGGGCTATCTATGAAGGAAAGTATCTTTTAGGCACCTCCTTTGCCCGTCCTTTGATTGCCAAGAAGCTGGTGGAAATAGCACAAAAAGAAGGTGCCGAAGCGGTAGCCCACGGTGCTACAGGTAAAGGGAATGACCAGGTTCGTTTCGAGCTAACTGTAAAGGCTTTGGCACCTGATTTAAAAATAGTGGCTCCCTGGCGCCTCTGGGACATTAAATCCAGGGAGCAGGCGGTAGATTATGCAAAAGAACGCAATATCCCTGTTCCCGTGACGAAAGACAGACCCTATAGTATGGATAGGAACCTCTGGCACCTGAGTCACGAGGGAGCTGACCTGGAGGACCCTGCCAATGAACCCAAAGATGATGTGCTGCTGTTGATTACACCTCCGGAAAAAGCCCCTGACAAGCCAACTTATGTAGAAATCCAATTTGAAGAGGGTATACCCATTGCTGTAAACGGCCAGAAATTAGGGCCTGTAGAACTGATCTCCACCCTCAACGAAATTGCAGGGGCCAACGGTGTGGGTATTGTTGATATGGTAGAAAACCGTTTGGTGGGCATGAAGTCCAGGGGTGTCTATGAAACCCCGGGGGGGACAGTACTGGTTCTGGCTCACAGGGAACTGGAATTACTCACCCTTGATAGGGCTACCCTCCATTATAAAGACCTTATTGCCCAGCGCTATGCTGAACTGGTCTATGACGGTGTCTGGTTCCATCCTTTAAGAGAAGCTCTCGATGCCTTTGTAAATGCAACCCAGAAGACGGTAACTGGTATTGTACGGATGAAGCTTTATAAAGGAAACTGTACTCCTGCCGGAACCAAGTCTCCTTATTCTTTATATAACGAAGCCTTTGCTACCTTTGGTGAGGATAAGGTTTATAATCAGAAGGATGCGGAAGGATTTATCAACCTCTTCGGTCTTCCTTTGAAAGTCCGTGCCCTCATGAAAAAGCAGGCAGGGCTGGAGTAGCAGTTAGTTCGCAGCATTTTAGTTATTAGTTACTAGTTATTAGTTATTAGTTACTAGTTATTAGTTACTAGTTATTAGTTACTAGTGGTTCATCGGAATTCGGATATCGGAAAACGGAGGTCGAAAAGGAGAATAAGCATGAAACTCTGGGGAGGACGTTTTGCTAAGAATACGGATAAGCTGGTAGAGGATTTTCATTCTTCCATAAGTTTTGACCAGCGGCTTTACCGCCATGATATAGCGGGAAGCATAGCCCATGCCCGGATGCTGGGAGAGACCGGGATTATTGAGCCTGCTGAAGCTGAAGCTATCATTACAGGGTTAAAAGAACTATTAGCTGAGATTGAAGCTGGAAAAATCAAATTTGCCGTTGATGCGGAAGATATTCATATGAATATCGAGACTTTGCTGACTACAAAAATAGGCCCTGCGGGTAAAAAACTCCATACGGCCCGAAGCCGTAATGACCAGGTAGCCCTGGACACCAGGCTGTTTCTCAAAGATGAGATACGCCGCACTCAGGAACTGCTGCTGAATCTGCTGGACGTTTTAGTAAAGTTAGCGGATAAGCATAAGACCACCATTATGCCCGGCTATACCCATCTCCAGCTGGCTCAACCCATCACCCTAGGGCATCACCTGCTGGCCTATGCAGAGATGTTTAGACGGGACTTTGAGCGTCTGGAGGATTGTTATAAGCGTACTGATGTCATGCCCCTGGGTTCGGGAGCATTGGCCGGAACCACCTTTCCTTTAAACCGGCAGATGGTGGCGGAAGAATTGGGGTTTGCTAAGGTTTCAGAGAACAGTATGGACAGTGTATCTGACCGGGATTATCTTATTGAATTCCTTGCTGCTGCCTCGCTTATTATGATGCATCTTTCCCGTTTTTGTGAAGAAATTATCCTGTGGGCCAGTCAGGAGTTTGCTTTTGTGGATATTGACGATGCTTACAGTACAGGCTCTTCCATCATGCCCCAGAAAAAGAATCCTGATGTGGCAGAGTTAATCAGGGGAAAGACGGGCAGGGTTTACGGTAATCTCATGAGCCTGCTCACCGTAATGAAGGGTTTGCCTATGACCTATAACAAGGACATGCAGGAGGATAAGGAAGCCTTGTTTGACAGCATTGACACAGTACAGAAATGTTTGCTTACCTTTACTCCTATGTTAGAATCGATTGTATTCCGTCAAGAGAAGATGTATGAAGCGGCTAAAAAAGGTTTTTCTAATGCTACGGACCTGGCTGATTATTTAGTGCGTAAAGGCTTGAGTTTCCGTGATGCCCACCACGTGGTAGGGAGTTTGGTCCGTTACTGCATCTCCCAGGGAAAAGCTCTAGAGGATTTATCCTTAGAGGAGTTTAGGAAAGGATGTCTGGTGATCCAGGAGGACAGTTGTCTTTTCATACAAGATGATGTGTATGAGGCGCTCAAATTAGAGAATGTGGTAGGACGCCGCCAAACCTATGGTGGTACAGCGCCTGAACAGGTAGCTCAGGCAGTTGAAAGAATGGAAACATATATTGAGGAAAGAAAAAAGAAGCTGGAGGAGTGATTTCCTCCAGCTTTCATGTCAAGTTCATGTCAAGGGGACGGTTCTTCTGACACGGTATTGTTCATGTCAAGGGTCATGTCAAGGGGACGGTTCTTCTGACACGGTATTGTGTCAGAAGAACCGTCCCCTTTCAGCAACTACCGCGAAATGCCAACTATCAACTTTCTTTCGGTTTACCAAAGAATTCATATATTCCCATAGCGATAAGGAAGAACCCAAAGATTTTCCGCAATAGTTGGGCATCAACTTTATTGGCTAGGGTAGAACCAATGACCGCCCCGACCAAGGCCCCTACGGTGAGACAAAGGGCTAATTGTACCTTCACATTACCCTGACGGTAGTGGGTAATCACGGCCACAACCGCTGTGGGAATAAAGGAAGCCAGACAAACCCCCTGGGCCACATGCTGATTTGTTCCCATAAAAAGAACTAAAGCGGGGACTAAAAGGGTCCCCCCTCCGATAGCTAACCCGCTCAAAATGCCCATGAATAACCCGATAATGTAGATGAGCACTTACAGCACCATCCTTATGCCCGCGGCCGCCATAAAAACACCAAACAATTTTTTTAGTTTGGGTGCGGGGATATGCTCCATGAGTTTGGCCCCTAAGTATCCACCCAGCATACCACTGGTAGCTACTTTAATAGCCAGTCCCCAGTCCATATGGCCATTGGCCTGGTAGAGAAAGGTACTGACAATGGCGGTGGGCAGTATGATGGCTAAGGATGTACCATGGGCAGTGTGTTGTTCTTCTCCCAGGATAAAGACCATGGCGGGGATAAGGATAGTGCCCCCGCCTATACCGATCAGACCATTGATCAGGCCGGTTAATATTCCGATGATTCCCAGGCGGCAGATGCTTCGTAAAGAAAATTCCATGCCAAACCTCCTTGCTACGAACTTTAGTTTTTGCCTGGAAAACGGAAAATATGTCAGTTACTAGTTATTAGTTCCTAGTTACTAGTTATTAGTGGTTTTCAGTTGGAATTGGGAAGTCGGATAGCGGAAAACGTTAACCGGACTCTGGACACTGGTTACTGGTTACTGGTCACCCAGCAATCAGTGGTGTACTAAGCCAAGAGCCAAGATGAGCAAAATGCCTAGAGCAAAACCCAGCCGGGCATAGTTGGGATGGCGTCGGTAGGACTCGGGAATAAGTTCATTCTTAATGATGAAAGCCATAGCACCTCCTGCCAAGGCCAGAAGCAGACAGATGAAGTGTTTGGAAATGGAAACCAGTAGCAAACCCAGGCAGGCCCCCAGAGGGGTAAAAATACTTACCAGTAGACAGGTGCCAATGATACCTTTCCGGGACATACCACCCATAGTTAAGGGCGCTGCTGTAGCCATTCCCTCCGGTATGTTATGCAGCCCAATAGAGAGGGCGATGAGAAATCCCAGGCTTTCCTTGGCCGTATAGCCAACGGCTATAGCGATCCCTTCAGGTAAATCGTGGAGAGCGATACCGGCGGCAATCAGGTATCCCATTTTTAGCAGGTAACCCTGTCGACCCGCCTTTTGTTCCTTAATACCAGGTAAAAAGGAAATGATAATGTCTAAGAGCAGCATAAAGAGCAAGCCCAACAAAAAACCCAGTGAAGTTACAAAAACATTGCCATAATCAAGGGCTGAGGGAATTAGATCAAAAATAACCACAGCAGCCATGATGCCACCGGCAAATCCCAGAAAACCGGCCAGGATCCGTTCTCCCGGCCGGCCAAAGGCCAAAACAAATAAAGCACCAAACACCGTAGCCAGTCCGGCTACTGTACTTTGCCATATTACTTCATAAATCATCGATACTAACCTCTTTATAAAAAGATTAGGTAAATAATCAGTATCAACATAGTAAAGAGGCAGATTTTTTATGACAGGTTTTTAAATATATTATAGCCTATGATTGTCGCGAGTCCATCTGGCGATATGTTCAGTAGGTTCTGATTGGTAGAAAAAATGGTACAAGAAATAATAAAAATTATAGTTTTCACATACAAAAAATCTTGATAAAATAAAAAGTGTTTTGTAAAAAAAGCAGTTTATTTTACTAAGACTGCCTAGAAGAGACGAGAAGAGAAAATTTGAGGGAATTTGGAGGGTAAAGAGAATGAGTGTTGTGAATCCAGAAGCAATTGGTGTGTTCGGTCTTATCATTACTGTATGGTGTTTTGGTCTAGAGCAGTTGGGGTTTGGTATCAAAGGTGGTGACCATAAAGAAATCGGTAAGTCTCTGGCTTATATTGCCATCTTCTTTGGCGGTGCGGCCCAGGTATTCACTGCTCTTTCCATGTATCTGTTTGACGTCTTAAAGAATCCCGCTATGAGCATTTACCTGGGAACCATCTTTGCTGATTACGGTATTTTCTGGCTGTTAATTGGCGTCTTCTTCCTCAAGGGTGGAGATAAAAAGCAGATTGCTCATTTCTTTATTGTTCAGTTGTTTGTTTCTGCTATATTCCTCTATAAAGCTATACTTGTTGGTAAGATCTGGCCGCTGGGCGTAGTTTTGGCCTTGATTTGCGGACTTTTTGCCGTTCTGCCCTTTGCCTGGTACGGCAAAGGTGCCATTTATACAAAAATTGCCGGTGCCCTCAATATCCTTATTGGTTTTGCGGCGCTGCCGATTTTCTTACATGCTCTGGGCCTATAAGAATCAATTTTAAACATATATCTGGGCAGTCTAAAGCCTAATTTTCCTAAGGAAAGTTAGGCTTAATTTTTTGCCTAAATAAACTGAAATAAAAGGGAATAATGTTATATATGCAGAAGAATAGAAAATATGGGTGATATATCCTGAAATACCGTTTCTAAGGAGATGGTGAGAATATGATAAGGGGACTTTCGATTTTATTCATCATATTATGGGGACTAATGTTTCTTACGGTATGCGCCCAGGGGGAGACTGGAAATGCCCATGTTATATTGAGCTACCCTCTGAATGGTGAAATTATGGAGGGGAATGGTATAACTGTGACAGGGGCAGCCTATGACTCTGACAATGACCAGGGAGTAAAGAATGTGGCTGTTGCCATTAAAGCACCGGATGGTAAATACCTACAAAGCACAGGTGGCTTTAATATTCATCCAGCATACTTTCCAACTACTACAAGTGATGGTTTTAATAGCTGGAAAAGTCAAATTTCTCTTAGTAGTTGGCTGTCCCAGGGAGTAGTGTATACTATTGTCGTTATTGTTAATGATGGTAAATCTACTGAACTAACTGACCCGAGTTGGACTTTTATAAGTAGCCACACTGATAGTAAAGGAGTCAATATAAACTCTGACGTAGAATTATGCGAAGCTAATTTAGATGAAGCCGTTCTTGGCCTCGAACTTATTAACATGGCCTTTGCCGATTCTATTCAACCCGATGATTTTGTTCTGCATAGTAATATTTCCGGTCTAGTTATTAAGAATGTGATTAGGGAAAACAACAGCAAAGCCTCACTCGTATTGGATTATGAAGGTTCTGACTTTGATGAGGATACCGAAATTTCTGTGACAGTAAAGTCTTCGGCTTTGAAAAATTGGAACAGCCTTACGAGCAATACCCTTAACATAAGAGCATCTAAAGAAAGTCTTACTGTAAGCGCCGGGGAACAATTGATAGAAAATTTGCTGAATGGGGCAGTTCTTAACATTCAATTAAAGGATGTAACCTTCCGTGATCAAGAGATTAATGCCGGTAATTTCCTCCTGGTCAATGCCCCTGAGGGGCTATCTGTCGCTGAGGTGGTTTACCAGAGTTCAACTACGGCTGCCGTGAATCTAGCGTTTACTAACAGTGATTTCGACACAGACATTAATGATTTTTCTCTGACGATAAAGGCGGAAGCGCTGTCTCAGGGAAGTGATTTAAACAGCAATTTGCTGTATATCAAAGCCGTTAATGAACGAAGTGATAAACTTATAACCGGGTTTACGGTTCCCGGCCAGGTGGGACAAAGTGTAATAGATTCCGAGGCATATACCGTAACTTTTCGTGTTCCCTATGGTACTACGGTAACATCTTTAATCCCAAGTATCCTTATATCAGAAGGGGCTACTGTCAGCCCTGGCTCAGGTGTACCCCAGGATTTCTCCCAGCCTGCTACCTATCTTGTTACCGCCGAGGATTTATCTACACAGAACTGGGTAGTAATGTGTATAGTGGAATCACCTCCCGGCGAGAATAACGAGAACGATTCCCAGCAAAATAACGATAATCATAATGAGAACAATGACAATAATGAAGATGATTATGGCCATGACAATACTAGCCATGATGAAATAACCTCAGAAAGCAAAAGAAAGAAAAATGATGAGGCAATCCTGCGGGAAACGGTAAGAAGTACCGGGAAAGCATTCTTTTCTTTGACCGGGAGGCCAGAAGGTAAAGTAACTTTTTTGCTTGATTTCATCAATGAACTGGAAAAGAACAACGTGCCTCTAATCATTGAGAACAACGGTATTACCGTGGAGTTTCCTCCCGGCGTCTTAAAGACCTCGCTGTGGGAACAGGCTTTACAGCAGGGTCATTCTAATGTGGCCATAAAGATTGGAGAGTTAACAGATAACGATAAAAGAGGGGCAGTGGTCAGAGCTCTTACTGCCGAGGGATCTAATATAGCTGCTATAGGTTGCAAGATGGTGGAGTTATCTATTGAGACGTTTGGGGGCAGCGGGAATGCCAGTTACTCCAGGCAGGTAACCGGTTTTAATGAGCCTGTTTCAGTAACATTTGACATGTCCTCTATAAACTTAGGAATCTTACATATTGTAGAATTAAGCGGGGTAAGGATAGACAATGAAGTAACGCTTAATCCTGTGCCCCTGGGTGGTATTTATGATAGAAACAATAAAACATTCACCTTTTATACGGATAAATTTAGTATCTTAACGGTTGGCCAGGCTAAGAACTTGGTAACCATGAGCTTAATGGTAGGAAATACATTCAGTAAGGTAAACGGTATATTACGGGAAACTGATATTCCCATGCTTCTCTTTAATAATCGTGTCATGGTGCCTCTTCGTTTCATCGGTGAGGCATTAGGTGCAGAAATTCAATGGGAGGAGAACACAGGTACAATTATAGTAAGGCAGGGAAAGAACGAGGTAAAGTTAGTACTGAACCAACCCATACCCGGTTTTGATATAGCGGCCACCGTTATCAAGGGTAGGACTCTAGTGCCCATAAGGTATATAGCGGAATCCTTCGGGGCCCAGATCATGTGGTTTCCTCAAACGAAAACGGTTTATTTAGTCAGGTAATTTACAGAGAGAAAGCAAAAACAAGAGGCCGGATATCCGGCCTTTGCTATTTCAATATTTTATCCATGCTTTGTACGTTTTCTCTTAGTTTATCAACATAACCTAACTGTGCATTAACCCACTGTTCCTCTCGTTCTGGCACTTTTCCCGGATATGGTGTGGTCACCTTCAGTCCTTAGGCAGGTAACTACCCCAGGAAAGACCTGTATATGTTCATGAACCGGGAGGGAGGGAGAACGTGTTCTTTCCAACGCATGAACCCAACCTCCAATATGGTTATAATTAAACAGCATTTTTAGCGTGTGTAATTTTTGTAGAAAAATACTTCCTATTGCTTAATATATGCGCATTAATGTATACAATATATTTTCCCCAATCGCATTGACCTTTTTACAAGAAGGAAATATAATAGTATTACAAAAAGTTATATAACACGACCTAAGTAAGTGATGTATTATATAATAATACTTCATACAAAAGGAAGGGGGAGTAGAAAATGAACGCACCTATCCTTGCTAATATTGAGGAAGCTTTAGAAAAATTGGCGGCTTTAGAAGAAAAACGTGAAGAACTAAAGAAGACACCTTGTAGTCCATGGGGTGAATAAATAAAAACGCTTTCAAGGTTTTCCTTGAAAGCGTTTTTATTTATTGATTTTTTTCTTTTGCGAAAATTAATATAACTGGAGCTGATGGCGGGATTTGAACCCGCGACCTATTGATTACGAATCAATTGCTCTACCGCTGAGCTACACCAGCACCTTAATACAACTAAATTATATGTAGCCAAATTCAAATTGTCAATTTTATAGTGTAAAGATTAAACGAGAAAATAAATAAATCTGTTGTTTATCATTCTTATTTTAATTATTTGATAATATTTATATAATTGTAGTAGCTATGGAAAAAGGAGATAAAAGAATGCACAAGCTGTTACTTTAAAAAGAGATATCTAACTGTAAATTCATGAATTTAAGAAAGTTATACCTTCTTAAATTAGAACAAAAAACGGGTTTTTGATTGGAATTCAATTTATGTTAAATTTATATGTAATTGTTCCCCGAGATTTAACGTTGTGAGGAAAGTAGTTTATAATAAAGAATATAAAAGATACAAAGAGAGAATTTGTTTATATGGGGGGTCAGGTATGAATCTTTTAGAGGGGTTGGAAGCTGTTACAGGACGTGAGGCTCTCCGCCATTTTGCCCGTATTGCTCAGTACATCAATGATATTACGCTGGCTGACATCAGCTTCTCTGTCATTGAGGGTGATACCTACTTGGCTTATGTTCCGGGAAGAAACATCAATTTTGGACGCAAACCGGGGGACAAGCTTAAGCCGGGGACCGCAGGCTATCAGTGCATGATGGAAAAGAGGCGAGTCATTAAAGAATTTACCCGGGAGCAATCCGTTTACGGTGTACCTTACATAGCCAATGCTTTTCCCATTAAAGATGAAACAGGAAATGTGGTTGGCTGCATTGTTACGGCAGAGGATATTACGATGCAGGCCGTTGTACGGGAAACAGCCCAGCTGTTAAGTGCGGCTTCACAGCAATTGGCGGCAGCTATCCAGACCATGAACGGGCAAATGGAAGAAATGGCGGCCTCGGGGGAAAACTTAACTTCCATTACGAGCCAGGCCGTAGACAAAGTAAAAGACACGGACAACGTGGTGGTCTTTATTCAGGAAGTAGCCAAGCAGACCAACCTGCTGGGTCTCAATGCGGCTATTGAGGCGGCCAGAGTAGGAGAAGCAGGAAGGGGCTTCGGGGTTGTAGCGGAAGAGGTGCGCAAACTGGCTGTTAATTCTGCCGAGTCGGCTAAGCAAATTAAACAGGTTTTAAATCATGTACAGGATGCAATTTTGCAGATCAACACGAATACTACTACCCTAAAAGAAGCTATTCACGAACAGGTCACTACCATTGAGGAAATAGCGGCTTCCAGTGAGGAAATGTCCGCTATGGCTCATAAACTGGAAAAGCTGGCCCAGGATTTACTGGATGTAAGTAAAAAATAAGGGTGTTACCCAGGAGGGCGTAAGAAGCCCTCCTGTTTTTAATAAATTATGGAATGTTATTTAAAGTATTGACACTGCGTAATATATGGATAATAATATATATGAAAACAAACATATAAGTATGGTGATAATCGTGCACGATTACACGAAGTTTAATGGGGAAGCAGAAATACTTAAAGTCCTGGGCCATCCTATCAGGCTGTGTATAGTTACGGGTTTACTGGGTAAGGAATGTAATGTAACTACCATGCAGCAGTGCCTGAAACTCCCTCAACCCATTATATCCCAGCACTTAGCTGTTCTTAAGAAGAAGGGGATTATTGAAGGGGGGCGCAAGGGCACGGAGATATCGTACAGGGTAGTAAATGAAAAGGCCAGGGCAGTGGCGGAGTTACTATGGAATTTAAGAGGTGAGAGGTAGTGGGCAAAAGGTTAGTAGTAATTGGCGGTGTAGCTGCCGGCACTAAAGCGGCTAGTAAAGCCAAACGGGAAAATATGGACCTGGAAGTGATAGTGCTCACAAGGGACAAAGATATTTCTTATGCAGGCTGTGGTCTCCCTTATTACATAGGGGGCTTAATTAAAGAGAGAAAAGAATTGGTTGTAAGAGGGCCGGAAGAATTTGAGATAGAACAAGGGATTCATGTTTTGACCAGACGTGAGGTTACCAGGATCATCCCGGATAAAAAGAGCCTGCTCTTTACGGAACTGGATACGGGTGCTATTCATGAAATTGGCTATGATTATTTAATAATTGCTACGGGGGCTTCTCCTGTTTTACCACGCTTGCCAGGTATTGATTTACAGAATATTTTTACCCTTAGGACAGTACAAAACGCCGAAGATATTCGTTGTCTGGTTGAAGAGGGACAGGTCGGTAAAGCAGTGGTAGTGGGAGCGGGTTTTATCGGCCTGGAGACAGCAGAAAATCTGGTTTTGCGCGGCTTGGAAGTAACCGTGGTAGAGATGGCGCCGGCAATTTTGCCGGGTTACGATGAGGAAATGGCTAAGTATGTAGAAAATTACCTGGTGGAGAAAGGCATCAACATCAAAACCGCTGTCAAAGTATGTGGATTCCGGGGGGATCCGGAAGGAAGAGTAAAAGAGGTCTTATTAGAAAACGAGTCCCTGGAAGCTGACTTAGTTATCTGGGCAGGAGGAGTTCGGCCCAATGTACAACTGGCAAAAGATGCCGGGATTAGTTTAGGGCCTACAGGCTGTATCGCTGTCAACGAATACCAGGAAACTAACCTGCCTGACATTTATGCCGTGGGTGACTGTGCAGAAAACTATAATCTCTTAACCCAGGAACCTGTCTGGTATCCCATGGGTTCTACGGCCAATAAAACCGGGAGGATTGCCGGCTTAAACTTGGGTAGAGAAGATAAAGCTGACTTTTTGCCGGGAGTTCTGGGGACGAGTATCATCAAGCTTTTTGAATTGCAGGCCGCCCGTACCGGATTGACGGAAGAGCAGGCCAGAAACCAAGGATATGATGTAGAAACAGTAATAGTTCCTGCTAATGATAAAGCTCACTATTATCCCGGTTACAGGCAAATTATTACGAAGCTCATTGCCGATAAAAAAACAAAGAGAATTCTGGGAGCCCAGGTTGTAGGGGAAGGGGTGGTGGATAAACCTATTGATATTATTGTAGCCATGATTTCCTGTCAGGCTACTGTGGAACAGCTAGCCCGTCTCGACTTAGCCTATGCTCCGCCCTTTTCCATGGCGATGAGTTCCACTATTATGGCTGCCAATGTGATGATGAATAAGTTTACAGGGAAGTTTGCGAGTCTAAATCCCCGGGAACTTGTTAAAGCTATGGTTAATCATGAAGTTCTGGTCTTAGATGTGCGGACTGAGGCGGAGTACTTTATAAAAGCTATTCCTGGATCCCTTAACATTCCCTTCAACCAGTTAATTGCACGATACAGTGAGCTTCCACAGGATAAAAAGATAGTGGTTGTATGCAAAGTTGGTAAACGGGCTTATCTAACCTTGTCTACTCTAAGAAAACTTGGCTTTAATGACTTGGCCATCCTTGACGGTGGTATTGAATCTTATCCCTACACTTTAGAATAAATTAGAGGAGGAATTGAAATGGCCGAATTTACTATCGATGCTCGCGGTTTACAATGTCCCGGCCCCATTGTCCAATTGTTTAATCAAGCCAAACAATGTGCTGCGGGGGATATTATCAGGATTGAGGTAACGGACCAGGGCTTCAAGAAAGATGTCCAGGCCTGGTGCAAGAAGACAGGTAACGAACTGGTAGAAATCAAAGAAGAGGGCGGCGTAATTTACGTTGCTATTAAAAAGAATTAGGAGGTAAAGCACTTGGCTGACAGCAGTAAGAAAACTATCATCATGTTTAGTGGTGACCTGGATAAAGCCATGGCCGGTTTTATCATTGCCAATGGCGCTGCCGCGATGGGTGACGACGTAACCATGTTCTTTACCTTTTGGGGTATTAATATTCTGCGTAAATCTGAGTATGTCCCTGTCAAAAAGGGCTTTCTGGAAAAAATGTTTGGTTGGATGATGCCTAGGGGAGCTGATAAGCTGGGCTTGTCCAAAATGAATTTCGGTGGCATGGGATCGGTAATGATGAAAAAGATTATGAAGGATAAGCAGGTTAGTTCTTTGCCGGAGCTTATTTCTACAGCTCAGTCTCTCGGGGTAAAACTAGTGGTTTGTACCATGTCTATGGATGTGATGGGCATCAAGGAAGAGGAGCTAATCCCCGGTTTAGAATTTGCCGGAGTAGCCACCTATCTCGGGGAGGCGGACCAGGCCGGGGTCAATTTGTTTATTTAGGATAGAAAATATAATGGCGAATAAACAAGCGTGTAATCCTTTTATGATTACACGCTTGTCTATCTTTGCTCATTCTGAAATGAAAGTTATAGGGAAACCATCTGGCTTATTTTTCGTTTTATGATTAAAGTGGCTATTTATAATTCTGTATCCAGGAGTCTGACGGATTCTTTAGCGGCCCAGCGCAGCTTGTAGGTAATGAGGGCTACTTCAATGAGGGCATGGAGGTAATAGCTTCCTGAAGGGAAACGGTCATGCCAGCAGTTAAGAATGAGGTCCAGTTTGCTCCACACCCTGGGTTCCTCCACAGGAGGAATATTTTCACCCTGTAATTTTTTGCTCAGTTCTTTGTTATAGAAGATAAAGATATCCAGGACATGCCGCAGCAGTTCTAATATTTCCTGAAACTCAGGGCTGATGGGCAGGTCGCCTGCTTCTTTGCGCCGTTCTTTTCTTTCCTGGGCCAAAAAAAGGATGTCACGGGTCCTTTGCCAGAGCCCTTTGTTGTAGGCAATATATTCACTGTAAAATTTAGCTTCCTTTTCTTTAGTCGTGGAAGCATTATCTGCCTCCAGGCCTAAGTTGTTGCGATAGAGATTATAGAGTTTTTGCGCATCGTTGAATAGAGCCTCAGTTTTAGCCTGGTGCTCCCCCCATTCTTCAGGCGTCAGGGTGGTTAAATTAAGGTAGCCATTGACCGCCTGGACAAAAAAATCACTGGTTTGCCCGTTAAGTTCCAGCAATTTTTGAATGAGAGATTCCCGATAACGTGGGGGGGCGATGGTAGCATTGACAAACATGGCTACACCCAAGCCGATAAAAATGGCCAGGGAACGAATGAGGGCATGGTCCAGAAATTCTGCCGTAGGTGAACCCAGGATAAAGATAGCTGCCACCACACCTGTGGAGATGGCGCTTCGCCATTTCAGACGATTACAAACCATGATGATAAGTATAGTAGCCACACCCATGCTAAAAGGGTTGGGGCCAATGGAAAGACCCAGCAAGATAGCGATACCTATGGAGATGAAGTGGACAAAAACCTGTTCCCGGGCATTAAGAAGGCTTTGACCTACGGAAGGCTGCAGATTCACCACGGTAGCAGCGCCGGCAAAGATGGCCGGTTGAATATTGAGCATATTACAGATGAACATACTTAAGGTAACGGCTATTCCTGTTTTAAGAACTCTGGCTCCAATGATCATAGGGTCAACCTCTATTTACAGATTTCACTATTATCATAAATAATAATTGCTATATTGCAAAGTACATTGCGTAAAAGTTACGTTAATATTCGGGAGGTGATATACTAAACTTAAGGGATTACGTCCCCTAATACCTCTGTACAGGAAATATATAACTTTCCTGTATAATAACAAAAAATGGAGGAATCATTTTGTCCGGTATCAGCCAACAATTAAAGCAAAGTCTCGCCATGGAAGAAGAGGCTATGCGGCTGGGGTGCAGCCGTTCTTCACTATTATGGGCCCAAGATGTGGTTTTTGATCCGCGTGTGAACCTCAAGTGCTCGCAAAATACCTGTACCCATTACGGTAAAAATTTTATGTGCCCGCCTTTTGTCCCTAACTACCGGGATTTCCGCGAAAGTGTTCAGCCTTATAGAATTGCCCTCCTTCTCCAGAAGGAACGGGAATTGTCATCCGGTTTATCACCAAAGGAGATAGACGGGGAATTTAAAGAAGTATCTCTTTTTATTCATGAGGTGCTATTAAAGTTAGAAAGGCAGGCTTTTAGCTTGGGTTTTCCTTTTGCATTAGGTTTAGGTGGGGGTAACTGCAAATTATGCCCTACCTGTGGGGCTAAACTGGGGCAGGAGATGTGCCATAAGCCCGGAGAAGCCAGAATGTCTATGGAGGCAGTAGGGATAGATGTCATCAGTACCGCCAGGAAAGTAAATTTCCCCGTAGTTTTTGAAAACAACCTGGTAAGCGCTACCGGTATTTTATTTATTACATAAAATGTTGTGATTTTTAAGCTGCAGCTAACTTTGGCTTAACAAGGTGATTGTATCATTAAGTTGAAGAATGGATTGACAGGAGGCGCCTGTTATGCAGTATCTCATGCGTGTAGTCGGTTCCAGTGATTGTGTCCTCTTTTATTATGTGAACAATAAAGTGAAATGCAGCATTTTAGATAAACTCATGCCCTTCATAACCAGCCTGGGCGGAGCCACTTTTACGGTATTAAGCTGCCTTATCCTGATGCTGTGGGGAGAAAATGAATTGAGGTTGGCGGCCAGCAGGGCAGCCATCGCTTTGGCCACCAGTTTCAGTATCGGCTACTTCTTAAAGAAAATTTTTTCCCGCCCCCGGCCTTATCAGGTCCTGCCTGGTGCCCATACAGGAGCGAAAGTTTTTAAAGATTATGCCTTCCCTTCGGGCCATACCACAGCCGGCTTTTCTTTGGCAGTCAGCTATGCCTTGGTCTATCCTTCCTTAACTGTACCTCTGGTTCTCTCTGCAGTGCTGGTTGGTATATCCCGTATCTACTTAGGCCAGCACTATCCCACGGATGTCTTGGCGGGAGGCCTCCTGGGAACGCTTACCGCCGTCATTACCAATATTGTCTTATAATTAGAAATGTTGAATCGCTGCCGGATTGGTACCGGCGGCGTTTTTTTCTCTGGCATATCCTGCCCCCTTTTCCCGTATGTATGAAGAGGGGGTGGGGGGTACATGGCAGAAAAGGTTCGGATTATCATCCTGATGATCTGTCTTTTGCTTTTGGATACAGGCGTTGTTCTAACCAGATGGGTTTTGTATGACGAAAGAGAGGAGTATGCTTCTTTTTTACGGGAATACGGGGAAGAAATAGAGTGGCTCCGGGTGGAGAATCAGCGGGATTTACCCCCGATATTCACTACTCCTCAAGGGAAAAAATTGCGTAAGCTTAATGTCTCTGAAGTTCGACCCCAGGGTAAAGAGGCACTAAAAAAGTTAAGCTGGTGGTACCGCGGCAATATGGAACATGGACCCGTGTGGGTAGATAGAAGCCTCAGAGATCTTTTATCGGCTTATGGTGGTATTTACGAGGGAAATATTCATGCCAAAAGTATTTATCTTACTTTCGATGAAGGGTATGAAAATGGCTTCACCGGCCAACTCCTCGATGTTTTACGAGAGAATCAGGTGAAGGCCGCCTTCTTTATCACAGGCCATTATTTACTAAAAAATCCCGACCTGGTTAAGCGTATGGTCCGGGAGGGGCACATTGTAGGTAATCATACTGTCAATCATCCTGCCATGTGGTCATTAACTGAAAAAGACCTCTGCCGGGAGATTGAAGAACTGGCCCGGGAATTTAAAAAACTTACGGGACAGGAAATGGCACCTTTTTTGCGTCCGCCCATGGGGGAGTTCAGTCCTACAAGTTTGTGGTTAACGGCTAAGCTTGGCTATTATACGGTCTTCTGGTCTTTTGCTTATCATGATTGGGATGTGAAAGTGCAGCGCGGGCCAGATTATGCGTATCAGCAGGTAATGAAAAACTATCATCCCGGTGCAGTACTCCTTCTTCATGCCGTATCCCGCGATAATGTGCTAGCCTTGGATAAGATTATCCGGGACTTAAGAAAAGAGGGTTATGAATTTCGGACATTATATGAGATAGTAGAAGCTGAATAACCAGCTAGCAAAATGAGGGTAGACATAGCCATAAGTGAACCAGTTTTGTTATACTACTGATGAGGAGGGATATCCGGCATGAATGATCTTGATTATATTAAGAAAGTACCTATTTTTGCGGAACTGTCCGAGAAAGAACTGGAAATGGTGGCTAAGATGGTCAAGACGCGAAAATATAGAAAGAATATGTTTATCTTTACGGAGGGAGAACCCGGAGAAGCTGTATATTTCGTGAAAACCGGGAAAGTAAAGATCTCAAAAATGGTAGAGGACGGGCGGGAACATGTGATCCATATCATGCAACAAGGAGATATTTTTGGTGAAGTAGTGCTCTTTAACGGTGGGAATTATCCGGCTACTTCGGAAGTCATTGAGGATGCTGAGGTTGGCATTTTGCGCAACGAAGACCTGGAAAACCTGATGCGCCAGAATGTGGATATCGCCATTGATATGCTAAAGATTATGAGCCGCCGTTTACAGAACGCCTCCAGCCAGATCCGGGATTTAGCCTTAAAGGATGCCCTCTCCCGTACGGCAGGACTTCTCCTTAAACTCAGTGAGGCTTTTGGTACGGAGACCGAGGAGGGTGTGGTGATTAATCTTAGCCTGAGCCGCCAGGAACTGGCCAACATGGTAGGGCTTACCCGGGAAACAGTAACCAGGGTTTTGAGTGATTTAAAAAGAACAAAGGTTATTGAGACGGATAAGAACCAGATTACCATTCTTAATAAACGAAAACTCATCTGCTGTATTTAAAAGAAGAGCCCCAGGGCTCTTTCTTCAGTTTAATGAGTGACCGGTGACCTGTGACCCGTATCGGTGACCAGTGACCGGTGACCTGTGACCAGTTAATAAACCGGACACCGGACACTGGACTCCGGTCACTGATTATATAGGCACTGGGCTCTGGTCCCTAATGTCGGATGTGGGGAAGCGGGAAACGGGAGACGAGACCCTTAAGTGTCGACTAAAGATTTGATTAAGTGCAAGTGGCTCTGGGGAATGGCAAGTCTTAGCAGCTTAATCCGGGGGTCAGGGGTTTCTAAATGGGTGGTTACATGATTCCAGGCTTTCTCCAGGTTTTGAATATCCGTGGGAGTAAAAGAGTGGGCAGGGCCTGTCCTTATGGTGGTTAAAGCAGGTTCAACAGCCAAGACCTGGAAGGCCGTTTTACCATGCATGAAGTAGCGGCGGGTGAGGATCGGTACGTAGGAGATTTCTTTTAAGTAAGGCTCACTTGTGGTTCTGTCAATACCAATGTGGATATTCAAGATGATACTGGACTGACGTTCCAGTCCTGACTGATCGGAGATAAAGTTACCTAATGAGTAGATGACAAATTTATTTTTCTCTTTTCCGTTTTCTTTTAAGCTAACAATCTCCATAGGCTGCAAGACATGAGGGTGGTGTCCCAGGATAATATCCGCCCCGGCCTCCAGGAACTGGTAGGCCAGGTCTTTCTGAATGGGGTCAGGCTGTTGTTGATATTCCTGGCCAAAGTGGAGGGAGAGAATAATGAGCTGTGCTCCCTGGGTTCGGGCTTTGGCTATATCTTTTTTTACTAAATCTTCATCCAGTATATTTACGGCATAAGGTTTATCTTTTGGAGGGGTGATGCCGTTAGTGCCGTAGGTGTAGGCGAGGATTGCTATTTTTACACCCTTTTTTTCTACGAATAAGATTGAATCCCGTTCTTCCTGACTCCGGGCGGTACCCGTGTGCAGCAATCCTGCCTGGTCCAGAAATTTTAGGGTACTGGCAAGTCCGGTAAAGTTTTTATCCAGGCAGTGGTTGTTGGCAGTCGTTAAAATATGAAAACCCGCTTCTTTCAGGTTAAGGGCCAGTTGCTCCGGAGCGTTAAAGCGGGGGTACCCGCTGTAAACCGCCTTTTTGCCGCTGAGGGTTGTTTCCAGGTTGCCTAAGACCAGGTCTGAGGCCAGGAGCAGGGGTTTAATTTCGTTAAAGAATTTACCGAAGTTATAAGTGCCTGTTTGCGGCTCATAACCGGACACAATCTGGGTATTGTGCATCATAATATCCCCTACGGCTGTGATTACCAGTGTGTCATCGGGAATAAAGGGTGGTGTTTCTTGCCCGGGTATTTGCGCATCGGCCAGGGAAACTGCGACACAGCCTGTTGACAACAGGAGAGCCAGGAAGAGAAGGGCCAGGAGGGAGTTGCGCATGAAATTCACATCCTACAAAATAGTACTATTATTATAACAATATTGTCCTTTGTTGTTTAGACGGCATTACGTCAAATATATTCCCGGACCAAGTTTTGTCGTAAATTGTAGCCAATTCCTTTTCTCCGGCATAAGGTACAACAGTAAGATATTTGTTTAACCGGAGAAAGGAGACATTAGTATGGTGACACGGAAAGATAATCCTGGCTATGTCAGGAAGATTATTACTGCGGCAAGTGAGAAAGGTGTAGCCCAGTTAAAGCAGGCCCTGGCCATATCGGGCGGTAAAATTGTAAAAGAACTTCCCCTGGTCCAAGGTTTTGTTTGTGAGTTTCCGGCCGAGAGTGAAGCGTTAATCGCTGTGCGTGATAACCCGGATAATTTTACGGTGGAAGAGGACTTGGATTTTAAATTATGCCTGTGGCCTGGGTTCTTTTTTTATCCCCCGGTTCCCCAACAACCACCATATCAAAAAGAGCCTCCCCCACCCCAGGTTTTCCCCCACCAATCCATTGATTGGGGCATAAAAAGAATTGGTGCTCCCCAGGTCTGGAATAAATTAAGGGACAGGAGGATAAAGGTAGGGATTATCGATACCGGCATAGATTATTTTCATTCCGATTTGAAAGAGAATATCCGGGATGGTATCAGTACACTGGATGGGTACCCCAGTTACCGGGATGACTACGGTCATGGTACCCATGTGGCCGGCACCATCGGGGCTTTAAATAATCCTTTCGGCATGGTCGGCATTAACCCCTACGTAGATTTCTATATTGTAAAAGCCTTTGACAAAAAGGGTAGCGGCAAACTTTCAGATATTATCGAAGGCATAGACTGGTTAATGCGTAGGCAGGTCGACGTCATCAATATGAGTTTCTCCACCTCCGAAACAAATCAGACCTTTGCCAGGGTAATGGATATGGTCCACAAACGGGGAATAGTCCTGGTAGCAGCCGCCGGGAATGACGGCGGCACCAATTCCGTGAATTACCCTGCTCGTTTTCCTCAAGTGATTGCTGTTTCCGCCACAGACCGTCAAGATAATATTGCCAGCTTTTCCAGCACCGGTCCGGAGATAGATTTCTGTGCCCCTGGTGTAGATATCCGTTCCACCTGGATAAACGGCGGATATAAGGTGAGCAGTGGAACTTCTTTTGCCGCACCGCATATTACGGGTATCGTTACAGATTTGTTGAATTATTATGGATCTATGCCGCCTGCACAAGTAAAAGAAATAATGGCCCGGGGAGCTGTGATACTTGAGAAATTAAACCGGGAACAGCAGGGTCATGGTTTGATCGAACTCCCCCGCATCATTAAATAATTTTGGAGTTAACAAGTATACATTATTTTCAGTGAGAATAAGTTGTATCTTAAGGTTACATCATGCTATACTGAACACAACTTGAAGACAAAAATTCGAGAGCAAAGGCGTTCTCCTAAAGATAAGTTATCTTTTGAGAACGCCTTTTTTCTACTCTACCCTTATTAATCCAGCAGCCGGTCTATCACAACGCGTTTGTCGTAACTGCAGCGAGGACAGCTTAGGAGGTGAACGCATTCCCCCGGCCCCACCCCGTCTACCCGATCAAGGATTTCTTCGTCCAGATAAGGACTGTAAGGACCTAAGAAATTTTCCAGCATGCCCGTATCCTCTAAAAGCGTCCCGCACTTAGGGCATGGTTCAGTGAGGAAATACAGGCCGTTGCATAGGGGACAAAGGTTCATGCGAGTACCCCCCCTAAATTCACAGAAAAAGAAAGGTTTTTACAAAAAATTGTATTATTAATTTTATGTCATTATATCCATTTGTTTGAAGGAGTATGCGTCTACTTGGCGAATAATTTCGACATAATGCGGTTGATGTATTACCTGTCGCCGCTACTCAATGATGAGGAGGTGTGCAATTTTTAGGACGATTGTGCTTTTTGGTGCTTTCCTAGCCCCTAATTAATATTTGAGGAGGTATACAATGGTAACTTTAAATGCCCTGCACTACATTTATATTCTCATGGTATTAATCGTTATGGGAACGATGATTGCCCGCAGAGACACTGTTTTACCCTGTATTGTCGGACTTTTTGTTATTGGTTTTGCTTATAGCGGGAAATTTGTTACAACCATTCAGATTATGTTTAATGCCCTCGTGGCTGCAGGTACCGAATTTCTCGGAATTATAACTGTTATCGCCTTAGTTGTGGCTATGTCGAAAGCGATGTCGGCCACGGGTATTGATGCCCTGATTGCCAGGCCTGCCCAGAAATTAATGGTAACTCCCGAGATTACTTTCTTTGTTGTGGGCTTTGGTATGATGGTTGTGGCCTGGTTTGTGTGGCCTTCTCCCGCCGTGGCGCTCATTGGTGCTCTGGTGGTACCGGTAGCCGTAAGAGCCGGCCTTCCTGTTATCGGGGCTGCTATTGCCATGAACCTCTTTGGTCACGGTATTGCGTTATCCAGTGACTGGATTATCCAGGGTGCGCCTGGTATTACGGCTAAAGCAGCCGGCCTAAAGGATCCCACCATCATCACTTCTCACGGTGCACCGCTCTTTATTACCATGGCTGTGGTTACAGTCGGTGTGGCCTTCTATATGCTGAAGAAAGATATGAAGGCTAATAAGGAAAAATATGCTAATGAAGCTTTAGCTTACGCTGAGACTGCCGCAGTCGCTGAACCCTCCGGCGCTGCTAAGTTATTTGCTGTGATTATTCCTCTGGTCTTTATCGCTGACGTAGTGGCTATGCTTACGCTGGATCTCAAAGGCGGTGACGCTACTGCCCTCATTGGTGGTACTGCTCTTGTTCTGATGAGTTTAATTGCTGCCATCGAGTTCAAAGGCGAGGCTCTGGAAAAAGTTACAGACTTTGTCCGTGATGGTTTTATGTTCGGTATTAAGGTATTTGCTCCCGTTATCGTAATCGGTGCCTTCTTCTTCCTGGGTTCAGAAGGAACGGCCAAAGCTATCCTCGGCAAAGAGGCCACCGGTCTTTTGACTGATATTGGTCTTTTCCTCTCCCAGAACACACCACTTTCCGCTGCCCCTGTAGCTTTTATTCAGCTGATCATCGGTGGTATTACCGGTTTGGACGGTTCCGGCTTCTCCGGGCTTCCTCTGGTGGGTGGTTTAGCCCAAACCTTCAGTACAGCCATTAATGGAGATGTGGGCGTACTGGGAGCTTTGGGACAAATCTCTGCCGTTTGGGTCGGTGGCGGAACTATTATTCCCTGGGGTCTCATTCCCGTTGCGGCCATCTGTGGTGTAGAGCCTATGGAATTGGCCCGCCGTAACTTTATCCCTGTTATGCTCGGTTTCTTAGCTACCACGATCGTAGCCATCTTCCTGATTTAATACAATTTTAATATGGACAAGATGTAGCAAAGGTCCGGTTAAAACCGGGCCTTTTCCTTTTTAATAAATCTTCCGGACTTTTAAAAATGGCTAACGTTGTTGATTACAGGAATTTCTTTTTCAGTAGAGAATAATAAAGTAAGTAAAAAGGAGGGTGAAGATGACATACAGGCGCCGCTTAAAGTTCTATTTGCTTAAACTCTTTCGTTTGCACGATTCCCCTAAGGCTATCGCCGGGGGGATTGCCTGGGGTGCTTTTGTGCATTTTTATCCTACCTTTGGCTTCGGGCCCTTGATTGCCGTAGGCATGGCCAGGTTATTCCGGACCAATATGGCCGCGGCTACAGTAGGTTGGGCTGTCTTTATGCCTTTGTTTCCTTTCTTTTTTTATTTGAATTTTCTGGTAGGAGATCTAATTACAGGAGTACCCACGGAAAATATATGGCAGGCCATCCAGGGGATTTCTCACATCTGTTTAAAGGATATTCTTCTTTTGGGGAAGGCCTTTACCCTAGGCTTTTTCGTGAACAGCACACTGGAGGTAATCTTGTTTTGGTGGGGGGGCTATATACTTTTTAAACGTTATCGCAAAGAGGCTTTGTTATTAATTCGCCGTATATTGTAGGGGGGCTTTAATTGAGCCATCAGGGAAAAAAGCTCTTGGAAACTATTTTGGAAAGTGCTTATGAAAGGATTGTCGTGGTTGATGCCCAGGGGTATATTACCATGATTAATCAGACCTATGCCGATTTCCTCGGTATCAAACGTGAAGAGGCTATTGGCCGGCATGTGACGGAAGTAATCGAAAATACCAGGATGCATATTGTGGCCCAAACGGGAGTACCGGAGCTGGGACAAATCCAGTATATCAAAGGAACGGCCATGGTCTGTAACAGGCTTCCCATAGAAATAGACGGTAAAATTGTAGGGGCTGTAGGCAAAGCCATTTTTAATGATTTAGGTGAGTTGAATCAGCTAGTGGAGAAGGTTAATTCTTTACAGAAGGAATTGGAGTATTACAAAGATACCCTGAAGATAGTCCATGGTTCCCATTACACCATGAAAGACATCATCGGACTAAGCAAAGAAATGCAGGAGTTAAAACTTGTGGCCTACCGTGTGGCCCAGACAGGTTCGACGGTATTGATACGGGGCGAGAGTGGCACTGGGAAGGAACTATTTGCCCAGGCCATTCACGAAGCCAGCCCCAGGCGCAGCGGTCCCTTTCTCAAAGTCAACTGTGCGGCCATTCCGGAAAACCTTTTAGAATCTGAGCTTTTTGGTTACGAGGAAGGTGCTTTCACCGGGGCCAAAAGAGGTGGACGTATCGGTAAATTTGAACTGGCCCAGGCCGGTACTATATTTTTGGATGAAATTGGTGATATGCCCTCTAATATGCAGGCTAAACTTTTAAGGGTACTCCAGGAAAAAGAAATCGAACGGGTTGGGGGCAACAAGTCTATTCCTATCAATGTACGGGTAATTGCTGCTACCAACCGCAATTTGGAGGACCTCTTAAAGAGAAAGGTCTTCAGAGAAGATCTTTATTATCGTCTCAATGTGGTGGAACTGAAGATACCTGCTTTGCGGGACCGGCGGGATGACATTCCCTATTTAGTGGAATATCTTTTGGAAAAACTGGCGCGTAAAATGGGCATATCCTTACCAAAGATAGACAAAGAAGCCCTGGAGATCCTCAGTGATTACCATTATCCGGGGAATATTCGGGAACTGGAGAACATCCTGGAAAGGACACTGAACTTTATTGATGGCGACACGATTACTGCCGCCAGTTTACCGGCTTACTTGAAAAATTCCCTGGGCGACAGCAGGGTTTTCCCGGCAACGGTCTCCCTTAAGGATTACCTGGAAGAGGCGGAAAAGATTGCGATTCGTAGAGCTTTGGAGATAAGCAAGGGCAATAAAAATAAGGCAGCCCAGCTCTTAGAGATGAGCCGCTCTAATTTTTACCTGAAACTTGAAAAATACAAGATCAAATAAATGACAACTGTCTATTAATTTAGAGAATGTCTAATAATCTGGACGTTTCTCTTTTGGTCAATTTCGGAATACCCTGTCCTGTAGGGGATAACAACAATTTAAAAGGGTGGCACGAATCTTGCAACATATTAATACATGATTAATACATGCGGTATTTGAAGAGGGGTGGTTTTTTGCGCGAAGTAGTTATTGTGAGCGGCGTCAGGACGGCCATTGGTGACTACTTGGGGACATTAAAAGATGTATCGGCTGTGGATCTTGGCGTAATTGCCGTACAGGGGGTTTTAGCCAAAGCAGGCATTGAAGCTAAGGATGTAGAAGATGTCGTAGCTGGGATGATCTACAAAGCGGGCGCTAAAGGCAACCCGGCCCGTCAGGTGCAGTTGAAAGCCGGTATTCCCGAAGTAGCTGCGGCGGTAACGGTGGACCAGCAGTGCGGCTCGGCCATGCGTGCCCTGGAAATTGCTTCCCAGCAAATCATGTTGGGCAAATCCGATATCAGTGTTGCTTTTGGTACGGAAAGCATGTCCCAGGCCCCTTATCTTTTACTGAAAGCCAGGGAGGGGTACCGGATGGGCCATGGCGCCATTGAAGATTCCATGCTTCATGACGGGCTGATCTGTGCCATGATGGGCTATCACATGGGGATTACTGCTGAGAATCTGGTGGAGCAGTACGGGATTTCCCGTGAAGAACAGGATGAATTGGCTTACCTTAGTCATCAAAGGGCCGTAAAGGCTATTGCCGAAGGTAAATTCAAAGATGAAATTGTACCCGTGGAAGTCATGAAGAATAAGAAACCTTTTGTTTTTGACACCGATGAACATCCCCGGGCCGATGTGACCCTGGAAAGCCTGGCCAAACTTCGTCCTGCCTTTAAAAAAGACGGTACCGTGACTGCTGGTAATGCCTCTGGTGTGAACGATGGCGCTGCTGCCCTTGTCTTGATGGCCAAAGAGAAGGCAGAAGCCATGGGAATAAAGCCGGTGGCCCGTCTGCTGGCCACGGCCTCTTACGGGGTTAAACCGGAAATTATGGGTATCGGTCCCGCCTATGCCATTCCCAAAGCCCTGAAATACGCAGGACTCTCCATGGATGAAATTGACTACTTTGAAATCAATGAAGCTTTTGCAGCTCAGTTTATTGCCGTGAACAGGGAACTGAAACTTGACATGGAAAAGGTCAATGCCAACGGTTCCGGAATCGCCCTGGGACACCCTGTAGGTTGTACCGGTATCCGTATTGTGGTTACCTTATTAAATGAACTGAAGCGGCGAAACGGAAAGTTTGGTGTAGCCTCTCTTTGTGTAGGCGGGGGTCCGGCCCTGGCTACCGTGGTAGAATTAATTAAATAACATAAACAAAAGAGGAGGAGATAAGGTTTATGAAAATTATGGTTTTAGGGGCAGGAACCATGGGTGCCGGGATTGCCCAGGTAGTGGCTCAGGCCGGATATGAAGTGATTTTGAGAGATATTGAAGACCGTTTTGTTGACAAGGGTTTAAAGACCATCGGCAAAAACCTGGCAAGAAGTGTGGAAAAAGGGCAACTGACCCAGGAAAAATTCGATGAAATCATGGGGAGAATTGCCGGGACCACCGATCTGCAGATGGCAGAAGATGTTGACCTGGTGATTGAGGCCATCATTGAAAAAATGGAACTGAAAAAAGAGATTTTCAAAGCTCTGGATCAAATCTGCAAACCCGAGTGCATACTGGCTTCCAATACTTCGGCTTTAAGCATCAGTGAAATTGCAGCCGCTACCAAACGGCCGGAAAAAGTGATGGGGATGCATTTCTTTAACCCTGCTCCCGTCATGAAACTGGTGGAACTGATTAAAGGAGCCTCTACCTCCGATGAGACATTCAATACCATCAAAGAGCTTACCGTTAAACTGGGTAAAACGCCTGTAGCCGTCGAGGAAGCCCCTGGTTTCTGTGTCAACAGGATTTTAGTTCCCATGATCAATGAGGCTGCCTACATTCTGATGGAAGGCGTAGCCAGCGCCGAGGACATTGACACAGCCATGAAACTGGGCGCCAATCATCCCATTGGGCCCCTGGCCCTGGCTGACTTAATCGGGATTGATGTATGTCTCTTTGTAATGGAAACGCTCTACGCCGAATTCGGTGATTCCAAATACCGTCCCTGTCCCCTCATGCGGAAACTTGTGAGGGCGGGTCATCTGGGGAGAAAAACCGGCAAAGGCTTCTATACTTACTAAAATAATCTTAGCTAGAGACCGCAATACAGGGCGCCGGGCAATATATTGCCCGGCGCCCTGTATTTTTAACGTATAGGAAAGTATAAAAATTTTTGTGGTTCTCAGCCCTTGCTAAGCAAGGGTTTTTTCATTTTTTAACGAAAGCAGGAAGTAGTCGTTAGAAAGGTGAGAACATATGGGCCAGGATAATATCTTAAGAGAGATATTTTTTGATGAGAACAAGCATTGGGAAAAGTTTGTTAATAAATACGAAGACAGAATACGTCCTGTTGTGATAAAGGAAATCAATAAATTTAATCGATGTGGACAAAAAGAAGCAGGATTTACTCTGTTCGCATGTCCGGTATGTGGAGAAATGAAAATAGTTCCTCACACGTGTAAGGGACGTTTTTGTACATCGTGCGCAACCGGATACACCCAAGAATGGAGTCGAGAAACCAGTAAAAGAATGTATCCGGTTCCTCATCGCCACATCATGTTTACAGTGGACGAACGTTTGTGGGAAATATTTACCCGTCATAGAGAACTCTTGAAAGATCTAATGGACCTGGCAGTAAAAATACTATTAGAATGGCTGAAGAAAAGAGGAAAAGTCAAATCCGGCGCCATGGTAGGAATACATACCTTTGGAGCAAGAATGAACTTCAATCCCCATGTACATATCCTAGTAACTGAAGGTGGTTTTGACGGAGCGGGGAAATGGGTTGTTAAAGACTTTATCCCATATGTAATGCTGAGGAAAAGGTGGCAGGCGGCAGTAATGGAGATGTTGAAGAAAAAACTGCCGGAACAAGAAGTTAAACGATATAAGAAGTTGTTTCAAAAGATATGGGATGATAACCCTGAAGGATTTGTAATCTATGGTCCGCCCAATAAAAAAGGACAAGGGTCAGTAGAAGCCCAAGTAGGATATATAGGGCGGTACATGAGAAGACCTGCCATGGCGTTAAGCAGAATTGTAGACTATGACGGGGAAAATGTAACCTTTAAATACTTTGATAAAACAGAGCAAAAAGAAAAACAAGAAACCATCACCGTAGAAGAATTCATATCACGGATAATAAGGCATATACCGGATGAGCAATTTAAAACAATCCGGTATTATGGAATTTACTCCAGAAGGAGTAAAAGATTGGCTGACAAATTAATGGAAGCATACCTGGGAAGGCAGAAAAGAAGGAAAAACGGCCAAAGAGGAAAGCAACGGATAGGCTGGAGAAATAAAATAGAAGAATTCACAGGAAAAGACCCGTTAGAATGTATGAGATGTAAAGAGATAATGGAATACAAGGGGAAAGTGTGTCTAAAATCAGGGATATTGAAAGTTGTTGATGCCGTAGATGACTTTGCTAAAAAAAGACTAAAGGAGTTGGCAGGAATAGATGAGCCCAGTAAGCAGAAAAAGAAAGAAACACGCAAAGAAAAAGCCGCCTAAAGTAGGCGGCAAGGCAACCATCAAATTTGTTTGTTTGCAGTGTAACATAGAAGAAGACATTCCGAAGGAAGTGGTGGATTACTGCGATATGATGGATGACGGAGATATTTCAGTTCCACCAAGGTTTAGTTGTGAGGTTTGTGGCGGTGAGATGCGCCCAAAAGAATACTTAGGTGTGCATGGTATTAAATATGAGTTATAGGAACCAAAGAGCGCGCGACCTTGGTCGCGCTTTTTTTAACGTATAGGAAAGTATAAAAATTTTTGTGGTTCTCAGCCCTTGCTAAGCAAGGGTTTTTTCATTTTTTAACGAAAGCAGGAAGTAGTCGTTAGAAAGGTGAGAACATATGGGCCAGGATAATATCTTAAGAGAGATATTTTTTGATGAGAACAAGCATTGGGAAAAGTTTGTTAATAAATACGAAGACAGAATACGTCCTGTTGTGATAAAGGAAATCAATAAATTTAATCGATGTGGACAAAAAGAAGCAGGATTTACTCTGTTCGCATGTCCGGTATGTGGAGAAATGAAAATAGTTCCTCACACGTGTAAGGGACGTTTTTGTACATCGTGCGCAACCGGATACACCCAAGAATGGAGTCGAGAAACCAGTAAAAGAATGTATCCGGTTCCTCATCGCCACATCATGTTTACAGTGGACGAACGTTTGTGGGAAATATTTACCCGTCATAGAGAACTCTTGAAAGATCTAATGGACCTGGCAGTAAAAATACTATTAGAATGGCTGAAGAAAAGAGGAAAAGTCAAATCCGGCGCCATGGTAGGAATACATACCTTTGGAGCAAGAATGAACTTCAATCCCCATGTACATATCCTAGTAACTGAAGGTGGTTTTGACGGAGCGGGGAAATGGGTTGTTAAAGACTTTATCCCATATGTAATGCTGAGGAAAAGGTGGCAGGCGGCAGTAATGGAGATGTTGAAGAAAAAACTGCCGGAACAAGAAGTTAAACGATATAAGAAGTTGTTTCAAAAGATATGGGATGATAACCCTGAAGGATTTGTAATCTATGGTCCGCCCAATAAAAAAGGACAAGGGTCAGTAGAAGCCCAAGTAGGATATATAGGGCGGTACATGAGAAGACCTGCCATGGCGTTAAGCAGAATTGTAGACTATGACGGGGAAAATGTAACCTTTAAATACTTTGATAAAACAGAGCAAAAAGAAAAACAAGAAACCATCACCGTAGAAGAATTCATATCACGGATAATAAGGCATATACCGGATGAGCAATTTAAAACAATCCGGTATTATGGAATTTACTCCAGAAGGAGTAAAAGATTGGCTGACAAATTAATGGAAGCATACCTGGGAAGGCAGAAAAGAAGGAAAAACGGCCAAAGAGGAAAGCAACGGATAGGCTGGAGAAATAAAATAGAAGAATTCACAGGAAAAGACCCGTTAGAATGTATGAGATGTAAAGAGATAATGGAATACAAGGGGAAAGTGTGTCTAAAATCAGGGATATTGAAAGTTGTTGATGCCGTAGATGACTTTGCTAAAAAAAGACTAAAGGAGTTGGCAGGAATAGATGAGCCCAGTAAGCAGAAAAAGAAAGAAACACGCAAAGAAAAAGCCGCCTAAAGTAGGCGGCAAGGCAACCATCAAATTTGTTTGTTTGCAGTGTAACATAGAAGAAGACATTCCGAAGGAAGTGGTGGATTACTGCGATATGATGGATGACGGAGATATTTCAGTTCCACCAAGGTTTAGTTGTGAGGTTTGTGGCGGTGAGATGCGCCCAAAAGAATACTTAGGTGTGCATGGTATTAAATATGAGTTATAGGAACCAAAGAGCGCGCGACCTTGGTCGCGCTTTTTTTATCCTGTCTGTAACTCGGGTTCGACAGTTTTTCTCGTATTTAGGCATTTATCCGAAATAAGAATCCTTGAAATATAAGGGTTTCACGAGTTATCCACAAGGCAAAAATTCAAACTCTTGTAGGCACACGTTTTTGTGGATAACTTTGTATACATGCTTATATTTATTGAGATAGTTTTGGTATTGTGGTAAAATGTAGGCATGTATATACGCACAACTACCCGAAAAAACAAAGATAATACTGTTACCAAATATGTCCAGCTCGCCCATAACATCCGTAATCCCAAGTCAGGCCAGCCACAAGCCAAGGTGCTTTATAATTTTGGCCGGATGGACGAATTGGATATGGATGTTCTCCGCCGGTTGGCAGCCAGCATTCACCGTTTCTTAGGTGATGAACCTCCCGTAAACAGTGAACCCTCTGCTCCACCTCTAAAGTTTAAGTCTAGCCGCCCCCTGGGTGGGGCCTGGTTTCTAGATCAGCTCTGGAAGAAAATTGGCATTGATACGATCCTGATTAAACGGATGGATGATCGGCAGTTTCGTATCCCGGTTGAACGGGCTATTTTCGCGATGGTGGCTAATCGGGCGTTAGCTCCCTCCAGTAAACTGGCCTTTGAAGATTGGGTTCCTGGACAGGTGGTTATTCCTCAGTTAGATAACCTCGAGGTTCAGCACTGTTATCGGGCCATGGATTTTCTCCTGGAGTCTGAAGGAGCAATCCAGCGTGAGGTTTTCAATGCGGCAGCCGATCTGTTTAATCTGGAGGTTGACTTGCTGTTTTTTGATACCACCTCCACTTATTTTGAGATGGATGACTGGGAAGATGATCAACTCCGCAGTTTAGGCCATTCTAAGGATCACCGTGCTGATTTACCCCAGATTGTGATTGGTCTGGCCGTAACCAGAAACGGCATTCCTATTCGCTGCTGGGTCTGGCCAGGTAACACTTCTGACATGACTGTAATCCCAGAGGTGAAGAAAGATCTAATCGACTGGAAACTAGGCCGTGTGGTCACGGTGGTTGACCGGGGTTTTTCCTCTGAAGAGAACTTGCGCATCTTACAGCAAGCTGGTGGCCACTACATTGCCGGAGAAAAGATGTTGGCAGGTAAACCTACAGTAGAGGCAGCTTTAGCTCACCCCGGTCGGTTTAAGACGATTCGTGATAATCTGGAGGTTAAAGAAATCGTAATTGGCGACGGTGAAGCCCGGGTGCGTTATGTTTTGGTCCGTAACCCGGCAGAAGCTAAACGGGACGCGGCTACCCGCGAGAAACACCTGGAAAAATTGACCCAGGAACTGGCTAAATTAAAAGACCTGAACGGTGAGGCCCATACCAAGGCCCACTGCCGACTTTACAGCCACCAAGTCTACAAACGTTACCTAAAGATGGATAAGCGCGGTAACCTGAAAATTGATCGTCAGGCAGTAAAAGAAGCAGAGCGACTGGACGGGAAATATTTGATCCGTACCTCTGACGATACCCTTTCTGCAGAAGACATTGCACTAGGATACAAACAGCTTATGGATGTTGAAGCCGCGTTCCGAACCCTGAAAACGACGTTAGACCTTCGTCCTGTCTACCACCGCAAGGATGAACGCATTAAAGCTCATGTCCTTCTCTGCTGGTTAGCCCTGTTGTTAGTCCGTCTGGCCGAAGTGGAAACTAAACAGACCTGGCGAAGCCTGCGGATGGAGTTAGAAAAAATGCATCTGATTGAATACGAATCGGTAGACGGACGGGTATGGCAAAGGACTGAAACAACCGAGGAACAGAACGGTATTTTTTTCAGCTCTCAAAATTGATGAACCCCCGAGAATATGGCACATTGCCCCTCGAATGACTAAAAAATTGTAGACATACGCGAAGTTATCCACAAGTGTTTCAAAGCTTTGACCCGCCTGGGATGGCGGCGATTTTTGTGCCTACGCACTGTCGAAAGCAAGTGTAAGGAATTGAAACGTTGTAAAAATAAAGAGAGGTCAGATTAAACACTGGCTAATGTCACAAAAGGGCATTAGGCACATGTGTTGATTCTGACCTCTCACGGTTTAGTTCCCCAGATATTATAAAATTTAAGATGCATGCATGGCATTTACTTTGGCGACACACTCTTCTCCCATAACTTGGGACGTTTGTTATTAGACCCTCAAGTTTTACAATAACGATTGAACATGGCCTTGAGACGCTCAATTTGTGCCGCTTTATCTTGGGCCAATTCCTGAAATAGTGTACCGATCTCGGTGCTGCTTGCCTGGGCCGCATAAGTCTGGTAGTTTCTCAGCAAGGCTTCCTCATAAGTTAAGGCTCTTTGCAGCATTTCGGTTGTTCCCATAATAGACCTGGTTTCTGAAAGCTAAACATATCTGATTTATACAGGATAATCCAGATTCATTTAGTTTTCTCTCCCGTCGACTAACGAGAGGCAGTGTCACAGGATTCAACTGCCAGGCCATAAGCTCTCGCTTATGTTCCGGGTGGTTTGCCTTGCGGTTCACCGCCGTCCCGGTACTCAATTTTATCAGCATATTTCTAAAAGCAGTTGTGACTTTTAAGATCCCCTTCTGCGAAGAATACTCTTGTTCCATTGAGTGCCGGGTCCGTCCTGCCCAGAAAGGGTGTTACCCTTGCCTCGGTAGTTAACTTATGACAGCAGCCTTTCACAGCGTGTACTGCTGCCATAACGCAAACTTATGAGAATAGGGTTTTACCCTACACCTAACAGTTCTTTCCGGTGAACATGCCAGGAAACCAGGCTGTTCACCCCTTTCTTCTTTAGATGTTTTAATATTGCTTTCTTGACAGCAGACCACTGCTGCCAGTTATTTAGCTTTCTAAAGCCTTCTTTTGCTTTGATAAACCTGTCTGCCAGTAATTTGGGAACTCTTTCTGAAACATGACCCAGACCCCTCCGGGCTATCACCAAGGCTGCTGCCTGGTGGTTTGATAACCCGTACTGGTGCTGGTATTTCAGAATTCCTATTACCGAGGTAAAGGCCGGTTTTACTTTGAACACCGGCACTCCTTCCCTCAAAGCCCTCCGTTCTGCATCTGCCAAAAATTTTGACCAGACAAAACCGTGACTCATACGGTTAAATTTGGCCGTTACGGACTTGTCGTGTTTAAGCTTTAAGTCCTCTGTCACCAGGGCGCTGCCTGTTTCCTTTGCCAGAGCCACTACTTTCTTTACCGTTTCTCCAATAAGGTTATCCCTCCGGTTGCTTCCGGCATAAGTCCATTCTCCCTGTCTTAACCACTGACTGCCACGGTACTGCCCCAGGTAGTCTGTCAGAGCCACCCCTAAGCCGTCAGGGTTGGTATCTACCCCAACAACACTGTGGGCATGATAGGGAACCGGAATATCTTCTTCGATGGTGACATGAATATAGTACCTGCCGTCCTTACGGATTATTTCTATTTGATAGGCAGCGCCTGTTTTTAGATAATCCACTACCATCTGCCGGTAGTTCCGTCCGTTAATTTTACCCGTCTTTTTTGAGGGTTTATGGGCCAGGTAGACCGGCGCTGTAATCCGGTTATATCTGACAGTTTTCTCCGTCTGCACCTGTTCCGCTGCTATATCAAGATAGATTTGACCATCAACTTCGTATAAGCGAGTGTTCAAGTTGCCGCCCTTGGTCTTGTCTCCCCGGGACAGGTAACGGTTGCTTCTTGCTTCCTGCCATTCTTTCCGGGTGATATTGCCTTTACATCTTTCCAGAAACAGTTTTTTGCCGCCGAAAACAACTGCCGGAAAGGTCTTGGCTTCCAGATGTTTTTGCCAGTATGACAGCTTTCTTTGTTCTTTCGCCAGCCGTTTTTGCAGGTTGGCTTTTTTCCTGGACGATTTGGCTTTGGCTATTCGCTTTTGGGTAAATTCTACTTTGGCCAGAGTATTGGCGTAGTGTAATTTTACCAATTGATGTTGGCTTTTGATGGTGCTTTGGGCATCATACACCGCATCGTTAGCCTGCCGGGAGTTGAGGTTATACTTGACTTGCACGCCTTGGCGGATGTCCTGGATTCCTTTGCCTTCCAGTAATCTTTTAAAGCTCCACCTGACTGCTGCACAGTAACGGGCCATGAGGTTATCGAGGTAGGCTTGCTGGGTTTCGGTGAGTTCAAGGATTACTCCCATCGCTGTCGTTTTCACCGGCAGCCACCTCGCTTTCAATGACAGTTATCTCTTCACCAATCAAAGCCATTATCTGCGATTCTTTATAACGCCTGTGACCGCCGGGTGTGCGCAATGGTTTTAATTTCCCTTCTCTTTCCCGGCGGCGCAACGTGTGAGGCCATACGTTTAATAGCTTTGCTGCCTGATGAGATGTTAGCATCTTTTCCATTGACACCACCCCTTGCCATTATTCTAATTAGAACACTTGTTCGATGTCAATGGATTATTGTTTTTTATTTACTTTTGTTCAATTAATCTGTAACTGTTACTTACCTCCTTTCAAGCACGTCGCAACATGAAATCCTGTACTTTTTCATCCGTCTCTTTTAAGGCATAGTTTCTAAGAGAAAGAAGCAAATAGCGGGGATGTTTTACTTTAATATCATACACGCCGGGTTCGATTTCCAGGGAGTAAACCCCCCGTTCATCAGCTGCAATTTTATATACAGGTTCTTCCTGACCCGACAAGGTAAACTCTATGATTCCTTTGGCTACAGGGGTTAAGCGGAAAGCATCGATGATCTTCCCCGACATTTTGCATGCTTTAACAGAAGACTCTGGTTTTTTATCATCATGTAATGGGGTTCCGGCAGAATCCTTGAAGGATAATAACTCCTGAACCTGCTTTTCCAATTTACTCAGTCTTTCTTCGAAAATCTTAAGCTGGTCTCCTGTTACATAAACCGAAAGAGGCTCCGGAGGAAGTTGGGGCTTGGGAGAGATTGCAGAAGGTTTGGGAGGTGCTTCAACTCGGGGAGGAACAGCTCTGGAATCTTGGGGTGTGTTCTTGCAAAAGCTGGCTTCTATTTCAATGACTATTTCCATGGTTAAGTATAAAGTAGCTTTATAGTCCCGGCTCTCCTGAATACAGCTGGCGATACTGCGGGGCTTTTTTTTGTAATTTACGGAAGATTCCCTTAGTTCTTCGGTAAAATCCAAAGTGTCTACCCACTCTACCTGGTATTCCATCAGGGTAGGATTCACAATATAGTCTTTTTCCCCCAGAGGAGTACAGACAAGTTGGATATTCCAGTTATCCCTTACTGTAAGCTGTTGTTTGTTTATCTCTATGTGGGGATTGGGGCCGGTTTCCACGCGAATTCCCATGATCTTTAAGTGCTTAGTAGGCAGGGGTAAAGTAAAATCCTTTTGCAAAATTTTAATCATAACTAACACCTCCATATACCTAAGCTATTTTATGTGACAAAGGTGAGAGAGGTTAATGAAAAAATAAAAACTGGGGAAATTAATCCCCAGCGGTTATCTTTAGGTACGTTGTGTTTGCTCATATATCAGAAGTTATAGGCTCTGGTAAGTCCCTTTTTTATTTTAAGTAAAACTGTTTACGGTTAACGGTTAACGAAGCCGCACAGCGGTTTTCTTAAATTACGGTTTAAGGCTGCGGGGGTGGGCACTGGGCGCAGCGCCCGGGCTCCAGGTCTGTTTCTTCACAGAAGCTTTCGCATTTGGGCTCACGTTCAAAAGGAATACATTGACCGGGGAAGACGGGGAAAGGTAAGTCGATGCAGTCTTTGAAGCAGGTGGGAATACAAACAATGGAGCGGCCGGATTCCATAACGAAAAATTCTTTTTCTACCGTAACCTCAATGGCAAAGGGCGGGAAGGTGTGGGGGAATCCTTGCGGTCTTGGCACAACGACGGCACGGATGCAATCCAGGTGTAATCTCCTGATACACAATTCCGTTGCTTCGGGATTGCAAAGGACGCAGCCACCGTCCACATCCTTGATGGGTACAGCCAGTTCTCTGTCAAAAACAGCGCTGGCTACGCCAACCTCCGTAGTATTGGTTACAGGATCGAAGAATTCAAACCATACGCGAACCCGGTACTGGACAGTAAAGAATACGCATCCTCCCACTCTGCGGGGGGGGAATACTCCCTTGGGCAGAGGTTCTGAACAAACACCGAAGATGATTAAGTTGCTTACTACACAGTTGATAGGACATGCGTCCGCTGGTATGGGCAATCCTGTTTCTGTTTCGAATAAATAGTGAATATCGTGGAAGCATTTTCTACCCGTCGCACAAACCTTTTCCATAATCACGGGAGTACAGTTAAAAAACCATTGGGAATTGATGTCTTGCATAATATCCCTCCTTAAAATAGAGTAAACCAATTCGTCTACCCTATCATATGATTTGGTGGAAGGAGGGGTTACATGATATGTTAGAAATCGCAGAATTAGGACAAGAGGGAGGTTGTTTCACGGTCTTTAAAGGAAATTTTGTCGAGGAAAGAGAAGTAATCATACTTAAAAATAGAGTAAAGCTAAAGGGGTTGTTTTCATTGATAAGCCAGCAGGGGTTACCGGAAGATATTGTCCAATGGATAGAAGAGATTAACCAGAATACACCCTTTCATTTGTTAACAGAGATGGTAGTGATTGAAAACCAAATAATGGATTGAGAAGAGAAAAATATAGAGGAATACCTTTTGGTATTCCTCGAAAAGTGGTTATATTTCCTCAAACAGTTCTTTACCAACACCGCATTCAGGGCAGGCCCAGTCATCAGGTAAATCATTAAAGCTTGTCCCTGGTTCGATGCCCCCCACCGGATCGCCCTCTGCCGGATCATATATGTAATTACAAACGGTACACTGCCATTTTTTAGACATAATGCGTACACCTCCTATAGTTTATATTCCTGATTATAGCAAAAAGTATTTGCTAGTACAAAACTATCCTAAATAGAATTTATCAATATTTACGGGATAGTTTGTGAGGAAACGGGGTAAAAATAAAATAGGAGGTGCTGCTATGGAAAAAGGATATTTAGAAGATTTTCCTCATGAACTTGCGGAGACCATCCGCGATGGGCAGAAACATGGTGTTTCCGATGAATTAATGGTTAAAGGCATGATCAGCCTTGGTAATCTGATGCAGAAGTTTGTAAAACCTGATACACCCGAAGAAGCTCTGATGAAAGAGATGTGGGACGAAGCAACCCCGGAAGAAAAGGAAATGATCGCAGGTCTTGTACTTAGGATCGGTAAAAAAAGAATCCATTAAGCGGAAACACTGACTACTACCTGGATACAGGTAGTAGTTTTTTCTTCATCTATTTGTTTTTAAGGGCTATAGTCAGGCAAACTGCCAGCCCGCCCCACAACATGATTGCACCTATGAGAAACATGATTATAGCACTGGTATTCATTAGTTAAGCTACCTCCTTAGTAGGCTGAAGCATTACGTCGTTATTTCCCTTCATGGAATAGAAGACGATACCAAGGATGAAACAAGCGGCAAAGACGCCCCAACCCATGGCTAAGAGAGCACTAAGCGGATAGCCCTCATAGGGTTTCTTGATGTTTTCAATAATGTTTTGGAAGGTCATAAAGCCAAGGAACAGCGGCGTAATAAATTTAATCATGAGATTCCACCATGAACCGATAGCAAAGTCCGAATACTCGTTGGCATGTTTGCGCAAGCTTTCCAGGTCAAAGAACCAGCCAACAAGGATAACTTCTATAAGCCCGCCGATAACGATACCGAAGTTATTGACAAAGTAGTCAACAATATCTAGCACCATAAGGCCTGAGCCGGTAACAAAAATTAGACTGATGACAAAAGAGGCACCCATACAAATGTTAAGGGCTTTTTGTCTTGGTAAGTTAAACTTATCCATTATCCCGGCGAGGAATGCTTCAATAATGGAAATCAGAGAAGTCATACCTGCAAAAAAGAGAGCAGTGAAAAAGGTGGCGCCAACAAAGCCTTTTAGAGCCGGCAGGGCATTGATGGCTTTGGGGAATACAATGAAGGCAAGTCCTACGCCAGCACTGGCTATTTCTGAAACAGGTACGCCTTGGGTGTGAGCCATATAACCTAAAACGCTAAAGACACCGGTGGCTGCAAAGAGTTCAAAACCGTGGTTGCTGAAAGCCGTAATAAAGGCGCTGTTTACGATGTCAGTTTTTGGGGGCAGGTAACTGGAATAAGCAATCATGATGGCAAAAGCAATACTCAAGCTAAAGAAGATCTGACCGTAAGCAGCCACCCAAACCTTAGGCTGCAAGATCTTGTCCCATTGAGGAGTAAAGAGATAATTCAAACCGTCTATAGCTCCCGGGAGAGTTAGGCCCCTAATAACAATAACACCGGTTAATACTACTAAAGCGGGTATTAAGATTTTATTGGCTTTTTCAATTCCGCCTTTAATACCTTTAGAAAGAATATAATAGCTAATAGTCCAGACAAAAATGAACGGTAATAGAATGTTCATACGTAATCCGCCGAACTTCCAGGGACTATCTGTTAAACCTAAGTACTGAGCGAAAAAGAATGTTTTGGTATCAGTTCCCCAGGCCTGAGTCATGGCAAAAAAGATATAGCTTACAGCCCAGGCAACAACAGCTACATAATAAGTTGTAATGAAGAAGGCCACCGCCGATTGAAACCATCCTAACCATTCCCATTGTTTTTTCATACGGGAAAAGGTAATGGGAGCACCACCCCTAAATTTATGTCCCATTGCAAACTCCAGGATCAAAATAGGAATCCCGGCAGTGATGATTGCAAAAAAATACGGGAACAGGAAAGCACCACCGCCATTAGAGGCAGCTACGTAGGGGAAACGCCAGATGTTTCCTAAACCGATTGCGGAACCCACGGCTGCCAAGATAAAACCCAGCCTGGTACCCCATTGATCTCGAGACATTTGAACCACCCCTTTAAGAATACAATCTTCTGAACGATTGTATTATAACACCTAACAATAACACTGTCTATTATAAAATGACATAGTACAGAAAAAATATATACCAGGTGTTGTATACCCACCAAGAACAATTCTAAAAATTAAATCAATAAACTATCAAAATAATATAACGATAATTAGTCCCTATACATTTTTTGGGGATTTCCTGTCCTCTAAGTAGCATTTGAGCCCTTTTTTTCTATAATGAACTAGGTACCTTTCTTTTACAGGGGGGATGTTATGTCCTATGTCAGAATAACTTTATCCAAGGAAATGCTTCAGGCTTTATTAGCAAACCTGACGGAATTGAGAACTCCGGCCAGTGAATTTCTGGTAGAGAGTGATGTGGATGGAAATAATGAGACCACTCGCATCATCAATATTTTAAGTGGTGATGTGTTTGAACAAACCGTCCAAAAACAGGAGCTTCACGAATCTTCTAAACAGGAATGCAGGATTTATGAATTCCCCTCTAAAGTGGAAAGAGGGCAAACAATCGAAGACAATAAGGAATAAGTCGTCTGGTGACGGCTTATTTTTACGAGCAGGAAACTATATCCCTCGTATAATATGTTATTACTTGATATATTACCGTAGGTCTTAATGTATTAGTTCCCGTAGTGAGTAACAAAAATGTTTCCTTGGAAGGTCGTTGAGCCATATTTTATATGGCAATAATTACAACTATATTTCATTTTCATATCCAAGATATAATCAGTTAGTAAAGTAGAGATGTATTTTGTATACTTTGTTGTCATGTAAAAGGAAAAGTAAATATCATAACGAATATGCATTATTCGGTAGAAAAGATAATTTTATTTAAGAAAGGAGAAGGGTTGTGAAGTTATCTACCAAAATTTTAATCGGTCTTATCCTTGGTATCATTGCAGGTGTTTTGTTAAGTAGTTACACTGGATTCATTAAAACATGGATTAAACCTTTTGGTGACCTCTTTATTAATCTGATCAAAATGGTTATTGTACCTCTGGTCCTATCTTCCCTGGTGGTGGGAGCCGCATCCGTCGGCGATGTCAAGAAGCTGGGGCGTATGGGCGGTAAGACGGTGGGTTACTACCTGATAACTACCGCTATTGCCGTAACCATTGGTTTAGTCCTGGCAAATATCATTGATCCTGGCCTCAATATGAAACTCCCTGCCGACGCGAAGTATGCAGGGAAAGAGGCACCACCTTTAGCACAGGTTCTTTTAAATATTTTCCCTACTAATCCCATGGATTCCCTGGTCCGTGCAGACATGCTGCAGATCATCGTCTTTGCTCTTTTCTTAGGGATAGGTATTACATTGGTAGGTGAAAGAGCTAAGCCTATCTATCATTTTTTTGACGGTTTAGCCGAGGTTATGTACAAAATAACGGGTATAGTCATGGAGTTTGCTCCCATAGGCGTTTTTGCCTTAATTACACCCGTTGTGGCAGCCAATGGCCCCAAAGTATTAATTCCATTGGCTAAAGTTATTGCTGCTGTATACATTGGCTGTATCCTGCATGCGGCCATTGTTTACTCAACGGCAGTTAAAACTCTGGGCAAGATGAGTCCCCTTAAGTTCTTCAAAGGCTTTTCTCCTGCCATGCTCATTGCTTTCACTACCTGCAGCAGTTCCGCTACGCTTCCCGTTTCCATGAAGTCTGTGGAGGAAAACCTGGGGGTAGATAAGGACGTAGCAAGTTTTGTGCTGCCTTTGGGTGCAACGGTTAATATGGATGGAACTGCTATCTATCAAGGTGTTTGTGCCGTTTTTGTTGCCCAGGTATTTGGGATAGACCTTAACCTAGGGCAGCAATTGACCGTTATACTTACCGGTACTTTAGCTTCCATTGGAGCAGCCGGCGTACCGGGAGCGGGTTTGATCATGTTAACCATGGTTCTCCAGTCAATAAATTTACCTTTGGAGGGTATTGCTCTTATTGCCGGTATTGACCGTGTTCTGGATATGGCCCGGACTACGCTTAACGTCACTGGTGATGCTAGCGCTGCTGTGATTGTTGACTATACCGAAAAGAAAGTTGTGGGTAAAACTGGTTCTTTCGCGTCATAAGAGGTTAAGCGTTTAATTAAAATTAACAAAATAAGGAGAATAGAAGCACCCCTCTTCTGGGGTGCTTTTTAGGTGTTGATAGATGCAGCCGTCCGTTATCCCCAAAGGAGATACTAGCATAAAGCTGTTTAGATACGTAAATAATTGCGTGTTAATATATGATAAAAGGCGTGACTAAGCCACTATTTATAGTTTATACTAAATTAGAAAGTGAACAGGCAACTTGTAAAGGGATGTGCATTTGTGTGAGAAAAACGATTCTTTTTGATCTGGACGGTACCTTGCTCCCATTAAATATTGATCTATTTATCGAAAAATACATAAACGCTATTTCAAAGTTTTGTGCACCACTGGTAGAACCCCGTGCTTTTACCCGGGCCCTGTGGTTTTCTACAGATAAAATGCTACAGAATGAGGGACATGGCACCAATGAAGAGATATTTATGCAGCATTTCCTGGCCCAGCTTAAGAAAAATAAAGAAGAAGTTTACCCTCTGCTTGAGAAATTCTATACTCAAGAATTTGGGAAATTGCAAAAATATATCGAACCTTCAGCTTTGGCCCAATCCATCGTGCAAAAGGTAGTTGACAGGGGTTGGGATATCGTCCTGGCAACTAATCCTGTTTTCCCGCGCTTAGCCATTGAAGAGCGCATGCGCTGGGCAAAAATTGACGGTTTACCCTGGCGTTACATCACTACTTACGAAAACAGCAGGAGCAGTAAACCCTCGTTACGTTATTATGAAGAAATAATAGATAAATTGCAGTTGGATCCTGCCCAGTGCTGGATGGTTGGTAACGATATGGAAGAAGATATAGTCGCTGGTAAATTGGGATTTCGTACTTATCTGGTAACAGATTTCTTGATTGATAAAGGGAAGGGTGGACAAGTCCCCGACTACCAGGGTTCCCTCCAAGATTTTTGGGTATTTGTTGAAAATGATACGCTAAATTAAGTAAAATGAGAGGGGCAAGTCAATAGGGAAAAGATGTGAAGATTTCTTCCAAAATTAGAAATGTCATCGTGATTCCCTTGCAAATCAGTGACGCAGGGGAACTAGAAGTCAAGGTTGGCCTTGAAAAGGTGGCTTAAAACAAATGGGTAAACGCCGGGGAGGTAATAAATGGCGCAGTGTTATTTTTGCGAGGAGACTGCAACCAGAAGGTGCGGCCTTTGCGAAACTATTGCTTGTGAGACCCACAGCCATAAGGTAAATCCTTGGAATAATGCTTACCGGGCTGAATATATCTGTGAATATTGTTACCAAAAGAGGGGAAAAAACAAAAGAATTTTCGTGGGCGTGGTCCTGCTTTTTAGTGTAGTATTCATAGCCGGCAGTATGGGGGTCAAGTGGGGACTTGACGAACCCAGCATGTGGGCGTATTTTATGACCCTGTCCTTAGGTGTTGCGGTTACTTTTGGGATTGCTGCCGTGTATCATTTTTTAGCCAGGACAGGACAAGGTATCAGATGGCTAAAATGGGCCTTACCTCCGGCCATGCTATGGTGTATAACCTATCTTTTATATAAAATATCCAGTTAAAGAGCAATGGGCACGGGCAGTGCCCATTACTCTTTTTATCCATGGATTATAGTTAGCAGGATTGTCTTCCTTAGAAGCGAAGTAATGAGAGTAAAGGAGGGGTAAAGATGAGATGCTATCAGATAGTGGTTTCGCCCATTGGCGATATTTTGTTAGTTGCTGAGGAAAATTTCCTCACGCAAGTAGATTTCCTGGGGGTTAATGACAGAACTGAGTTAGCAGGGATAGTTTATAGATCTAACCAGGTCCTGGAGCAGGCGAAAGAAGAGATAACGGCCTACTTTCAAGGCACTCTAACCTCTTTTACCGTGCCCTACGCCTACCAGGGAACAGAATTTCAGAAGAAAGTCTGGCAGGCCCTGACCAGAATACCCTATGGAGAAACTTTGAGTTATGAGGCGCTGGCGCGGGAAATCAATCACCCCCGGGCTTGCCGGGCGGTGGGACAGGCTAACCATCGTAATCCTCTGGCGATTATAGTTCCCTGTCACCGGGTAATCGGAAAAAACGGACATTTAATAGGCTACGGCGGAGGACTGGATAAAAAAGTTTGGCTTCTCCAATGGGAACAAAGGATTCTTAAGGAGGGGAAAATACTTGCCAAGTAAGGTAGGACTTTTACGATGTCCTGAGTATGATGCAGAAAAGCTGCACAAGATTTTAGAACATGCTTTACAAAACAATCCCCGGTGGTTGGCGGGAATACAACAGGGTTCCAAAGTATTTTTAAAGCTGAACCTTCTCATGAAGAAAAAGCCTGAGGAGGCGGTAACTACACATCCTGCAGTGGTGGAAGCCGTTACCCGTCTCCTCCAGGAGAGAGGGGCCATTGTCATTATTGGGGACAGTCCGGGAGGCCCCTATTTACCGGGCCGCCTTAAAAGCATTTATCGTGTCTGCGGTCTTGAGGATGTGGCTCTGCGAACTGGCGCTATCCTTAACTACGATGTCTCTGAAGTATTGGTTCCTTTTCCGGGGGGGCGTGTCACCCGGTCTTTTCACCTGATTAAACCGGTTACGGAGGCAGACTATGTAATCTCCCTTTCCAAATTAAAAACTCATATGATGACTAAATATACAGGAGCCGTCAAGAATCTTTTTGGTACCATTCCCGGTTTGCGTAAAGCCGATTATCACCTAAAAATGCCAAAAACAAAGGATTTCTGCGACATGCTTATAGATCTGGCCCTTTGTGTTAAGCCCGTATTACACATCATGGACGGTATTATTGCTATGGAAGGGAAGGGTCCTTCCGGAGGTAAGCCCCGCAAGGTGGGAGCTCTTCTCATGAGCGATGATCCCTTTGCCCTGGATGTTGTGGCTCTGAATTTGGTTGGTATTGTCCCGGAGACTGTACCCACAGTGGCCAGGGCCAAAGCCAGAGACCTGGTTTATCATCTGTCGCAAGTCGAGATTTACGGAACGGACGTGGCTGAATGGCAGGTGAAGGGTTTTGTGGCCCCTAAAATTAGCGGTAATGTAAAGTTTCCCATCCCTGACTTCATCACCAACGCTTTACGGCCCAAACCCGTCTTCCTGCAGGACCCTTGTATTGGGTGTGCCGACTGTGTGACAAACTGTCCTCCCCAGGCCCTGGTGATAAAGAACGGTTATCCTGTAGTTGATCTGGAGAAATGTATCCGTTGTTTCTGCTGCCAGGAACTATGCCCGCGTAAGGCTATCGATATCAAGAGGAATCCTTTGGGAAGATTGTTAGAACGATAAAATAAAATACGTCAGAACATATTGAAAAATTCCCAAAATTGCTTTACTATATGGTTAGGTGGTCAGACCAAAGAATGTTCTGACATTTGAGCGTACTATATAAATGATTTATGACTCAAACAGTTATATTGACTTTTCATTAAAGGAGGAGTTGAGGAGAATGGGTGAGCTCGACAAGGTAAAATCTTACTTACCGCAAAATGCCGGCTTACAGTGTTATGACCTTTTCTACACCAAAGCCACAGCTGTCAACGCACAAGTTTTTCGGGTAAATACGGCGGATGAAGCTGTGGAGACTGCCCGAAAAATTATTAAAGAACTGGGTATTAAAAAGGCCGTAAGCGTACCTTTAAGCCTGGTAGATGGGGAGAAACTGGCGAAAGCTCTGAAAGCAGAAGGCGTGAATCTGGCAACGGGACGGCCACTGCGCAAAACTATTGAAGAAGCTCAACTCGGTATCACCGAATTTGAACTGGCTGTCGCCGAAACTGGATCATTGGCTCAGGATGCCACAGATGTTTATAAAAGGCTTATTTCCTCTTTGCCGCCATATCATTTGGCTTTTGTTAAAACCGAGCACATCGTGGCTACCTTTGCCGATGCTCTAGATGTACTCTACAAAGCCAATGGCAATCAAATGCCGGGCTATGTAGCCTATGTATCCGGTCCCAGCCGTACTGCAGATATTGAGCGGGTATTGGCCATTGGAGTACACGGACCTGAGCGTGTATTTATCATCTGTATCGGTTAACTAAGAGAATTAAAAAAGGGGAGAGACAGATGGCGGAAACTACCTTCCGGGGAAGAATTGCTAGTGCCCTGAATGATGCGGTATTAAGAGGGGCCTTAGGTAAATTTGGTGAAGAGTTCCCTATATCCAGGGCTAATGTATATAAGGGTATAGATTTTGAAGATTTACGCCGGCAAATCAAGGATATTAAGTGTAATACAGTAACTAAGGTAGAAGAGTTAGCCGACCGTTTTGAAAAAGAAGCCACCAAACGGGGGGCCGTTGTTTACAGGGCCAGCACAGCAGAGGATGTTAAAAAATATATCGCCGAGCTGGCCAAAAAGCATAATGCGAAATCCATTGTCAAATCCAAGTCCATGGTCTCGGAAGAAATTCACCTCAATGAGTACCTGGAAAAGCAAGGAATACAAATGATAGAAACAGACCTGGGAGAATGGATTGTCCAGCATGCGGGGGAAAAACCATCCCACATGGTTATGCCTGCTATCCATATGCCTAAAGAGCGGGTAGCTAAGACCTTTACAGCCGCCCTGAAGAGAGAAATTGCTCCTGATATTCCTTTAATGGTAAAAACTGCACGGGCTGAGTTGAGAGATAAATTCCTAACCGCTGATATGGGGATTTCCGGTGCCAACATTGCGGTGGCTGAAACAGGTACACTCTGTATGTTTACAAATGAAGGTAATGGCCGGCTCACAGCCACACTTCCCCCGATTCATATCTTCCTGGTAGGTTATGAAAAGCTGGTTGAAAAATTAAGCGATGTACCGGTCATTGCCAAAGCACTGCCCAAGAGTGCTACCGCCCAGAATTTAACCAGTTATGTCACGATGATCACAGGTCCCGTGGAAACACTGATAGACGATAAAATAGCTAAGAAAGAATTCCACATCATCCTCATCGACAATGGGCGAAGAAAAATGATGGAAGATCCTCAGTTTAAAGAGGCCGCCCAGTGTATAAGATGTGCCTCCTGTCTCAATGTCTGTCCCGTTTTCCAACTGGTAAGCGGTCACGTATATGGTCATATTTATACGGGGGGTATTGGCACAATTCTTACAGCCTTCTTTAACAGCATGGAGGATGCGCAAAACCCGCAAAACCTTTGTATTGGCTGCCGGCGCTGCGTCGAGTTTTGTCCTGGTAAAATTGATATACCGAAACTGATTTTGGAGCTTAGAAAGCGGATTGTGGATAAGGAGTCACTTCCCTTTACTCAGCGCGTTGTACTGGAAAATGTACTCACAAACCGAAAACTTTTCCATACCATGCTGCGCCAGGCTTCCTGGGCCCAAAAACCCTTCAGCAAGGGGACCCAGTTCATCAGGCACCTGCCTTTCTTCCTGTCGGAAATGGCAGAATGGCGCAGTTTGCCGGCTATCGCCGAGGTACCTTTTCGTGACAGGTTCCCCAAGATCAAACAGCAGCAGGCCACAAAAGGAAAAGTGTCATTTTTCTCGGGCTGTCTTATTGACTTTGCTTACCCCGAAATTGGGGAGTCGCTGGTAGAAAGCGTGAATAAATTGGGTTATGAGGTTGTTTTCCCAGAAAAACAAAGCTGCTGCGGCGCTCCGGCCCGTTATATGGGTGAAACCAAAGTGGCACAGGTTCTGGCGAAGCAAAATATTGAGGCTTTGGAAAACGGCGAGGTTCAGTATATTCTTTCCGCCTGCCCCACCTGTACCGAATCGATAAAACATGATTGGGCGGAACTCCTGAAAGATGATGAAAGCTGGTTGAAACGGGCCAAAGCCGTATCCGATAAGGTCCTTGACTATGCCAAATTTGTAGCTGAAGTAAAAGGGGAGACAAGTGCCAAAACGTCTGATAAAGCCCAGTCCAAGAAAAAGGTCACCTATCATGATTCCTGTCACTTGAAGAGAAGCCTGGGTGTATGGGAAGAACCCAGAAAACTTCTCGGGGAAAAGCAAGGCCTTGAACTGGTGGAAATGAAAGATTCCGACCGCTGCTGCGGGTTTGGCGGTTCTTACTCCCTTAAAATGCCGCAAATAGCCGGCCAGCTTTTGGAGCGGAAGATTCAAAACATTATTGATTCTGGTGCCGACATTGTGGCCGTGGATTGCCCCGGCTGTATACTCAATATTAAGGGCGGTCTGGACAAAAAAGGAAGCAAGATTCAAGTGAAACATACAGCAGAAATATTAAATGATAAATAACATAGAAAAAGGTGCTGGCAAGATAAAACCAGCACCTTTTCTATTAAACCGAATTGTGTGACCGGTAACCAGTAGCCGGAGCCCCTTTAGCGATATTTGCTTTCCGACATCGGATTTTTGTAGCTCGTAGTTGACAGTGAACGAAATGAGGGACATGCCATAACCGTCCCAAGGGAAGCGTAGTTAAACAGACCGTAAAATCTTACCCCCTTCGACACAAGTCTTGGGTAATAGAAATAATATGGGTATTTCCCGGGAAATATGACGAAGGAAATATAGATATGATATACTGAAAACGAAATTTCGCCGAAAGAAATGAAATAACGGGAAAGGGTTGGAACTTTATATGTTTATAGGCGCTCATGTTTCTATTTCCAAAGGTTTGGCTGCCGCCGTAAAAACAGCCATAGAAATGGAAGCCAATACCCTGCAGTTTTTCACAAGAAATCCCCGGGGCGGGAAGGCCAAGGAGCTGGACCCCCGGGATATTTCACGTGCCCACACTTTGTTGGAGGAACACAATTTTGGCCCTTTGGTGGCCCATACCCCATACACCATCAATGTGGCCTCGGCCAAACCGGAAGTAAGAGAATTTAGTATCAGAACTTTAAAAGAGGACTTGAACAGGATAAAACAAATGGGTGTACCCTATCTGGTATTTCATGTAGGCACCCATGGCGGGCAGGGGGAAGAAATAGGTATTAACTTGGTTTGTGAGGGACTGGGGGAAATATTGGCCTCCATACCTGAGGACACTTTCCTCTTACTGGAAGGAATGGCCGGTGAAGGTACGGAACTTGGCTATTCCCTTCGCCAGTTGGGTGATATCATTGCGCGGTGTGACGGGCATCCCCAGCTAGGCATCTGCCTGGATACATGTCACCTTACCGGAGCGGGCTATGACCTGACTAAACTGGAAGAGGTGAAGAAAGAAATAGACGAAGAAATTGGTTTGGACAGAGTTAAAGTCCTTCATTTAAATGACAGCATGTTTCCGGTGGGTTCCCGCCGGGACAGGCACGCCAAGCTGGGAGAGGGGTACGTAGGTTTAAATGTTATCAAAGAACTGGCCTGTGACAAAGATTTTACCCGGATTCCTCTTATCCTGGAGACGCCCAATGATCATGAGGGGTATGCCAAGGAGATAAGACTGGTGAAGGCACTGTGCGCAGGTAACTAGCGGCTGCCTTTGCCAAACTATGACGAGGAGGAAAGTCTGTTTCTGTTTAATGTATATTTTCCCTGAGCAATTCAGTAAAAAGTTTCCTTAGTCCAGGGTAGTTGAATTTTTAAATAATTTTTTCTATAATAAAGACAAAATATAGATGAACTTATCTGGTGCCTCCTTCTGGGGAGGAGAATAGGGAATGGGGTGCAAATCCCCAACGGACCCGCCACTGTAACTGGGGAGCATTTATAAAGAGGCCACTGGTACTCCGGGAAGGCTATAGATGCGGTGAAACAGAGTCAGGAGACCTGCCAGTTAAGGACCACTTGGACGATGGAAAAGTCCACGGTTTTTTGACCGTGGGCTTTTTAATTTATACAAATATGAAATGGAGGGTGTTTATCTTGGGTACCTTACTGAAAACAACACTGGAAAAAATTACGGGTTTGGACCAGGAAGCAATGAATTTAGCCAGGGAAAGACTTGATGGTTTATTAAAACCGCCGGGCAGCCTGGGAAAATTAGAAGAGATTGCTGTGCGTCTGGCCGGCATTTATGGACAGCCTCGTCCTCCCTTAGCCTCCAAGGCCATCGTGATGATGGCTGCTGATAATGGCGTTTACCAGGAAGGTTTCAACGGTTACTCCCAGGAGATTACCAAGGCTGTGGCGGAATTGGCAGGAGCCGGGCTTATCGGCGTGGCCGTTTTAGCACGTCATGCGGGGGCCCGCCTGGTAGTGGTGGATGTAGGTATTAAAGACGAGGTGGAGGGGCAGCACATTATTAAGAAAAAAATAAGATATGGTACTGACAACATCACATGCGGCCCGGCCATGAGCCGCAGTGAAGCGGAACAAGCCATTGAAGTCGGTATAGACGTGACTAATAAGTTGATTCATGAGGGTATTAACATCATAGGGACCGGAGAAGTGGGAATCTGTAATACCACTACCAGTGCAGCTGTCCTAGCTGTCCTTTCTGGCGCTGACCCTGAACTTGTAGTTGGCAAAGGGACAGGTGCCGATGAAAAGGCTTATCAGGCAAAACTGCAGGCAGTGAAAAATGCCTTGGTCGTGAATCGGCCTGACCCAACGGACCCTATTGATGTGGTGGCTAAAGTTGGGGGCCTAGATATCGCTGCTTTAACTGGGTGCTACCTGGCTGCTGCAGCAAACAAAAAACCTGTTGTGATCGACGGTTTTATCGCTGGAACTGCTGCCTTAGTGGCTGCAAAAATAAACCCACTAGTGAAGGAATATATGATACCTTCCCACTGTTCCGCGGAAAAAGGGGCTCAGGTAGTGCTCCAGGCCTTAAATATGGAACCCATGCTGTACATGAATATGCGTTTGGGTGAAGGCACTGGCGCTGCTTTGGCTTTCAACCTGATTGATGCCGCCGTAAAAATAATTAACGAGATGGGCTCCTTTGCTGATTTAGCTTAAGAGGGATTAATCCCTCTTTTTATTATGGAGAAAAGAAATACAAATTACGGAATGGATTGTTAAAATATTGACAAAGTAAAGGTGCAGGATTATGCTTGAAGAGGAATAGTAGATGGGTTAGGAGGAACTGACGATGGAAGTTAACGTGTGTGTTGGAAGTTCCTGTCATTTGAAAGGCGCCCATGCTGTCATTAACAAGTTTCAGGAGGCGCTCGGTGAAGCACCGGTAAAGATTAAACTAGGGGCTAGCTTTTGCCAGGGACGCTGCACGGAAGGAGTTATCGTTGCTATAGATGGTGTGATTTATGAAAGAGTGTCGCCCGATGATGTACCTTCTCTCGTAGAAAAGCACCGGGGAGGATGTGGGATACGGTGACTGATATTATTTCTACGCGACAGGCAGACTGTAAGGACTGTTATCGCTGCCTGCGGGCCTGCCCGGTTAAGGCTATAAGTTTTAAAGGCAACCAGGCAAAAATAGAACCGGACCGCTGTGTGCTTTGCGGCAGATGTGTGGTTGAGTGTCCTCAAAAGGCCAAGATCGTGCGAAATCAAACCTTTAAAATAAAAGACTATTTTAGCCGAAAGGAACCTGTCTATTTAAGCCTGGCACCCAGTTTTCCGGCAAGTTTCACCCAAGAGGCAAAGGGAGTTATGAAGCTCTTGGAAAAGTCGGGTTTTACTAAAGTTGAGGAGACAGCCGTAGGGGCCCGGTATACGGTTAAGGCATATAAGGAAGAGATTGCCAAAAGTAACGGAATTACGAAAATATCAACCTGCTGTCCTGTTGTTGTAAATCTTGTGGAGAAATACTACCCGGAACTAAGGGAGAATCTTTTGCCCGTTCTTTCACCTATGGTGGCTCATGCCAGGCATTTAAAAGAATGCTACGGCAACGGGATTAAAGTTGTTTTTGCCGGTCCCTGTATTGCTAAATTACGGGAGGCGGAGGAAAATGGTCTTGATGCTGCTATGACTTTTACCCAGCTAAAAACCCTTTTAGACCAGGTTCCGATACAAGGGGAGGAGGCTCTTAAAGTATTTCACGAAAGAATGGAGACAAGAATGTTTCCTGTGCACAACGGTGTACTGTATGCCATGAAAGGGCAGTGGGGACTGGAGGAAGAATACTGGTCTATCGAAGGTATTGAGAATTGCTGCGAAATATTAGATGCTTTACGCAAAAAAGATGTCCAGCCAATATTTATTGAAATGATGGCCTGCCAAGGGGGCTGTGTGGGCGGGCCAGCTATAGATTCACCTTATGGCCTTTATAAAAGAAAGGAAAAAGTCAAGGAATTTTACCAGCGGCATCTTCATTCTCCTTCCCGTCCTTTGCTGGACAACCTGGTTATGGGAAAAAGCTTTTCCAGTAAAGCAGTGAGAAAAGAAGTTTTCACCGAGGAAGAAATTAGATCTGTACTGGTTAAAATGGGCAAGTTTACCAAGGGTGATGAACGCAACTGCGAAGGCTGCGGCTACAAAAGCTGTCGTGATAAAGCTGCGGCTGTGTTGGCCGGGCTGGCTGTACCCGAAATGTGCATTCCTTATATGCGGGAACGGGCCGAGTCTTTGGCCTCCACCATTGTCCAAAGCACACCCAATAGTATTCTCGTGCTGGATAAGGAAATGGTTGTTCGTGATTTCAATCCTGCAGCCCAAAAATTGTTTTCCTCTATCCCTTTAAAGATTGGTTTAAAGTTATCGGATTATATGAATACACAGCACTATGAACTGGTGCTGGAAGGAAGGAGTTCCCTTACGGAACAAAGAGTTTATTATCCGGAGTGGGGCCTTTTTACCCGCCAGATCGCCACACCTCTCAAGGAGGATGGTTTTGTCATGGTCATCATTACAGATATTACCCAAAGTGAAGAAAATAGAGTCCAGTATCAGAAGATGAAAGAGGATGTTATGGTCAAGGCCAAAGAAGTCATTAACCAGCAGATGATGGTAGCCCAGACCATTGCAGGACTGTTGGGAGAAACCACTGCCGAAACAAAAGCTACGCTAATGGAACTGTTAAAACATCTGGAGCGTGAAGAATTTTGAAATTTGCATTAGATACCGGTATCGCCGGGCTGGCTAAAAAAGGTGAAGAATTATGCGGTGATGTGGTGGAAATAAAAAAAGGGCAGAATTCAACGGTAGTTGTACTGTCTGACGGCCTGGGCAGCGGCGTAAAAGCTAACATCCTGGCCACTCTCACCAGTAAGATAGCCGCCAATCTTCTGGCCAAAGGAGTTTCTTTGCCGGAAGTTGTGCATACCATTACGGAAACGCTGCCGGTGTGTCAAAAAAGAAAAATTGCCTACAGTACTTTTACAGTGATCCAGATTGACGAGGAGGGTGGATTTCAAGCCACCCAGGTAGATAATCCCCCTGTTTTACTGGTGCGTAAATCTGAGATTATTCCTCTCACAGGCAAGGTGAAAAATATTGCGGGAAGAAATATCATGGAGACCAGCCTGAAGCTCTCAGAAGGGGATATAATCATTCTGGTCAGCGACGGTGTAACCCATGCCGGTATAGGAGCTTTGCTTCCTCTGGGGTTGGGGATTGATGGGTTGATTAAAATGCTGCATAATAAGATCAACCTGCTGGCCAACGCCCAAGAAATAGCGGAGGAGATACTGGAACACTGTGAAACTTTCAGTGCCCTGGAACCGGGGGATGATATTACGGTAGTAGTGCTCAAACTGCGGAAACCTGTCCGGGGCATTATGTTGAGCGGCCCTCCTCTTTCGGAAAAAGATGATTCTCTTGTGGTTGAAGAGTTTTTTACAGGAGAAAGACGAAGGGTAGTGTGCGGCGGCACCACGGCTAATATTGTGGCCAGGGAAAGGAAAGCGGATCTTGTTGTTGATTGTTTTTACGATGATCCCCTTATCCCGCCTACGGCTTCTTTACCCGGAGTTGACCTGGTTACTGAAGGAATCATTACTCTGACTAAAGTTGTGGAGTTCCTGGAAAAGGGAGCTGTTCATCTTAAAAATAAAAAAGATGGGGCCAGCCGCTTACTTAGGTGGCTGTTGGAATGCGATGAAATTGAACTTATGGTGGGTCTTAGAGTAAATCCGGCCCATATGAAAGATGATCTGCCTTTTCATTTAGGATTGCGGGCCACTCTTTTGCAGCGTTTAGCAGGCCTCTTGTCTGAACGGGGTAAAAGAGTCCATATAAAATGGGTGTGAGGGGAATGGTTGTAATGGAGAAAATTACGGTAGAAATGTGTGTCGGGACATCCTGTCATCTTTACGGAGCTTTGGATCTAGCCCAAGTAATAGAGGAAGTAAATATGAAGTATCCTGAACGTTTGGAAATCATCAGCCGTACCTGCCTGGGCAAGTGCGGGAAGGGTCCCAATGTGTTGCTGGCAGGGAAACTTTTAGAGAGAATAACTCCGGAGGAATTGAGAAACGAAATTATACAGTTATTGCGAAAGAAGGAGAAGGAGAATGAATCACGTTAGTGAAATAACTAAAATCAGGCGGCGTGTTTTTACAGAAGTAGCACGTCTGCACTGGCAGGGTAAGTTGTCGGAGGAAATTGACAACCTGCCGGAAAAATTGGTGGAACAGCACCAACAGCGCTATCGCTGCTGCGAATATAAAGAAAAGGCTATTTATGCAGAAAGAATAAAGCTAGCCATGGGTCTTTCCTTAACTGCGGAGAATCATAAGAAACCCCTGGGTACCTTGACGGAGAAGGCATTAAAATTTGAAAATGATACTAAATCACAGATTGAAGTTATTGATATTGCCTGTGATCAGTGTCCTATTAATAAATTTTTTGTGACCAATGCCTGCAGAAACTGCCTGGTCCATTCCTGCCAGCAAAGCTGCCCCAAGGGAGCTATCTCCATTGTCCAGAACCAGGCTTATATCGACCAGAATCGCTGTGTGGAGTGCGGCTTATGTAAGAAATCCTGCCGTTACGGCGCCATACTGGAAATTCACCGCCCTTGTGAACAATCCTGTGGTGTCAAGGCCATTAAATCAGGGGAAGACAGGAAGGCTGTTATTGACCATAATAAATGCGTAGACTGCGGTGCCTGTGTGATCAGCTGTCCTTTTGGCGCTATATCTGACCGTTCCCAGTTCCTGAAAGTTATCACCCTTCTTAAGAGTAAAAGCCGGGTCGTCGCCCTGGTTGCTCCCTCCATTATTGGTCAATTCGGCCAGAAAGAGGACCCCCGCAGCATTTTTGCGGCCCTGGAGCAGCTAGGTTTCGCCAAAACGGTGGAAGTAGCCGTTGGCGCCGATATCATAGCTATAGCGGAAGGAGAGGAGTATCTAAAAAGGGTACCCGGGGAGATTCCCTTTTTAACTTCCTCCTGCTGTCCTGCTTTTGTGAAAGTAGTTAAAGATAATTTCAAGGATCTGGAAAAGAATATTTCCAGCTGCGTGAGTCCCATGGCCGCCACGGCCTCTATGCTGAAAGAGTGGGACCCTGAGGTTAAGACCGTTTTTATTGGTCCTTGTATGGCCAAAAAACGTGAAGCCCTGGAGGCAGGCTGTATTGATGCTGTTCTCACTTACGAAGAATTAGCGGCTCTCTTTGTGGCAGTGGGAATCAATGTTTCCGGTATTGAAACAATGAAGGAAGATGAAGCCCAGGCTTCGGCTCATGGGCAGGGCTTTGCATCCTCCGGCGGCGTCACCCAGGCTCTTCTGGCCTCTTTACCCGAGGAAAAAAGAAGTCATGTGAAGCCCCTCAAGGCAGAAGGGTTGCTGGAATGTACCCAGGTCTTAGGGAAGCTTGCAAAAGGCGAAATTACGGCTACCTTTCTGGAAGGCATGGGCTGCCAGGGTGGCTGCCTGGGAGGTCCGGGAGTGCTGGTAGACAGCCGTTTAACTAAGAAATTCCTGTACACCAGGTGCAGTAAACAGGGTATGATCTCCTGCTTAGAAAACCCTAGAGCCCGTGAAATAATATCCAGACACCCCCATTATCTTCACCGGAATAATGACAAGGAAAGTGGTGATGTATAATGCCAATCAGGACTGGGCCCGTTGTAGTGCCCGCTGCTGTTATTAAAAGGTTACCCATGTATTACAGGTACCTGCAGGTCTTGGTAGATGAAGGTCTGGAGCGGATATCTTCACGGGAATTAAGCCAGTTAATGGGTATTACCTCGTCTCAACTGCGACAGGACCTAAGCTACTTCGGGGAGTTTGGACAGCAGGGATATGGTTACAAGGTAACTGAACTTTATCAGGCCATCTGTGAAATACTGGGCCTTGAGAAACAGTATAAGACTGTGCTGGTAGGGGTAGGTAACCTGGGCAGAGCATTAATCAACTATCAGGGATTTAGCCGCAGGGGCTTAAATCTCAAAGGGATTTTTGACAATAATCCTGCCATTATCGGAGAGAATATTAACGGTTTCACTGTGCGCAGCGTGGAAGAGCTTAGACCCTATCTACAGAAAGAAGGGATTCAGATCGGTGTGATTACCACACCGGCTTCAGCAGCCCAGGAAATAGCGGATATTCTAATTGCCGGAGGGGTGACGGGTATCTGGAATTTTGCCCCGCAGCATATCAGCACGCTGGAGGATGTAATCGTAGAGAATACCCATATCGGTGATGGATTACTCAGTTTGTTCTTTAAAATGAAACACCAGGAGAGGCTGGAATTAAAATAAGAGGCTGGTTTATATCCAGCCTCTTATTTTTTACCTTTCCCCCTGATAAGATTGCCACAACTTTGATAATCATTTACAATTGTTAAAGATAAACTTTGGTCAAAGGTGTGGAACAATGTCGCGGATACTTTTCTATATCCTCTCGCTTTTTATATATCTTTTGGTTCCCACGGCCCAGCATTACAGTTACCAGGACATTGTTGTCTACGGCGGAGGTTTGGCCGGCTGTGCCGCGGCCCGTAATGCTGCGGCCGCTGCCCCTGACAAGAAAGTGTTACTGGTGGTACCCGAGCCTGTCCGTGCCCTGGGTGGCCTGGGAACAGTGGGTGGACAGAATTTTGCCGACATCAGACTTTGGAAGAATGAACTGGTAACCCGGGGGTCTTTTGGCCGCTGGTTTGCGGAAAGCGGTCAATTTTACAGTACACAGGGTTTGGTCGAAACAATTAAAAAAGACCTATCCCAGTTTCCTAATCTTAAGGTCCTGTACAGTTTTGATCTCACATCTCTGGATGCCGCCGGCGGAGAAATCAAAGGACTTAAACTGGCAGCCATTGAAAGGGACGAGAGCGGCCGGGTGGTTTGGCGTAACGGCAGGCGTATCGTAAAGGCGCAAATCTTTATTGATGCTTCCGACGACGGGCGATTGAGCCGCCTGGCAGGGGCACCGCTAACAGTAGGCAGGCAGGACTGGCCTCCGGAATATTTGCCGGAGGAAGAACGCAAAGCAGGCTGGGTACGGCAGCAGGCCGCTACGCTCATGTTTAAAGTAAAAGGTATCAAGACACCCTCTGTTCCCAAAGCTATAGGCGAATGGGTTTTTACCAGGGATGCCAAAGGGAGTTGGGGGTTGGCCGGGGGAAAAGTAACCTGGTCCACCAACCCGGTTGTCACCGGTTTTAATGAAAAATACCAGAGCAGGGGCTTCTCTGTTAAACCTATCAACGCTGCCCAGGACGGGGCAGGAAGTGAGGAATGGTGGATCAACACCTTGCTTGTCTATAACGTGGACGGCAGGGCCCATGACCGTGATAAAAATACTGCCAATTATCCCTCTGAAACAATACCCGGGCATCGTACTACAGACCAGGCCTGGGTAGAAGCCCGCGATTTTCTCTTAAATCCAGACTTTTTAACAACCCTTCGCCAGTTTAAAGTAGTGGAAGATGGCCAGGAATACGGTTTCGGTGAAGCTGAGCTGGTTTTAGACAGGCAGGGTAAACCTGTGGTAGGAGAAATCATGTATATCAGGGAATCAGTCCACGGGCAGCGCGGAGAAATTGTCATGCCCTCGGACGGTGAGAATATTCACTATGATGTAACGACCCGGGAGACTCAGCTTGCCGGCAGTGGCCCGGAAGATGGTGGGGACCGGGAAAATTACCCGGACCGTATAGGGCTCGGCTATTATATGATGGATATTAACGCTTACCTCCCGCAAGATCTAAAATTTAGCGGTAAATACGACTGGCCTGTTACCCGCTGGTTAAGGCCCGATTGGTGGGAGAGAGGGGGAGAACCCAAAAACCCCGTTTACCTTCCCTACAGGATGCTTACGGTGAAAGGCGTAAAAAACCTGCTGGTGCCCGGCTATGCTACGGGCTGTTCCTCCTTTGCCTGGGCAGAGCTCCGGGTTTTGCCCAACCTGGCTGTGCTGGGGGATGCCGCCGGTGTGGCTGCGGCCAGGGCCGTGCTCTACGGGGAAGACCCCTCTGAGTTTAGTACGCCGCAGATACGCTGGGTCCAGGAGAAACTGAGACAATTTGGCGCAAGGCTGGATAAATAATCGCCGGGGTACCCGGCGATTATTTCTAATCACTGCCAACTACCAACTATCAACTATCAACTAACAACTACCAACTATTTTACCCCGGCCGGCGGAAGCCTTCCCCCAGGACCTCCCGCACATCATTGACAATGACAAAGGCCCGGGGATCAGCTTCCTGCACGATGTTCTTCAGACGCAGCAGCTGGTATCTGCTTACAACAACGTACAGTACATCTTTATCCTGACCTGTATAGGCCCCCTGCCCTTTGAGGATGGTCGCTCCCCGGTCCAGTTCTTTAATAATGGCCTGGGATATTTGGGGTACGGCCTGGGAGATGATAATGACAGCCTTGGCCTCATCAAAACCCTCTATGATACGATCTATCACCTGGCTGAAAACACCGACAGCCACCAGGGTATAAAGAGCCTTTTCCAGGCCGAATAAAAAAGCAACCATAGAGAGGACAAAGAGGTCAAAAAGGAAGTAGATTTTTCCCATACTGATCCCGCTTTTTTCATTAATCCAGCGGGCAATGATATCCACACCCCCGGTAGTGGCGCCGAAGCGCAGTACCAGGCCCAAGCCTACTCCTGATAAAACACCCCCATAAAGGGCCGCTAAAAGAAGGTCATGGGTCTTGAGACCAAAACCTTGAGTCAGGTCTAAGGCTACGGAAACTGCCGCTACCCCCAGGATGGTTTTCAGCACAAAGGTTTTACCCCACATTTTCCAGCCGATAAAAAAGAGGGGCAGGTTAAGCAAAAACAGTACGGTGCCTACGGGCCAACCGGCAAGATAATGGATAATCAGGGCGATACCGGTAAAACCCCCTTCCGCCAGGCCGTTGGCAATAATAAAATAATTTAAACCAAAAGCAAAAATGAATGAACCTGCTGCAATCCCCAAATATGTGGATATCGTTCTCACATTATCCCTCCAAAGGCCGTGCCTTCCGTTAGTATTACCAACTTCTTCTTTAATCATGGCATAAAATACCAGCATTAGGCAATGACCGCCACAAGAGAAATTTATCTCTACTCATGCTATATAACAGGTCTGAATCTCTAAAATGTTCTATATAAAAGATTTGCCCGGAACTCTTGAAAGATCTTGAGGTAAGGCCTATACTTAAGTTTAAATATCGCTATGAGGAGTGGAGAGAGTGATCTGGAACCAGCATTATGAATGTATGCCGCGGGAGCAGTTAAAAGACCTACAACTGGAACGTCTGCGAAAAACTCTGGAGAGAGTCTATCATAACGTACCTTTCTACCGGCAGAAGTTGCAAGAAGCCGGTTTTGAACCAGGTGACTTGCAATCCCTGGACGATTTACAGAAACTGCCCTTCACTGCTAAACAGGACTTGCGGGATAACTATCCCTTCGGCATGTTTGCTGTACCCATGTCGGAAATCGTGAGAGTACATGCTTCCTCCGGCACCACAGGAAAACCCACCGTGGTGGGTTATACCCGTTCTGATATCAATACCTGGGCCGAACTAATGGCCCGTACCCTTACCTGCGGGGGAACAACCAAAAATTCCGTCATCCAGGTAGCCTACGGCTATGGGCTTTTCACAGGGGGGCTGGGGGTACACTACGGGGCAGAAAGGATAGGCGCCTCCGTTATTCCCATTTCCGGCGGGAACACCCAGCGCCAGATCATGCTGATGGAAGACTTCGGAACCACAGTTTTAGCCTGTACGCCTTCTTATGCCATTTACCTGGCGGAGGCCATGGAAGAGATGGGCGTGGACAAGAACAGGCTTAAACTGCAGTATGGTGTCTTTGGGGCCGAACCCTGGTCGGAGCGGATGCGCCAGGAGATTGAAAAGCGCCTGAACATCAAAGCCATCGACATCTACGGATTGTCAGAGGTCATAGGTCCCGGTGTGGCCAGCGAATGCCAGGAGCAGAAGGGGCTTCATATTTTTGAAGACCACTTCCTGCCCGAGGTTATCGACCCGGTTACGGAAAAACCCCTGCCTTTCGGGGAAAAAGGCGAGCTGGTGTTTACCTCCTTAACGAAAGAGGGTATTCCCATTATCCGCTACCGGACCCGGGATATCACCACGTTAAAAGCGGAAGTGTGTTCTTGCGGCCGGACCCATGTACGCATGGAGAAAGTTATGGGCAGAACTGATGATATGCTCATCATCAGGGGCGTCAATGTCTTCCCCTCCCAAATTGAATCAGTACTCTTGGAGATAGGCGATACTGAACCGCATTATCTCTTAGTCGTTGATAGAAAGGGCAGCCTGGATGAACTGGAGGTACAGGTGGAAGTATCCCAGGCTATGTTTTCCGATAAGGTTAAGGGCCTTGAAACCTTAGAAAAGACGATTCACCATCGTATCGAATCTTTGCTGGGAATTTCAGCGAAAGTGAAACTGGTGGAACCCCATTCCATACCCCGCAGCGAAGGGAAAGCCAAACGGGTTATAGACAAAAGAAGTCTGTAGGAGGGATGATGATGGTTAAGCAAATTTCACTCTTTTTGGAAAATAAGGAGGGACGTTTAGCCAGGGTTTGCCGCATCCTGGGAGATGCAGGGATTAATATCCGTGCTCTCTCTATTGCCGATACCTCCAACTTTGGAGTACTGCGTCTCATCGTAAACCAGCCTGATACAGCTTATAATATTCTGAAGCAAAACGGTTTTGTCGTCGATATTACAGAAGTTATTGCTGTAGAGGTTCCTGACCAGCCGGGGGGACTGGCCGGGACTTTGGAAATACTGGAAAAGAAGAATATTAATGTTGAGTACATGTATGCTTTCCTTGGCACAACCTCCCAGGATGCCCTGGTCATCCTGCGGGTAGAAAATATCGCCGGGGCTGTAGAAACTTTAGAGGCGGCCAACGTCAAAGTATTGGAAGGAGAAGAGGTCTATTCATTATAACTTGGCTTGAGTAACTACCCTGAATAAGCTATACTTTACCATATAGGATTAAATCTTAAGGAGGATTTCAGGGTGTTCTTAACAATCGATCCCGTTGCCTTTACCATAGGACCTTTTTCCGTACGCTGGTATGGTATTTTAATCGCAACGGCCATTTTACTTGGTACGATTCTAGCTCTTCGTGAAAGTGAACGCCAGGGATGGGACCCTGATCACTTTTTAAACCTAATTCTCTACTGTGTACCGGCGGCTTTTGTCGGCGCTCGCCTGTATTATGTCATCTTTAACTGGGACTACTACAGCCAGTACCCCAAAGAAATACCTGCCGTGTGGCATGGCGGACTGGCTATTCATGGTGCCCTGATTGCCGCGTTTATCGTAGGTTACCTCTATACCCGTTATGCTAAACTTAGTTTCTGGCAGGCTGCCGATATTGCCGCTCCCAGTATTATCCTGGGGCAGGCCATCGGCAGGTGGGGAAACTTTTTTAACCAGGAGGCCTACGGGTATGAAGTGGACCCGGCAAAGGTTCCCTGGGCCATGTATATTGACGGGGCTTACCGGCATCCCACCTTTCTTTATGAATCACTCTGGAATCTTGGTGTTTTTTTCTTTCTCCTCTGGTTTAGAAGGAAACCTAATCTTATAAAGGGTGATGTTTTTTTAACGTATGCCATCCTGTATTCCCTGGGCCGCTTTTTTGTAGAGGGATTAAGGACTGACAGCCTCATGCTTACTACTTCCTTAAGGGCAGCCCAGGTGGTTAGTCTTGTAACAATTTTGATAGCAGGCGGTTTGATGTACTATCGCCATAAGAGAGAATCAATCAAAGCCGGGAGCTGATGCTTCCGGTTTTTTATTCCTGCACCACTGGTACAAGTGCAACTAAGGCTTCCAACGTCGTTGCTCTCGTTGGAAGCCAAGTTTTCTTTGCACCAGACTGCATGTGTATCTTCTAAGAGGCACAAGTGCAACTAAGGCTTCCAACTTCGTTGCTCTCGTTGGAAGCCAAGTTTTCTTTGCATATCTCGACCTCTGCTGGCAAATAACTATTAGCAGTATAAAGGTTGAGGTATGGTTTATGAAAGAAACAAAGAAACCCTTGAAATTAAATCGTTTTTCCCGTAACCAGGAACCCCGGCTGCGGCTTGAAAAGGAAGGGGCCAAGGAGCCGAAGGAAGAGAAGAACCAAGAAAATCAGGAACAAAAGAAACCGGAGGAAAAGGAGAAGGAAAAAGAAAAGGAAAAGGTTACAATCAGCCCTTCCCTGCAAGATAACCTGAAATTCCTCAAAGATGTTTTTAAAGGCTGCAGTGATATCGTTTACCGGGAATTCAAAATAGGAACGGCACGTTTACCTGCCTCCGCTGTTTTTGTGGATGGCTTAGTAAATAAAACTGCTATCGAGAATTTCGTGATTCGTTCCTTAAACCTCCATGCCCGTAGTGTTCCTCCGGGTCTAACCAAGCCAGAGGATATTTTCACCTGGGCTAAAGACGGGGCCATGAATAATGCCGAGCTGAAAGAAATCGAAAACATGGATGATTGTATGAGCGGATTTCTTTCCGGCGATACTGCAGTCATGTTTGAGGGATGCACCAAAGCCCTTTTAATCGGCACGAAGGGGTGGGCCACCCGGGGAATCTCCGAACCCGATATAGAGGCAACCATCAGGGGCTCCAAGGAAGGTTTTACGGAGACGATCCGTATTAACACTTCCATGGTGCGGCGCCGCCTGCGCTCCAATAAACTTAAAATTGAAGCCCGCAAAATCGGTAAACAGACCCAAACGGACGTTTCGGTACTGTATATAGACGGTATAGTTAACCCTGAAATAGTGAAAGAAGTACATAAACGCCTGGACAAAATTAAAGAGGTAGATTCTATCCTGGAGAGCGGCTGTATTGAACAGTATATTGAAGATAATCCCTGGTCACCCTTTCCCCAAATGCAGTATACGGAACGTCCTGATAAGGTTGTGGCCTATCTCTTGGAGGGTAGGGTAGTGATCATGATTGACGGCACTCCCCAGTGTCTTATCGTTCCGGCCCTTTTTGTCCAGTTTCTCCAGTCACCGGAGGATTACTATGAAAGAATCTTTGTAGGTACTGCAGTCCGCTGGATACGTTATCTGGGCGTCTTTACCGCCCTTACACTGCCGGCACTATACATTGCCATTACGACTTACCATCCGGAGATGATTCCCACACCTCTGGCCATTACCATTGCCGGTACCAGAGAAGGAGTGCCATTTCCCGCCCTGGTAGAAGCCCTCATTATGGAAATCTCCCTGGAACTCTTACGGGAGGCCAGTATCCGTTTGCCCGGTGCAGTGGGAGGAACCCTGGGTATCGTGGGCGCTTTAATCGTAGGCCAGGCCGCCGTGGAGGCTCGCCTGGTGGCCCCGGTGATGGTGGTAGTGGTGGCTTTGACAGCCATCGGTTCTTTTGTGGTGCCCAGTTTTGCCGCTGCCATCCCTTTCCGGCTGGTACGTTTCCCCTTGATGATAATTGCCGCCGTACTGGGTATTTACGGGGTAATGCTGGGCTGGATAGCCGTTTTAATCCACATGGTTTCCTTAAAATCTTTCGGTTTCCCCTACATGGCTCCCTTGGCCCCCCTCAGGGTCAGTGAATTGAAAGATGTTTTGGTTAGGGGACCGCGCTGGCAGATGATGACGGCGCCCCAGTTTAGAAAACCCCAAGAAGCCCCGCCTCCTACCATGGTGAAACAGCCATACCTGCAGGGGGAAAAAGGAGAAGATCAGGGCAAGGAGGGGAAGAAAAATGAATAAAATCGGCAATATTTCCCCGCGTCAGGCTTTTTTCCTCATTCTCATCCTTTTAAACGGGATATTTTACCTAATGCTCCCGCGCCAGCTTGTCAATGAGGTAGGTTCTATGGGCTGGTTGGCCCTTTTGCTGGGTGTAGGCGCGGCCATCGCCATAATTGGCTTTATTACGGGTTTGGGACGGCGTTATGCGGACAAGTCCATTGTGCAGTATGCCCCGTTGATCCTGGGTAAGGTACTGGGGTACCCTATTTCCCTGGTGCTCCTTCTTTACTTTGCCATGCTTGCCGTGGGGAGTCTCAGAATTTTTGCCGAAATGCTGCATTCTGCCCTTTTACCGGAAACGCCGCGTTTCGTCCTGATTGGGAGCCTGGTACTGCTGGTTTACTGGGTAGTACAAAATGGCCTGGAAGACATTGCCCGCGTCACGGAATTTTTATCGCCTTTTATTATTATTTTGATATTGGCAGCCCTTTTGGGCAATATCCAGTATGCCGATATAGGCCGTCTAAAACCTATAGTTTTTACCGAGTGGCGGAAGATAGGCCGCGGGATTCTCAGTACTGTTTCTTATTTTGGTCTTGTTGTAACCTTGTTAATGCTCTTTCCTTTTATTAAACCCTATGAGCGTGTGGCCAGAATGGGCCTGTTTGTAGTAATTATCGGTGGCGTCATCAGTGCCGTCACTTATTTTTCCCTCCTTACCACTTTTGGTGTGGAGGAAACGGCACGGATGGCCTGGCCTGTACTGGAAATGGTCCGTATGGTTAGAATCAGCAGTTTCCTGGAAAGACTGGATGCTCTTTTTTTGGCTGTTTGGCTGAGCACCGCTTTTCTTAATGCCAGTCTCCTGAGTTTCTGTTTTCTCGAAGGCACTTCCCAATTGCTGGGCTACAGCTATAGGAAAATCACTCTTCCTGTTCTGGGTATCTTTGTGGTGATTACGCTTCTCCCTCCCGGCTTGATTCAGGTACTCAATATTTACCATTACCTGGAGATTTACGGCTTTGTCATCACACTGGGTATTCCCCTGCTGCTGTTTCTGGTAAGCAGTATCAAGAAAAGGGGGGAGCCTGGTGCAGAAAAGAATCGGTAAACTTTTGTTGGTTGTCCTAATCCTTTCCTTCCTCCTTACAGGGTGCTGGAACCGGCAGGAGATTAACGAAATTGGCTTTGCCGTAGGTTTGGGTGTGGACAAGGCAGAAAAGCTCTACCAGGTAACGACCCAGTTGGCCTTGCCTGCCAAACTGGCAGAAGGCGGCGGGGGAGGTGAAGAGCCTCCCGTCTGGGTAGTGAGCGGCCAGGGAAAGACGATTTTTGAGGCAATCCGTGATATCAATACCCGCTCACCCCGCAAGCCTTTCTGGGGCCACCTCAATGTCATTGTCATCGGAGAAGAGGCTGCCAAGGACGGTATGCTACCCTTTATTGATCTTTTTTCCAGGGGCCATGAATTTCGCCGTTTGAACCAGATTGTCGTGGCTAAGGGAAAAGCCCGGGAGGTCCTGGAAGCCCAACCCAAACTGGAAAATATTACTGCTGTTTTTCTTAACAGGCTGGTAGAAAACCGCGGTGGCCAGTCCATAGCTCCCGGTGTTAACGTCAATGACCTTTTAATTACCCTTTCCACGCCGGGAAGAGATCCTTTCTTACCTAAGATAGAAGCCCGGGAGAAAGAAGTCCACATTAAAGAACCGCCGCAAAAGGAAGAAGAGCAGAAAGCAGGGAGTGACGAGGGTAAAAAGGGTGAAGAAAAGAAGGAGGAAAAGCCTAAAGAAATCCTGGAACTAAGAGGAGGGGCGGCCTTTAGAGGAGACAAGTTTGCCGGCTGGCTCAATGAAGCAGAAACAAGGGGGTTACTCTGGGCCACGGGCGGGGTTAGATCCGGAATCCTGTCTGTGGAAAGTCCCTGGCAAAAAGATAAATTTGTATCACTGGAGATTAAGGACGCCCGGGGGGAGATTGTTCCCCAGTTAGCCGCCAATAAGCCGGGGGCTCTGATTAAAGTGAAAGCCAGTCTAAACCTGGTGGAACAGCAGGACAGCAGGTTCCTGGAAGACCCCTGGTCCTTGCAGCGCTTACAGGAGTTAGCGGCCAGCGAGATAAAAGGGGAAATCATGAAAGGTGTGGAAAAAGCCCGAACTTTACAAAGTGATATTTTCGGTTTTGAAGGAAAATTTTATAAGGAGGATTATAACAGCTGGAAAAAGATTGACTGGAAGCAGAAATGGCAGGAACTACAGGTAAATTACCAGGTAGACACAGTGATTGAAACCTCCAGTATGACTATCCGCCCCGTTAAACTTAGCAGCAAAGTGGCTAGATAATAGTTGTCATAATTTCCTTCCTCGCTAATATCATGTAGTGATATTGAGTGGAGGAAGGAGGAGACAGGAAAGTGAAAAGAATAGCCCTTGTGTTAGTTGTTCTGATTGTCGTCTCCGCGTTATTATCCGGGTGCAGCCTTCTGGATAAGGTTGCCTCACTGAAACAGGGCTTTAATAAGGCCGAGAAGAAACAAGATCCCAACCCTGCGGGACCAACAGTGGTTATCGAAGCCCCAAAAAATGCGACGCCTACTGTTACAGGGGACAGCAAAAAAATCACCTTATATTTCGCTGATGCTTCCGGGCAGAAGCTGGTAGCGGAAGAAAGGGTTATCCCCAAGGCGACCGGTATTGCCCGCCTCTGTATGGAAGAGTTAGTGAAAGGGCCTACCCAGGCTGATCTCAAGGCTACACTGCCCGCCAGTACCAAAGTCCTGGATATTAACGTGCGTCCTGACGGTTTGGCCATTGTGGATTTCAGCGGCAGTCTGATTAAAGACCTGCCGGCATCTGCCACCGCCGAAAAACTGGCTGTGTACTCAATTGTGAACACGTTAACCCAGTTCCCCACTGTACAGAAAGTGGAACTGCGGGTCGATGGCAAGAAAGTGGATACTCTCTTAGGTTACGTAAAAGTTAGTACCGCTCTTTCCAGAAACACCAGTCTGATTAAGTGATGCTTTATGGTAAGAAAACCCGAGATTCGTCTCGGGTTTTTTATTCCTTTTAAAGCATTTTTTCCAAAATGACGAAACTTATGACATAAACTAGCGTCTAGTAATTAAAACGCAGTTTTGCTTAATTTTAGGGGAGGTGGTCCCGCGAGCAATGGCCTGGTTTTGAGGGCCATGATTTACCAGAATTTTTTTAGAGGATATTCGACATTGATGACGAATTTAGTACAGGTCAAACTTACAACTTTAATAAACATAACATTCAGGAGGTGATGTGGTGAAAATTACACCCCGCAAAAGGTGGTTCCTTTGGTCCCTGATTCTCATGTTACTGCTGGCTGGTATCCCCGTGTGGGCAGGGGAAGAGGGTGTAGTGAAAAGCGGTGTTGCTAATGTCCGTAAAGGTCCCGGGATATCAAATGCCGTGATTACCCAAGTAAAGAGCGGTCAAGTGTTACCCGTACTTGATAGAAGCGGTAGTTGGTTGAAGGTCCAGTTACATAATGGACAAACAGGCTGGATTTCCGAAAGCCTGGTCAATATCCGTACTGTGGCGGAAAAGAAAGTTGTTGTTACAGGGTCAAACGTTAATGTCCGCAAGGGTCCTGGCACGGGGTTCCCCGTGGTGGGCAAGGTTAATCAAGGCGATACTTTGCCTGTTTTGGGAGCCAGAGACGGCTGGTACAACGTAAAGGTAGCCGGGGTAGGACAAGCCTGGATTGCCGGTTGGCTGGTGAAAGATGAAAATTCTTCTAAAGATTCCTCCCAGCCCTCCCGGGGTAGCATTTCGACTAAGCAGTTAGTTGTTACCGGAAACGGCGTTAACGTGAGAAAAGGACCCGGCACAAATTACGCCACGGTGGCTAAGGTATATAAGAACGCCAAGTATACCATTCTTGATCAAAAGAACGGCTGGTACAAGATTCAGGTGGGTAAGCAGCAGGGCTGGATTGCCGGCTGGCTTGTCAGTGTGTCTTCTGCACAACCCCCTGCCCCTCCTGCACCGCCTGCTCCCCCTGCCAGCCCTGTGCCTGGAGGTTCTCTCGTGGTTGTTGTCACGGGTGATGTGGTTAATGTGCGCCAAGGCACAAGTACCGAGACGGCTATTATGAGCAAGGTTTATCGTGGTGACCGCCTGGTGGTTATTGAGAAACAGGGTGACTGGTATAAGGTGCAGCTGGCCAACGGGCAGAGCGGCTGGGTAGCCAGCTGGCTCACGGAACCTGTCCAGGGTTCCGGAGTTTCCCGTGGCGGAACGCAGAGAAGCGAAGTCCTGATCGTGCCTATTGCCGACAATCAGGTCTTTAAGGTTGCCGAACTAGCAGGCAGGGTTGAACTAATCCTGGAAGGCTGGGTTAATGGACAGTTCCAGGTGAAACAGGGCAGTGCAGCAGACAAGCTCGTCCTGGAACTGGAAGCAAACAGCACTAGGAATTACGAAGGGGAGATCAAACGTCTGGGTGTCTCACAGGTAAAGGTTTATCCCCAGAACAATAAATCTATCGTAGAGCTTGATTTTGCTTCTCCTGTAACCCACAACGTGGCCTATGACGTGAACAGCAAAACTGCCACTATCCACGTGGGAACAGCACAAACCAGAGGACTTCAGGGCAAACTGATTGTCATTGACCCCGGTCATGCCAGTGTACAGCCGGGAGGCTGGCTGGACCCCGGCGCTGTAGGGCCCAGGACCAATTTGTACGAAAAAGATGTGGTGTTTAACATCGCTTTTAAAGTAAAACAGATGCTGGAACAGGCCGGAGCCCGGGTCATTATGACCCATATGGGCCAGACAGAATTAACCCTGGCTGGCAGGGCGGAGATTGCTAATGTCAACAATGCCGATATCTTTGTAAGTATCCATGCCAATTCTTCCGATAAGGGCTTGTACAGTGGACACTCCACCTATTTCTATGCACCTTACGGCGATGAAATCTTAGGTCCCCAGAGATACGAACGCCAGAAGTTGGCAACCCTGGTTCAGAGGGAAATGGTAAAGATGGGCGGCAGAATCGACATCGGTGTCTTAGAAGCCAATTTTGCTGTCCTTCGTGAAACCAGAGTTCCTTCCATCCTGGTGGAGACAGCCTTTATCTCCGATGCCCAGGAAGAAATCCTTCTAGGCCAGGAATCTTTCCGCACCCAGTTAGCAGTAGGAATCTTCAACGGAATCAAAGCCTATTTTGAATAACAGGTAAACCCGCAAGTTTATGCGGGTTTTTCTTTTCCTTTTTTTACTGCCAATTCTGAAAAAGAATAATATTATATTTTAAAAATTGTGGGGTGATATATTTGTTACAATAAAATATAATTAGAAGATGGGTTAAAACAATAGATTTTTACCTTAGGAGAATTAGGAGTGAGTTGTGGTGCTAAGTGTACTCGGGGGTTATCTTTTCATTTTCTGTGCCAGAATTTGTGATGTATCACTGGCCACCATGCGGATGCTCATGGTCGTAAGGGGGCAGAGATTATACGCCGCCTTTATCGGTTTTTTTGAAGTAATTATTTATATTGTGGCTTTAAACAAGATCTTCTCTAATCTCAACAATCCCATTAATTTAATTGTTTATGCGGCAGGTTTTGCCACCGGTAATTTCGTAGGCAGCCTCATCGAGGAGAAACTGGCCGTTGGGACACTGACTGTTCAGGTCATTACCATGAAGGCACCTCTAGAACTGACGGAAATCCTCCGGGAACAAGGTTTTGGGGTTACGGTCATTGAGGGACAAGGACGGGAAGGCACTCGTTATATCCTGCAAATTATTTTACAGAGGAAATGTATTAATATTTTGCGTAAAAAAATCGATGAGTGGGATCCCGATGCCTTCTGGACTATTTTCGATGCCCGTTATACCAAAGGTGGCATTTTTACCCGCTACCCTGCGTCGGTATTTCACAGGAAAGGTAAGTAAGGGATAATTATTCAAAGGTGTTGTCCATGTAATTAGGAATAAGATAATCACATATAATACTTATTATATTTTGGGGTCAAAACGGCCAAGACAATGACAACAGGAGCGATGCAGCATGAAGGAGATGGAGCTATCCCCCATAGGTGTTTTTGATTCGGGTGTGGGTGGTTTAACAGTGATCCGGGAACTGGAGACCCAGCTTCCTCAAGAAAATTATATTTATTATGCCGATACGGCCCATGTTCCTTATGGCTCTCGGGACCCCCAGGAGTTAAAAGGATTTGCTCAGACAATCACGGCTTTTTTAGTGGAGCAGGGCTGTAAAATGATAGTAATTGCCTGCAATACCAGCACCTCCCTGGCCTATGAGGAACTGGTAAGTAGATTCGCCGTGCCTATAATCGGTGTCATCGAACCGGGTGTGGATGGAGCCTTAAAAGTCAGCAAAAATGAGAAAATAGGTATTATTGGTACCCTGGCCACGGTAAACAGCGGTGCCTATCAGAGGATAATAAAGAAGAAGAACCCTCAAGCAGAAGTCGTGGCGGTGCCTTGTCCCCGTTTTGTGCCCTTAGTGGAAGAAGGGCAGGTAGAGGGTCCGGAAGTAGATGAGACGGCACAAATGTATCTAAAACCCTTGCAGGAAACAGGAGTGGACACCCTTATCCTGGGCTGTACCCACTATCCTTTCTTACGTCCGGTCATTGAGCGGATCATGGGTAAGGGGGTAAATATCATTGACCCGGCCTGGGAAACGGTGAGACGTGCCGGCCTTTCCTTGCAAAACCTGGGGCTGGTTAACTGCAATGAAGATAAACAATCCCCCATTTTTTATGCCAGTGGTGACCCGGAAAGCTTCCGAAAGACTGGCAGCCGTTTTTTGGGAAGGGATTTAGGAAATGTAAGAGGAATATCACTATCATAAGACGACCGATATCCGCCTTCCGTTATCCGATGTCTTTTTTATACGACTTCCGATATCCGTTTTCCGATATCCGAATTAATGTGTATTATCTTCGGAGCATTTGCTATTACTATCGGAGTCGGTGGTCGGTTGTCGGTAATCGGATGTCGGCGATCGGAAGTCGTCCAGTCGTTTGGTCGTGGTCGGTTGTCGGAAGTCGGTTAACGGTTCACGATTATGCTCATGTGGTATCAAGTAAGGCAGGTGAAAGGATTGGAACTCACGGTTTTAGGGTGTCATGCTCCTTATGCTCCGGCGGACGGCGCCTGTAACGGGTATCTTTTACAGGCCGGCGGTGTTAACATCATGCTGGATTGTGGTAACGGGTCCTTTGCTGTCTTACAAAAACACCTGGATTTTCGGAAACTCCACGCCCTCATTATCAGCCATTATCACCCCGACCATTTTCACGATTACCACTGCGTAAGGCATGCTATTGGCGGCAGCATCAGAGACGGCAGCCGTCAGAATCCTCTCCTGGTCTATGCCCCGGGGGCGGAAACAGGTCCCTGGAATGAGATGGCCAAATGGCAGGATGAATTCATTTTGATCCCCATAGAAGAATATCAAAGAGTTCCTGCGAGTCTGGGGGATTTGGTTTTTCATTTTCAAAAAAATAAACACCCTAAAGATTGTTTTTCCATGAATTTTATAGAGGGGAATGCTAAATTTGTCTATACTAGTGATACAAGCTGGTATGGACCGCTGGTGGAGTTTGCCTGGGGAGCCGATTTTTTACTCTGTGAAGCGAGTTTACGAAATGCTGATATGGCTCTAAGTGAAGAAAAAGGCCATCTTACGGCGGGACAAGCGGGCCGTCTCGCGGCTAAGGCTGAGGTGAAACACCTGATGCTTACGCACCTGTGGCCCGAATTCCCCCCTTACGTACTGCTGCGGGAAGCCCAGAGTGTTTTTGCCGGAAAGGTTTCCCTGGCCACAACTGGCCTGAAAATATCAATCTAGTGAGGAGGTCTGGACATGGAACGAGTTGATGGTAGAAGACCTGAACAACTGCGGTCGGTAAAAATTACTAAAGACTACATAAAATTTGCCGAAGGGTCAGTACTGATTGAGATGGGAGAAACGAAAGTTATTTGTACAGCCACCGTGGAAGAGAAAGTGCCTCCTTTTTTAAAAGGACAAAATAAAGGTTGGGTTACGGCGGAATACGCTATGCTCCCCAGAGCTACCCAGATCCGAACCCAGCGGGAAGCGGTCAAAGGAAAGATCAGCGGGCGGACCAACGAAATCCAAAGATTGATCGGACGAGCCTTGCGGGCTGTCGTTGATCTGGAATCCCTGGGTGAGCGTACTATTTTTATCGACTGTGATGTCATTCAGGCCGATGGCGGCACACGGACGGCTTCTATTACCGGTGCTTTTGTGGCTATGGTCCTGGCTATGCATAAACTAGTGAAAGCGGGCCTTTTAGAACGAATTCCTGTTCGGGCCTGGCTGGCGGCAGTCAGTGTGGGTAAGGTAGCGGACAGCTTGCTTCTCGACCTCTGTTATGAGGAAGATTCCCAGGCCATCGTAGATATGAATGTGATTATGACCGATAAAAACGAATTCGTAGAAATCCAGGGTACAGCGGAAGGGTATCCTTTTACCAGGGAAGAACTGGACAGCTTACTGGACCTGGCGAAAACAGGTATTTTGCAGCTTATTGATATCCAACAGCTGGTTTTAGGTGAAGAATATGCCTTCTAAAATCATTATGGCCACACGCAACAAGGGCAAAGTCACGGAACTCCGGAAACTTCTGGAAGAACAACGGGTAGATATTTTAACTTTGGCCGATTTCCCGGAACTTCCGGAGGTAGAGGAAGACGGCCTTACTTTTGCAGACAACTCTGTCAAAAAAGCTAAGACGACGGCGGAGGCCACGGGCTTTATTGCCATTGCCGATGATTCGGGCCTGGAAGTAGAGTATCTAAAAGGCCGGCCTGGTGTTCATTCAGCCCGTTTTGCCGGCGAGCCCGCAGATGATGCACGTAACAATGAAAAACTTTTAGCCTGTTTAAAGGGAGTCCCTCCTGAGCAAAGAAAAGCCCGTTTCGTGAGTGTTATCGCTATTGCCGTACCCGGCGGAGAGACATATACTACTATGGGAACCTGTGAGGGAGTGATTCTGGATGAACCCCGGGGAAACGGCGGTTTTGGTTATGACCCGCTTTTTTATGTACCGGTTTTTGAAAAAACTTTTGCCGAGTTGAGTACGGAGGAGAAGAATAAAATCAGCCACCGGGGTGAGGCCTTGCGGAAAGCTACTGTTATTCTCCGCCGGTTGTTAGAGAATTCAGAAGTATGAGGTGTGAAGTGAAATTTGGTATTTTTGGGGATACCCACGGTTCTATTAAGGAGTTAGGTGACCAGGGGAAGATTTTTAACGAGGTGCAGTTCTTGGTTCATACGGGGGATCACTGGCAGGATGGCCTTTTAATCGAAAAAAATTGGGGCATTCCGGTTTTAGCCGTAAAAGGTAACTGCGACAGCGGTCCTGCACCCTCTGAATTTGTTTTCGATATTTATGACACGCGTTTCTTCGTAACCCACGGAAATAATTATGGGGTAAAAGCAGGGCTGCATCGTTTATTCTACCGCGCCTCTGAGGTAGGCGCCCACTACTGTATTTTTGGCCATACCCATATACCTTATTGCGAAAAAATCAATGATATCGTATTCTTGAACCCAGGCAGCTGGACCTGGTCCCGCAGTGAGAGGCGCTATGCGGGCATACTCTTAAGCCTCGAAGAGAATTCCTGGCAGTGCCGGTTTGTCCACTATTAATTACCTGTATTTTCATCTTGCAAATGTGAACACTAAATGCTCATATAATAAACCTGATAGCAATGAGTTCATTAGAAAAACCCACGGATTGCCGGTAAATACCAGGCAGATATGGTTGACATGAACGCAAATTTTTGTTAAGATATTTTTTGCTGCGGTGATGATGCACTGCTAGTGCCCATAGCTCAGCTGGATAGAGCAACGGCCTTCTAAGCCGTGTGTCCGGGGTTCGAATCCCTGTGGGCACGCCATACGTGGTGACTGTGGCGAAGTGGTTAACGCACCGGATTGTGGCTCCGGCACTCGGGGGTTCAAGTCCCCTCAGTCACCCCATTTCTTAAAAACCACCCATGCCTAGAAGGCACAACCAATTATGAAAATATGTAGAAGTGATTACAATGGTCTAATTTTCTGCTACATTGGAATTATCAGGGACAAAGGTTGATTGTATTTTGATGGTATAACCTCGACTAAAAACCTAACCTGATTGCCTTTGAGCACGGCCAATTGTCGCCCCTTGTTTTTAAGGACTTGGGAACAGCACGGGTACTAAACTCCATATTTTCTCGGGCAATCATCCCTGAAATCCATTGGAGCAGGAGTGAGTCGTATGCAAGACATTCTGGAAATTTGTTGTGGTCTTGATGTCCACAAGGAAACTGTTGTCGCCTGCTTATTAAAAGGCAATGTTGACGGGGAACCAGTTAAAACCATCCGCACTTTTTCCACCCTTCTTGCTGGACTTGATGAACTAAAAGCCTGGCTGGAAGAGGAAAACTGCCGGAATGTGGCTATGGAAAGTACTGGTGTTTATTGGCAGCCTGTATATAACGTACTGGAAGAAGCCTTTGACGGCAGTATGGTTTTGATTGTTACCAACGCCCGGCACATGAAGAATGTTCCTGGCAAAAAGACCGACATGAAGGACGCTGAATGGATAGCCACTCTCTTGCGTGCCGGATTGTTAGAAGGAAGTTTTATCCCCTCGAAACCTATCCGGGAACTCCGTAATCTGACCCGGTACCGTAAAAGCATCGTCGAGGAAATTACTTCCCAGAAAAATCGGATTGAAAAGCACTTACAAAGCTGCGGCTTTAAGCTGTCAACATTTCTTACCGATATATTCGGCGTATCAGGCCGAGCAATTATAGATCACCTTTGCTGCTACGGGAAGATATCTGCCCGCGAAGTAGAAACATTTGTAAAGGGGCGCGCTAAGAGCAAGCTCCATGAGATCAAACAGGCTGTCAATGGTAAAATGGATGTTCACCAAAGGGAGTTCCTCAAGCTTTTGCTAGGGTGGCTGGATCAGCACTACGAGCATCTTCACCAGGTAGAGCAAAAGCTTGAGGAAAAACTCAAGCAATATCAAAGACAACTGGAGCAACTGGACGGCATCCCGGGGATTGACAAAACCGCCGCTGCTGCAATCTTGGCGGAAATCGGCATTGATATGAGCCGATTCAAAACCGCGGAACATATCTGTTCCTGGGCGGGCTTAAGTCCTGGTAATAATGAAAGTGCAGGAAAAAAAAGTCCACCCGTACCACCCATGGCAACACCTATCTAAAACGAATCCTTTGCGAAATTGCCTGGTGCATCACCCGAATACGCGATAGCTATTTATCGTCTTGGTACTGGAAGATAAAACAACGCCGCGGGGCCAAGAAAGCTCTCATTGCATTAGCCAGAAAGCTCCTCGTGATCATTTACAACTTATTGAAGAAAGATGTTGACTACGACGAGACATCCTTTGAAAAAGCTAAACAAAAACAGGAAAAATTCCGTGTAAAAAGAATTATTGCCGAAGCTAAAAAACTCGGTCTGGAGGTGAGAGAAGTCCAGTAAGCTGTCTAACAGTTATATCCTCCAGAAGGATTAATCCGTCAGATGCATGAACTTGCATCTGCTAGTTCGTTATTGTCTTTTTTGCCTTACAAGCATATTGATTATTTGATAGGGTTATTTTCGTACTAATAATGCAAATATTTCCCTTGACTTAAACCATAGTAAAAGGTTATACTATAACCTGTCATTATTGGGGCGTAGCCAAGTTGGTAAGGCAACGGACTTTGACTCCGTCATGCGTTGGTTCGAGTCCAGCCGCCCCAGCCATTTGCGAAGTGTGATGTGAGAAGTTAGAGGTGAGACCACACATCCGACCTCCCACTTCTCACCTCTTATGTATGAGCCATTAGCTCAGTCGGTAGAGCACCTGACTTTTAATCAGGGTGTCGATGGTTCGAGTCCATCATGGCTCACCACTTATATAGTTACTAGTTACCAGTTCCTAGTTGCTAGTTAGGCTAGCAAGCTATTCAGATGGTTTTTACTACCAACTATCAACTAGCAACTAATGTAGGCGGGAGTGGCGGAACTGGCAGACGCGCTGGATTTAGGATCCAGTGGGAGACCGTGGGGGTTCAAGTCCCTTCTCCCGCACCAAGTAAATGAATATGCGGAAGTGGCTCAGTGGTAGAGCATCGCCTTGCCAAGGCGAGGGTCGCGGGTTCGAATCCCGTCTTCCGCTCCATTTGTCTTTTGTGACTAGTGAGAAGACTAGTATCCTAACTAGTGCCACTAGTCTTTTTGGTATATTGTGAGATTATGCTCTATAAGTCGAGGGTTTATAAAAAGGGAAGAGAAGGTATCTTTTTTCGGGCCTCGGCAACCTGTCGAAGCCTCTTTTATTGTAAATAAAAACACAACATATATATATTAAAATCACATACGTGTTTTTATTCTAATTGGTTATACTGGTAAAGGATGGTAATAATCTTTATTACATATTTTTTAAAATGAATAGGAGGAGCATCCCATGAATGTAACCGCAGAAAGGTTAGATAAAACAAAGGCGCAGGTGACAGTGGAGGTACCTGTTGAGAAATTTGAAGAATCCTTGCAGCATGCTTATCGCATTGTAAGCAAAAAAGTTAATGTACCCGGTTTTAGAAAAGGTAAGGCACCTCGTCGGATTATTGAGAATATGTATGGAACAGAAATACTTTACGAGGAAGCTCTCCAACATGCCGTCCCCAGAGCTTATTTCCAGGCTTTGGATCAGATTAAGGATGAATATACAGCCGTAAGTGACCCTGAATATGAGATTGTCCAGTTAGAAAAAGGTAAACCCTTCATCTTTAAAGCAAAATTTGATTTAAAGCCGGAAGTCAAGCTTGGTGAATATAAGGGCCTTGAACTGGAGAAACCATCTGCTGAAATTGGTCCTGCGGACGTAGACAATGAGCTTGAAAGAATGCAGCAGCGATATGCCAAACTAGTGGTTGTGGAAGGCCCGGCGGAAAAAGGTGACGTATTAACCATAGATTTTGTGGGTAAAGTAGATGGGCAGCCTTTCGAGGGGGGCAAAGGTGAGAATTACCCGCTGGAATTAGGCTCCAACACCTTTATTCCGGGATTCGAAGACCAACTGATCGGTGTTAAAGCGGGAGAGACGGTAGATGTTAATGTTACCTTCCCCGAAGAGTATCATGTCACGGAATTAGCCGGCAAGGATGCAGTTTTTACAGTAACGGTAAAAGAAAACAAACGTAAAGAGCTGTCTCCCCTTGATGATGAATTTGCTAAAGATGTTTCCGAATTTAGTACCTTGCAGGAATTAAGAGCCGATATCGAGAATAAGTTAAAAGAAGCAGCCCAGAAAAAAGCGGAAAGCGAGCTAAGGGTTGCCGCGGTGAAAAAGGCCACCGAAAATGCAGAAATAGAAATACCACAGTCTATGATTGAAAACCGCGTAAACACCATGGTGGAAAATTTTGCCTACCGGTTACAGCAGCAGGGTATTTCCTTTGACTATTACATGCAGGCCACTAATACAAATATCGACGATATAAAAAATAATTATCGTACAGAAGCGGAAGCTTCTCTCCGTTCCGATTTAGTCTTGGAGGCCATTGCTAAAGCCGAGAGTATTACTGTTTCCGAGGAAGAACTGGACGAAGAAATTAAGAAAATGGCAGAACGGTATAAACAAGAGCCCGCTAAATTTCGTGAAGTTATGGAAAAACAGGGACAGATTTCTTCACTTAAATTTGGTATAATGTTAGATAAAGCAGTAGATTTTATTATTGAACAAGCAAAAATATCTTAAACACAGGGCGGGCTCCGCCTTGTTTTTCCCTATCGGGTATTCATTGAAAGCCAAATCTAAAGGCTTTTTAGTCCTTAGTGGTTACGAATAGGAGGTCTAAAGTATATGAACAACGGAAGGATTATAACGCCACCCAGTTTAACTACCCTTGTACCAATGGTTGTAGAGCAATCAAATCGCGGTGAGCGTGCCTACGATATTTATTCCAGGCTCTTAAAAGACAGGATTATTTTCCTGGGAAGCGCTATCGATGATCATGTTGCCAACCTTGTAATTGCCCAGTTGTTGTTCTTAGAAGCGGAAGACCCCGATAAAGACATTAATCTCTACATTAACAGTCCTGGCGGCTCTATTACCGCCGGCATGGCCATTTATGATACCATGCAGTATATAAAAGCCGATGTATCCACTATCTGTGTGGGATTGGCCGCTTCCATGGGGGCTTTCCTTTTAGCGGCAGGTGCTAAGGGTAAGAGATTTGCCTTGCCCAATGCAGAGATTATGATTCACCAGCCCCTTGGGGGAGCACAGGGTCAGGCCACAGATATTGAAATCCATGCCAGAAGGATAATACACATTAAGAAGAAATTGAATAAGATATTATCTGAGAACACCGGTCAACCTATTCAACGTATTGCTGACGATACAGAACGTGACCGTTTTATGGATGCCGATGAGGCTAAAGCATACGGGATTATTGACGAGGTGATTTACCGGAAGACCCAGGCCCCCAAAACCAAGTAAAGAGGTGATTCCATGTACAAATTTGGGGATGACAAAGGACAATTGAAGTGCTCTTTCTGCGGGAAACTTCAGGATCAGGTTAAGAAACTCGTGGCCGGCCCCGGCGTCTATATTTGTGATGAATGTATTGAGCTTTGTAACGAAATCATTGAAGAAGAACTTTCCGATGATAACAGTTTAGAGCTTGGTGATATTCCCAAACCTAAGGAAATTAAGGCTATCCTGGACCAGTATGTTATTGGCCAGGAGGAGGCCAAGAAAAGCCTTTCCGTGGCCGTTTACAACCATTATAAACGGATTAAGCTGGGTGCCAAAATTGAGGATGTGGAGCTCCAGAAGAGCAACATCATCATGCTGGGCCCTACCGGAAGCGGAAAAACGCTGTTAGCCCAGACGCTGGCTCGTATTTTGAACGTGCCCTTTGCCATTGCCGATGCTACTTCCCTTACGGAAGCCGGCTACGTGGGAGAAGATGTGGAGAACATTCTTCTCAAACTGATCCAGGCCGCAGACTATGACGTAGAAAAAGCGGAAAAAGGGATTGTCTATATCGACGAGATTGATAAAATTGCCCGTAAATCCGAGAACCCCTCTATTACCAGGGATGTCTCGGGTGAAGGTGTGCAGCAGGCCCTCTTAAAAATTTTAGAAGGTACTGTGGCCAGCGTGCCCCCGCAGGGAGGCCGCAAACACCCGCACCAGGAATTTATCCAGCTGGATACCACCAACATTCTCTTTATCTGCGGCGGTGCTTTTGAAGGAATCGACAAAATCATTCAAAACCGCGTGGGTAAAAAGGTAATGGGGTTTGGCGCCGATATCAAGAGCAAGCAGGATATGAAGGTTGGGGAAATCCTCAAACAAATTCAACCTACGGACCTCTTAAAATTTGGACTTATTCCCGAGTTTGTGGGTCGCCTGCCTGTCATTGTGACCCTGGATGCCCTGGATGAAGAAGCCCTGATACGTATTCTTACTGAACCCAAGAATGCTCTGGTCAAGCAATACCAGAAGTTCTTTGAGCTAGATAATGTTACCCTGGAGTTTAAGCCCGAGGCTTTACAGGCTATTGCCGTGGAAGCCATCAAGCGCAACACAGGCGCCCGGGGCTTAAGGGCCATCGTGGAAAACCTGATGCGTGATGTCATGTATGACATTCCCTCCCGTACCGATGTAAATAAATGCATCGTGACAAAAGAATGTGTGAAAAATAACGAAGAACCTCTCCTGGTAACCACCAGTGAGCGTAAGAAGAAAAAAGAAGAAACAGCATAAAGAAAACTTGGCTTGTGCCAAGCCGAAGGCGCAGGCAGAAGCCTTAGTTGCACTTATGCCGTGGTATAAAAAAACAGCACCGGAGAGGTGCTGTTTTTTAAGCTTTCTAACTTTCGGGGAGTTTCTAAGGTTTCATCAGGGCTCTTTCGGCAATCTCGATAGCCGTTCTTACCATAGAACCGCAGTTCCTGGAGGATACATTACCGAAGTCGCCGTCACGTTGTACCTGGTCATAGATCCCTAATTCTCTTGCACACTCCATCTTAAGGGCATCTGACATAATACCACGTCTTCTCGCCATGATAAAAACCCCCTTTTTGGTTTTTAGGCTCATTCTTATTATGTCACCACTGTTTAGTTTTTAATTTATTAAATATTTTACCCCTTTACCAAAATATGTGTTTAAGTAAAGCAAATTACGAATTATTAAATAATATTTTTGCTAAAATAAACAGGGTCACTGCTACATAATAACCTTTCCATTTGCTCAAACTTAAATATCGGACCTTTGCGGTGTTAACTAAGGAAGATTCTATAAGTATCTTGCTTTCTTGCCAAAATGTCCGTGTTAAAGCATCAGGAAAGGGGCGAATTTTCCAGTGGAATCTTCCGGATTTGGTAGTTTGTTTGGTTTTATCCAAATATTTTTCGTAATTGTTATTGGCCTTTACTTTCTCAATTTGCTGCGAGGGCAGCAGGGCAATAAAGTAGCGGTGGAAAAAGAGTCAAGAAAAGAGCTGGATAAGCTGGAGAAAATGCGCCAAATCAGGTTAAGTGAGCCTTTGGCCGAAAGGACCAGGCCCACCACGATGCAGGATATTATCGGGCAGGAAGAAGGGATTAAAGCGCTGCGCGCGGCCCTCTGCGGGCCTAATCCCCAGCATGTGATCATTTATGGACCTCCCGGCGTGGGGAAGACGGCAGCGGCCAGGCTGGTGCTGGAGGAAGCCAAGAAGAATCCCCATTCGCCATTTAAAAAAGACGCCAAATTTACGGAAGTAGATGGGGCTACCTCCCGTTTCGATGAAAGAGGCATTGCGGACCCGTTGATTGGTTCTGTCCATGACCCCATTTACCAGGGAGCGGGTGCCATGGGTATGGCCGGAATTCCTCAGCCCAAACCCGGAGCTGTGACGAAAGCCCATGGCGGGATCCTCTTCATCGATGAGATTGGGGAGCTCCATCCTATCCAGATTAATAAACTCCTAAAAGTCCTGGAAGACCGCAGAGTGATGTTGGAGAGCGCTTATTACTCCTCGGAAGATACGAATATCCCCAGCCATATCCACGATATCTTTCAGAACGGCCTACCCGCCGATTTTCGCCTGGTAGGCGCCACCACTCGCTTACCCCAGGAGATTCCGCCCGCCATCCGCTCCCGCTGTCTGGAGATTTTCTTCCGGTCCCTGTTACCCGACGAGATTGGTATTATCGCGGAGAATGCCGCCAAAAAAATAGGGCTACCCATTGAAAAAGAAGCCGTAGAAGTGGCGAAGAAATACGCCACCAACGGCCGGGAGGCAGTTAATATTATTCAGATTGCGGCCGGTGTGGCTTTTACCAACAACAAAAAGGAAATTACGGCCTTAGATGTGGAATGGGTGGTCAACAGCGGCCAGTATTCACCGCGGCCTGAAAAGAAAGTACCGCCCAAGCCCCAGGTGGGACTGGTCAACGGCTTGGCTGTGTATGGGCCTAACCTGGGTATGATCCTGGAAATCGAGGTCAGTGTGATGCCCGTAAGAAAAGGGAGAGGACGGGTCATCGTGACGGGTATTGTGGAAGAAGAGGAAATGCATGGTATGGGGGGCCATACCATGAGGCGGAAGAGTATGGCCAAAGGTTCTGTGGAAAATGTACTCACGGTGCTTCGCCGCAATTTGGGGATGGACTGCCGGGATTATGACATCCATGTCAACTTTCCGGGAGGAATTCCCACCGACGGGCCGTCGGCGGGGATTGCCATTGCTACAGCTGTTTACTCAGCCATTACCAATATCCCTATCGATAACCAGGTGGCTATGACCGGGGAAGTTTCCATCCGGGGCACGGTGAAACCTATCGGAGGTGTGGTGGCCAAAGTGGAAGCCGCCCGCCTGGCGGGGGCTACCCGGGTCATTATCCCCAAGGATAACTGGCAGCATATCTTTAGGGATATGCGGGGCATTGAAGTTATTCCTGTGGAGAACCTTGAAGAAGTACTGGATTTAGCTTTAATCGGTCCTCGACCGGGAAAAAATAATCACACAACGTGGCAGTCGCCCACTCCTCTACAAAACAGTTTTATGTGTCTCTAAGACGCAAGCCCAGCTTGCGTCTTAATTTGTGCATTAAATTATTGGCGAAATACCCCGTTTTGTGGTAAACTTTGCCTTGTACCAGTAAGAAAGTATAGGTTTGAGGGAGGCATAAGTGCAACTAAGGCTTCCGCCTGCGCCAAGGCTTGCACCACGGCACAAGTCTCGCTACGTCGCGGTGCTCCTAGTCTCGCTATGGCGCAAGCCAAGTTTTCTTTAAAAAATTGAAACTACAGAATATAAAAGAAAAGCCTGAGAGAAAATAGTTTTATGATACAGTTGGAGGTGTCGCTACAATGGAAATGCCGCAAAAAAGACAAAGGGTCATTCCACTCCTGCCTTTGCGAGGGGTTTTAGTTTTTCCTTATATGGTTATACATCTGGATGTGGGAAGGGAGAAGTCCATTAGCGCTTTAGAGGAGGCTATGATTGGGGACAGGGAAATTTTCCTGGCTACGCAGAAAGATGCCCAGACAGATTTCCCCGGCCATGATGATATATATGCAGTAGGGAGTGTAGCGGAAGTCAAACAACTCCTAAAGCTTCCAGGCGGGACCATCAGGGTTCTGGTGGAAGGCTTAAGACGGGGAGAAATTGTGGAGTACCTGGAAGATGAGCCCTTCTACCGGGTGATAATTACGGAGTATGACGAAGTGGTGGAAAAAAACCCGGAGATAGAAGCCTTGATGAGAAACCTCATCTATCTCTTTGAACAATACGTAAAATTAAGTAAGAAAATTGCTCCGGAAACTGTAGTTTCTATTATTACTATTGAGGAACCCAGCCGCCTGGCTGACCTCATTGCCACTCATTTGACCTTAAAAATCACGGAAAAGCAGGCTATCCTGGAAGCTCTCGATGTGAAAGTCCGCCTGGAGAAACTCAGTTCCATTCTGGCCAAAGAAATTGAGATCCTGGAACTTGAGAGGAAGATTAATGTCAGGGTCCGCAAGCAGATGGAAAAAACCCAGAAAGAATATTACCTGCGGGAACAGTTAAAGGCCATCCAGAAAGAGCTGGGGGAACGTGATGAACGGGGTGCAGAAGTGGATGAGTACCGGGAGAAAATCCAGGAAGCCCAGCTTCCTCCCGAGGTGGAGGAAAAAGCTTTGAAAGAACTGGAGCGCCTGGAAAAAATGCCCCCGATGGTGGCAGAATCCGCCGTAATCCGCAATTACCTTGATTGGCTCCTGGCCATTCCCTGGAACAAACAGACAGAAGACCGGGTAGATGTAAAAAGGGCTGAGGAGATCCTTAACCAGGACCACTACGGCTTAAAGAAAGTAAAAGAGAGGATCTTAGAGTATTTGGCAGTGAGAAAATTGACAGAGAAAATCAAGGGGCCTATCATTTGTTTTGTGGGACCGCCCGGTGTGGGTAAAACTTCCCTGGCCAAATCCATTGCCCGTTCTCTGGAGAGGAAATTTGTCCGTATGTCTCTGGGAGGTGTGCGCGATGAGGCCGAAATAAGGGGACACCGTCGTACTTATGTGGGTGCCCTGCCTGGCCGGATCATCCAGGGACTGCGTAATGCCGGAACCAAGAACCCGGTCTTCCTACTGGATGAAATAGATAAGATGAGTATGGATTTCCGGGGCGACCCCTCTGCCGCCTTGCTGGAAGTATTAGACCCCGAGCAGAACAATACGTTCAGTGACCACTTCATTGAAGTTCCCGTTGATCTTTCCCAGGTCTTATTTATTACTACCGCCAATGTGGCCTACAATATACCCCGTCCCCTCCTGGACAGGATGGAACTGATTCATATTTCCGGCTATACTGAGGAGGAGAAAATGCACATCGCCCAGAGATATCTCCTCCCCAAACAATTAAAGGAGCACGGTTTAAAAGAAGACCAGCTGGATATCAGCAACAATACCATCTTAAGTGTTATTCGGCACTATACACGGGAAGCGGGTGTGCGAAACCTGGAGAGGGAACTGGCGGCCATCTGCCGTAAGGCGGCCAAGATCATTGCCGAAGGCTCCCAGAAAGCAGTGACTGTGACCAGCCGCAACTTAGACAAGTTTTTGGGGATACCCCGCTACCGTTATGGTATTTCGGAAAAAGAAAATATGATTGGGGTAGTGACAGGCCTGGCCTGGACGGAAGTAGGCGGAGATATTCTCAATATAGAAGTTTCAGTACTGAAAGGAACCGGTAAACTGCTGTTAACGGGAAAACTGGGTGATGTGATGAAAGAGTCAGCCCAGGCCGGTTATACTTATGTCAGGTCCAGAGCTGCGGAACTAGGGATTGAAGAAAACTTCCACGAGAAGTATGATGTCCATATACATGTACCGGAAGGGGCCATTCCCAAAGACGGGCCCTCCGCAGGTATTAGCATGGCCACAGCCCTTGCCTCGGCCCTCAGTAACAGAAAAGTCAAGCGGGAGATTGCTATGACCGGGGAAATCACCCTAAGGGGACGGGTGTTGCCTGTGGGCGGTATCAAGGAGAAAGTACTGGCGGCCCACAGAGCCGGAAGCAGAATCATCGTTCTACCTCAGGAAAACAAAAAAGACCTGGAGGATATCCCGGCTAACATTAAGCGTGGCTTAGAATTTGTCCTGGTAGAAAATATGGACGAAGTTTTAAAAATTGCTTTGGAGGAGAAAAATGAAGATAACCACAGCTGATTTTACCATCAGCGCTGTGAGTCCTAAGCAGTACCCCGCATCTCAGGACCCGGAGATTGCCCTGGTAGGCCGTTCCAATGTGGGCAAATCTTCGTTAATTAATAAGTTTCTTAATAGAAAAGGCTTAGCCCGTACCAGCAGTCAACCAGGGAAAACCCAGACCCTCAACTTCTACCACATCAATAAAGCCTGGTACTTTGTGGACCTGCCTGGCTATGGTTTTGCCAGGGTGTCTAAAGAGTTAAAAGCACGCTGGGGAAAATTTATTGAGGAATATCTTAGAGAGCGCCGGCAACTGGTGGGTGTCATCCAGATTATCGATATCCGCCATCCTCCTACTAAAGACGATCTTGCCATGTATGAATGGCTGGTACATTACCAGTTACCCACTTTAATCGTGGCCACAAAGGCCGATAAAATATCCCGGGGACAATGGTTATCCCATGTTAAAACAATTAAAACTGAGTTGAAACTAGATTCCCAAGTACCCTTAATTGTCTTTTCTTCCGAAACGGGTACGGGGCTGGAGGAGTTACACCGGTGGGTTGAGGAACGGATGGACCGCTGCGCCGATTACCGAAGAGCGACTTCTGACTTCTGACTTCCGACTACTGTACTGATATCCTTACTGGATTTGCCCACTATAAATGAAACAGGCAGGTACATGAATAACCCGCCTGTTTTTTTATTTTTCTTTAAGAATATATTAATGACATATCTTAGCTTCAAGAAAGAACAGTAAGACTAATCATTAGAACATCGGAAATCGGATAGCGGAAGTCGAAGCGGCGCAGCCGCATATTTATTCCTTCAGTTCGGCCAGGAGCATACCCGTTAAAACGAGGGCAGCTCCCCATACAGCCTGGCCGGTAAGAATTTCCCCCCCGAAATACCACGCGAAGAAGGCCCCGAAGACGGGCTCTGTGGCAAAGATGATGGCCGTACGGGCGGGGGAGGTATATTGCTGGACCCGGTTTTGAATAAGGATGGCCAGGGAAGTAGCCGGGATGGCGGTTAAGCCTAAGGCAATCCAGAGATCTTTTCGCCAGGTGATCTGCCAGGTTTCCTGGGGAAGGAAAAAAGTAAGTATTAAACTTAATAAGGCTACGAAGCCTATCTGAGTAACGGTCAGGATGGTTGTATCCTGATGGGGGGCAAAGATACCGATGGTGATAATGTGCAGGGCAAAGGAAACGGCGCAGAGAAGGATCAGCAGGTCTCCCGGATGAAAGCTTAAATGTTCATCCAAAGTCATGAGACCCAGTCCCAGGCTCGCTGCCAGGGCTCCACCCAGCACGTAAAGATTGGGATATTTCTTGCTAATAAAGATACTGAGAAGCGGTACCAGCACTACGGATAAACCCGTAATAAAACCAGCGTTGGCAGCGCTGGTATACTGGAGTCCCACTGTTTGAAAGGCGTAACCTCCGAAGAGGAATAAACCGATAATAACTCCGGCCCTAAGATTGCGCCTCTTTAAAAGTTCCTTTTCAGGCCTGTAAATAAGAAGGAGAAAGAGAAAAGCCAGGGTAAAACGGATGGTAATAAAAACAAAGGGAGAAATGCCACCCAGGGCATTTTTTACGGTAATAAAGGTGGCTCCCCAGGTAGCGGCCACGCCCAGTAAAAGTAAATCAGCCTGCCATGGGGCAAGTTTAGTCATCTATTCTGTCCCTCCTCGCTAACACATATATTTTTCCATAGGCCGGGGAGGGAGTCAAGATACAAGGTTTTTAATTGGTCCGGTACTTATCAAGGGCTTTCCGGGCAAAGGTATTGTCTATTAAACCATTGATATTTAGTTTGGCGTTAAGTTCTTTACTTTCCAGCATGAGTTTCTGGATTTTTTCCATACCGGTTTCACTGACAAGGGGAGTATCCGGCCATAAGCCCAGGGTCTTGTAACGGCTTATTCCCCTTAAAAGGGTACTTTCTTTTTCCTGGGGGAAATATTTTTGGGCGATTGCCTGGAGTTCCTCGGGGGAATGCATGTTGGTCCAGTGCAGTCCCCGCCAGTAGGCATTGAGAAACTTTTGGCAGAGGGCACTGTGTTTTTTCACATATTCGGGAGTGGCCATTACAGTAGCATAGGGTAAAGCATCTGGAAAATCATCCGCCGAAGATACCACTAATCCCGCATTCTCTTTTTCTAACCCAGAAGCCCAAGGTTCCATGGCCAGGAGGTAATCGCCGGTTCCTGCCCGATAAGTCCCGGTGAAGGTCTTGTAATTTAGATTTTGGATGATATGAACGTTAATCAGAGGCTTGAGGTTTTGTTTGCGCAGCGTCTGTTCAAAAATCATTTCGGGGAGAGAGCCTGCGCTTTCACCGATTACCACCTTGCCCTTTAGTTTCTGCCAGTGGAAAGGTTCTTCTGCTTTCCGGGCTACTAACATATGACCGTTTTTTTGTATTAACTGGGCTAGATGAATGGTTTCTTGCTTCTTCTTTTGCTGGAGATAATAAAAACTTAGCTCCGGTCCCGCCAGGAGGAGATGGGTTTCCCCGTTAAACAGTTTAGTATAGCCCGTATTACTGTCCCAGGCGGTTTCCAGGCTAACGTTCAGTCCCTCGTCCCGGAAATAGCCAAGCTCTATGGCGGTATAGAGGGGAAGAAAGACCAGGGAATGTACCACTTCCGTTACTTTTATATCAGCAACCGGCACATCTTTTTTCGGTAAGGGGGCAGGTTCCGTACTGCTGCAGGAGCAGGTGGCTGTTAACAATAATAAGAGAATAAGAATGCATATGGCCAGTCTGTGTTTAGACACCATACCACCTCCGGATAAATAGACTTTAATATACTTTTTATTTACAAGGAAAAAAGTATATGCCTGTTTTATACCAGTCCGAAAGTATAAATTCGTAGGGCACAAGTCTCCGTACAGCAAGGAAATGTCATACCATGGCACAAACTGCATAAGTATTAGCTAGGTATTCTAGACCGGAGGGGGATTGGTATGAGGAGGGACCTAAGGTTTTGGCGAAAGATTAAACAAGTTCCCGGTTCTTTACAAAGGTTTTATGAGGGACCGGAATACGGCTTAGAGTTAAAGGCTGTCTGGCTGGGTTTCACCACGGCTTTGGGTGTCTGGTTTTGTGCCGTTTGTCTTGGTTTGTTATGGATTATGCTAAAGGGAGCAGGTTCGTACTGGTTTGGGGCTTATGTCTACCTGGTGGGATTACTGGGAGTATTTTTAGGAGGATTGTTCGCCGGCAGCCGGGTCAATAAAAAAGGGTGGCTCCACGGTCTCTGGGTAGGGGTGCTCTTGGGTATGCTGGGGATTATCGTTAATCTGGAACTGGCACCCCAGCTTCTTTCCCTGGCCAGTATGGGCAGGCAACTCCTGGTTTGGTCCCTGTGGGGTCTTACCGGTGGCTATATCGGCAGTTTATTGCTCTACTGGCCGCAAAAAAAATCCATATCCCGGAAGGAGAAAAGACCGGGCGCCTGGTAGAGGTGTAGGCTCACGAGAGCACCCTGCCGGGCTTGTTCCTTGACAAAAGATATGTAAATCGCTAACATAGGAAACAAGGACAAAAACAAGAGAAAACCGGCGCAAGGGAGTAGTAGGTCTATATCCTTTCAGAGAGGTGAATCCGCGGCTGTAAGATTCACTAAGGCAAGTATAGGCCCAAGTCGCCCTGAAGGTGCGGTATTGAACTTCAGTAGATACCGCCGGGTAAGCCCGTTACAGCAAAAGATGAGAGCCCTTTACCGGGAATTAAGGTGGTACCGCGGAACAGCATCCCTTCCGTCCTTTTTTGGAATGGAAGGGATTTCTATTTTAGTTACTAGTTACTAGTTACTAGTTATCAGTTACTAATTACTAGTGAATAATAGCCCTTCTCACCACCAGATTTTTCCGGAATTAGACTTTCTTCAAAAAAAAGCAAACTTAGTAAATAGTTTTAGGGAATTCATCAATAAACACTAATAACTAGCAACTAGCAACTAGTAACTAATCAAGGAGGTAATACTCATGAGTACAAACTTGCCTACTACTTATGATCCTAAGAATGTTGAAGAGAAGTGGTATAAGGTCTGGGAAAACAACGGGTATTTTCACGCCGAGGTTGATAAGACCAGGACGCCCTTTTCTATTGTCATGCCCCCGCCCAACGTTACAGGTTCCTTGCACCTGGGACATGCCCTGGACAATACCCTGCAGGATATCCTCACCAGGTGGCGGCGCATGCAGGGGTACAACACCCTCTGGCTGCCGGGTACCGACCATGCCGGGATTGCCACCCAGGCCAAGGTAGAGGAGCAGCTGGCCAAAGAAGGATTTAGCAAATACGACCTGGGCCGGGAAAAATTCTTAGAAAGGGTCTGGGATTGGAAACACCAGTACGGGAACCGCATCACCCAGCAGCTCAGAAAACTGGGTACATCCTGCGACTGGCAGCGGGAACGCTTTACTCTGGATGAAGGGTGTTCCAAAGCCGTACAGGAAGTCTTTGTCCGCCTTTATGAAAAAGGACTGATTTACCAGGGTAACTATATCATCAACTGGTGCCCCAAGTGCCAGACCACTATTTCCGATATCGAGGTTGAACATGAACCGAAGATAGGTAAAATCTGGCATATCAAGTATCCTGTTATCGATTCCGATGAATACATCGTGGTGGCTACCACCAGGCCGGAGACCATGCTGGGTGATACGGGCGTAGCTGTGCATCCAGAGGATGAGCGCTACCGTCACCTCATTGGCAAAAAAGTCATGCTGCCCCTCATGGACAGGGCTATTCCCATTTTTGCCGACGAATATGTGGATAAAGAATTCGGCAGCGGCGCTGTCAAAGTAACCCCCGCCCATGACCCCAACGATTTTGAAATGGGTTTACGGCACAATCTGGAACAGGTAGTGGTCATGGACCGTGAGGCTTTTATGAACGAGAATGCCGGCAACTACCAGGGCATGAGCCGTTATGAGGCCCGGGAAAGGATTGTCCAGGACTTAAAAGCCATGGGTCTTTTGGTGAAGGTGGAAGAACATGAACATGCCGTAGGCCAGTGCTACCGCTGTGATACCGTGGTAGAGCCCATGATCTCCAAACAGTGGTTTGTCAAAATGAAGCCCCTGGCCGAACCGGCCATCCAGGCCGTTTTAGACGGTAGGACCAGGTTTGTGCCTGAAAGGTTCACTAAAATTTATTTGAACTGGATGGAGAATATCCGTAACTGGTGCATCAGCCGCCAGCTGTGGTGGGGCCATCGCATTCCCGTCTGGTACTGCCAGGACTGTGGAGAAGTCATTTGCGCCAAGGAACCCCCCACATCCTGTAGTAAGTGCGAAAGCTCTCGTTTGGAACAGGATCCCGATGTCCTCGATACCTGGTTCAGTTCGGGGTTATGGCCTTTTTCCACCATGGGCTGGCCGGAGAAAACCGGGGAACTGGAACATTTTTATCCTACTTCGGTACTGGTGACGGGCCGTGATATCATATTTTTCTGGGTAGCCCGCATGATCTTTTCAGCCCTGGAGTTTATGGAAGATGTTCCTTTCAGGGAAGTCTTCATCCATGGTTTGGTCCTGGATGCCCAGGGCCGCAAAATGAGTAAATCCCTGGGGAATGGGGTGGATCCCCTGGAGGTCATTGAGCAGTACGGCGCCGACACCCTGCGCTTTATGCTGATCACCGGCAATACCCCGGGTAATGACCTGCGGTTCCAGTTTGAACGGCTGGAGGCAGCCAGGAACTTTGCCAATAAAATCTGGAATGCCTCCCGGTTCGCCTTAATGAACCTGGCTGATTATGAAGGAGATGACTTCCAGCCTGAATATACCCTGGCCGACCGCTGGATTATGAGCCGTTTCAACCGGGCCGCCAAAGAAGTGACCCGGAACCTGGAACGTTATGACCTGGGGGAAGCAGGCCGTGTCTTGTACGAATTTATCTGGAATGAATTCTGCGACTGGTATATCGAACTCATTAAGCCGCGCCTTTACGGCAAGGAGACGGAAAGCAGCAAGCGTACGGCCCAAATGGTCTTAGCTCACGTCTTACGTAAGACTATGGAGCTTTTGCATCCTTTCATGCCCTTTATCACCGAAGAAATCTGGCAGCACCTGCCCCACCAGGGAGAGACCATCATGCTGGCCCCCTGGCCTGCCCTTGAAGAGGGGCAGTTTGATGAAAAGGCCGAAGAAGACATGATTGTCATTATGGAGGTTATTAAAGCCATCCGTAACTTAAGAAGCGAAATGAATGTTCCACCCGGAAGGAAAGCGGAACTCATTCTTATGGCTCAAAATGACAGTATAACCAAGGCCTTACAGACCGGGGAAAGCTATATCATGACCTTAGCGGGGATCTCCCAGTTGGAAGTTGTTCCAATTAACCCCGTTAAGCCGGAACATGCCGTTACAGCTGTAGTGAGCGGTGTAGAAATCTACCTGCCCCTTAAGGGCCTGGTTGACGTGGAGAAGGAGTTAGCCCGCCTGCAAAAAGAACTGGAAAACCTTCATAAAGAGGTTGCCCGCCTGGCAGGCAAACTGAATAATCCCGGTTTTGTGGAGAAAGCGCCCAAGGATGTTGTGGAAAAGGAAAAAGCCAAACTCCTCGATTACCAGTCTAAGAAAGCGGCCATTGAAGAGAGAATGGCTTCACTGGGGGGTTAGTTTTATGGAATATGCCCGAGCGCTGGAGACTATAGCCAATCTTACGAAGTTCGGTATCAACCTGGGGCTCTCAAGAATAACAAAACTTCTGGCCTTGTTAGGCAATCCCCATGAGGCAGTTCCCGTTGTCCATATTGGAGGCACCAACGGGAAAGGTTCCACTACCGCTATCCTGGCGGCGGTGTTAAAGGAAGCGGGCTACAAGGTGGGGGCTTATACCTCCCCCCACCTCATTTCCTATACTGAGCGATATATGATCAATGGTAACCCTATTGCCGAAGAAGAGTTTGCCCGGCTGGTCAGTGAAGTGGTTCCTTTATCTGAACAAGTGTATACCTCTACCGGTGAATACCCTACGGAATTTGAGGTGTTAACGGCTTTGGCTTTCCTCTACTTTTACCGGGAGAAAGTCGATATACTCCTCCTGGAAGTAGGCATGGGCGGGGACATTGATTCCACCAACGTGGTCTCTTCGCCTCTTTTATCCATCATTACCAATGTGACCCTGGACCACCAGGATTATCTCGGTCCCACACCCCGGGAGATTGCAATAAGAAAGGGCGGCATTATCAAGAAGAACCGTCCTGTGATTACAGCCGCCCAGGATGAAGAAGTACTTAACGTACTGCGTTCTATAGCCCAGGAAAAGAGGGCTCCTTTGTGGGAAGTATTTAAAGAGGTACAGTGGGAAAAGATCAGTGAGGATGAGATAGGCCAGACTTTCCGGGCGCAGACGAAGGAGCAGGATTATGGGGAGCTTTATCTGTCTCTCCAGGGTGACCACCAGCTTGTTAACGGTGCCACAGCCCTCCTGGTCCTGGAAGTCCTCCAGGCCCAGGGATGGAACATTACCCGGGAAAAGATTAAAAAAGGTTTTGCTGCCGCCGCCTGGCCCGGCCGCCTGGAAATCATGGGTCATGATCCCCTGGTGGTCATAGATGGAGCCCATAATGCCGCGGGAATGGAGGCTTTGTCCCGCTGGCTCCGGAATAAACGTCCTCATCATCCGAAAATCATCCTGGTCATCGGTATGCTGGCCGATAAAGACCGGCTGGGAGCAGCCAACTTTTTAGCTTCCCTGGTAGACAAAGTGGTCATTACCAAACCCCTCTCCCCCCGGGCCGGCAACTGGCAGGAATTGGCCTCCTATTTCGGCAAGGAGCCGGGGGATGTTTATATTATTGAAAATCTGAACAGGGCTATAAACCAGGGTTTAGAGGAAGCCCGAGAAAGTGATCTGGTGTTAATTACAGGATCTTTATACCTAATCGGCGAAGCGCGTAAAATTCTCCTCAATAGCTAGAGTTCTAAACCCTATCCCATCCAACATAAAATGTAAGGTGGGATGGAGGTGTTAATGTGCAGCGACAGCCTCATCTAAATAGACTTCTCTCCATATTTCTAGTTGTTAGTGCAGTAGTTGCTGCGTCTTTAGTATTAGGACAGGTTGTTGGGGGCTTTTATCTTGTTAACCTTGCTAAAGATGAGATAGCAACCGTGAACCCAACTAAAAGTGCGGAGCAGGACAGTTCGGGTAAAAAAAAGGTTTTGCGGCTAAAACAATTTAATTATTATACAGTACAAATCGCCGCTTTCAGCCAGCAGGAAGAAGCCCTGGCCTTGGGCAGGAAGCTGGCCGAAAAAAGTTTGCCCGTAGTGATAACCGGAGAGCCTCCTTACAAGGTCTGTTTAGGCTTTGTCAACAATCAGGAAAAATTACTGACTCTCGCCAACAGTATACAGGTTAATGGTCAAAAGTCTATTGTCGTTAAAGGTGAGGTTAATTCTATCGCTTTTAAATTTGCAGCAGAAGATACTTTTGCCGAAAAGGAAATTGCGCCTTTTTTGGGCCGGGTCAGCATCTGCCTGGAGAAGGGATTGTTATTATACGGCAGTACCGATATAAAAGATTATCCGGAAAGTGATTTTAAAGGAAAATTTTCCCTCCTGGTCGGGGAACTGTATGAAGTATCCACCATGGGCTTAAATATTGCCCGCCAGGAGAAAGCCCGTGAGACAACCAAAGGAATACTGATTTTAACGGAAAGGTGTCGGGATTGGGCCAAAAGTTTAGAAGTGTTAAATGGCCAGTGGCAGGAAAAAAACCTTATCCTCAGCCAGCAGCAAGCCCTGGCTCTTGTGGAAGACTATTACAGGTTTTTAGGTAATTCTAACTAATAGAAAGAATATTTAAATAGGAATCTTGTACTACTCTTTGGGCCTATGTTATAATTACTCACAAAGGAGGAGTGGCCTTGAAAACCTTGAAGATTCCTGAAGCAACCATTATTAGATTATCCGTATATTCAAGATATCTGACCCAACTGGATAAGAACGGGATAACTACTATTTCCTCGGGTGAAATTGCTGACGGTGTTGGGGGTACTCCCGCCCAAGTCCGAAAAGACCTGGCCTATTTTGGTGAGTTTGGCACCCGGGGTGTAGGGTACAATGTAAGGGATTTAAACGAACAGATAATTAAGATTCTCGGGCTCTCCAACAAGTGGAACGTAGTCATTGTCGGTGCCGGTAACCTGGGCTCCGCCCTTACCCAGTACAAGGGCTTCCTGGAGAGAGGTTTTAATGTGGTGGCCGTCTTTGATAACGATATTAATAAAGTGGGCTTAAGATTATCGGGTATTCCCATTTATCCCATTGCCCGTGCAGAGGAGATTGTTAAGCAGGAAAGGGTGCAGATTGGCATTATTGCCGTGCCTGCTCCTTACGCTCAGGAGGTAGCCGATACCCTGGTCCAAGCAGGTGTCAAAGCCATTCTTAACTTTGCACCTCGTGTCATCTCCGTGCCTGACGATATAGAGCTGCGTAACGTGGATTTGGCCGTAAACCTGGAAATATTGACCTTTAACTTAGGAATGAATAAGAAATAAGAAAGACGCTTGAATAGGCGTCTTTTTTGCTGCCTAAAACAGGCTTGCGTTAGTGTGTTATTTTAGTAAGTGTAGTACGAAAATAACCCTATCAAATAATCAATATGCTTGTAAGGCAAAAAAGACAATAACGAACTAGCAGATGCAAGTTCATGCATCTGACGGATTAATCCTTCTGGAGGATATAACTGTTAGACAGCTTACTGGACTTCTCTCACCTCCAGACCGAGTTTTTTAGCTTCGGCAATAATTCTTTTTACACGGAATTTTTCCTGTTTTTGTTTAGCTTTTTCAAAGGATGTCTCGTCGTAGTCAACATCTTTCTTCAATAAGTTGTAAATGATCACGAGGAGCTTTCTGGCTAATGCAATGAGAGCTTTCTTGGCCCCGCGGCGTTGTTTTATCTTCCAGTACCAAGACGATAAATAGCTATCGCGTATTCGGGTGATGCACCAGGCAATTTCGCAAAGGATTCGTTTTAGATAGGTGTTGCCATGGGTGGTACGGGTGGACTTTTTTTTCCTGCACTTTCATTATTACCAGGACTTAAGCCCGCCCAGGAACAGATATGTTCCGCGGTTTTGAATCGGCTCATATCAATGCCGATTTCCGCCAAGATTGCAGCAGCGGCGGTTTTGTCAATCCCCGGGATGCCGTCCAGTTGCTCCAGTTGTCTTTGATATTGCTTGAGTTTTTCCTCAAGCTTTTGCTCTACCTGGTGAAGATGCTCGTAGTGCTGATCCAGCCACCCTAGCAAAAGCTTGAGGAACTCCCTTTGGTGAACATCCATTTTACCATTGACAGCCTGTTTGATCTCATGGAGCTTGCTCTTAGCGCGCCCCTTTACAAATGTTTCTACTTCGCGGGCAGATATCTTCCCGTAGCAGCAAAGGTGATCTATAATTGCTCGGCCTGATACGCCGAATATATCGGTGAGAAATGTTGACAGCTTAAAGCCGCAGCTTTGTAAGTGCTTTTCAATCCGATTTTTCTGGGAAGTAATTTCCTCGACGATGCTTTTACGGTACCGGGTCAGATTACGGAGTTCCCGGATAGGTTTCGAGGGGATAAAACTTCCTTCTAACAATCCGGCACGCAAGAGAGTGGCTATCCATTCAGCGTCCTTCATGTCGGTCTTTTTGCCAGGAACATTCTTCATGTGCCGGGCGTTGGTAACAATCAAAACCATACTGCCGTCAAAGGCTTCTTCCAGTACGTTATATACAGGCTGCCAATAAACACCAGTACTTTCCATAGCCACATTCCGGCAGTTTTCCTCTTCCAGCCAGGCTTTTAGTTCATCAAGTCCAGCAAGAAGGGTGGAAAAAGTGCGGATGGTTTTAACTGGTTCCCCGTCAACATTGCCTTTTAATAAGCAGGCGACAACAGTTTCCTTGTGGACATCAAGACCACAACAAATTTCCAGAATGTCTTGCATACGACTCACTCCTGCTCCAATGGATTTCAGGGATGATTGCCCGAGAAAATATGGAGTTTAGTACCCGTGCTGTTCCCAAGTCCTTAAAAACAAGGGGCGACAATTGGCCGTGCTCAAAGGCAATCAGGTTAGGTTTTTAGTCGAGGTTATACCATCAAAATACAATCAACCTTTGTCCCTGATAATTCCAATGTAGCAGAAAATTAGACCATTGTAATCACTTCTACATATTTTCATAATTGGTTGTGCCTTCTAGGCATGGGTGGTTTTTAGGAAATCTGATTGACAATGCTTTTGAAGCTGCAGAACCCCTTCCCGTTACTCATAGGCTGGTAGAGTTGCAAATTGACTCTAATGGGCAGGAATATATCTTTAATATAAGTATGATGATACCGGCCCCCAGTATAAGAAAGATATTTTTTAGGGTGCATCTACTCACCTTCCAGACCCATGTTTAAAGAATAATATACCCTCTATGAAGAAAAATACCCATGATGCGCATGTTTCGGGACCAACGGGGCCTTTTTATTTTTGCTATTAATGAGAACGTCTTATAAATAATTTTCATTTCTTACAGGGTTTTGGCCAAAAACATACGGTTAGTGGATAAAGGAAAGATAGTTGAATTAACAAACAATAATTTTGTAGCGAAAATGGATGATATTTACAATAAACCTCAGGAGATGATTGGCACGAATATTAAGCTTAGGGATTTGTTTTTAAGCCTGACGGCGCAAAAGATAAGGAATTCGCGATCGTACGCTACGTAATTTCCTGTTGTGCAGCCGATGTTCTTCCTATGGGTATATTATGTCTTAATCACGAAGGCAAGGAGTTTAAAACAAACGACTGGTATGAAATGACCGGTGAAATAGTGAATGGTCGATATAATTATGATATAATAACGATATAAAAACTACTGAAGGTGATGTAAAATGTATAAAATCATTCCAAGTGCAGACTTAAGAAATAAATACTCCCAAATTGCAGAGTTTGCTAAACAAAATCATGAGCCTGTTATTTTAACTAAAAACGGAGAAGGGGACTTAATTGTTATGAGTATTGAGTTATTCGAAGAAAAAGAAACTGAATTACAGCTATATAAAAGACTTGCGGAAAACAAAATGGATATTGCAAAAGGTCATTACCAATCTGGATCAGAGTTTTCAAAACAGTTAAGTAAATATATTAAAAATGATAATACCAACTTAATAAATGAGCTTAAAGAGACTTATTTAAAAAAAGAAGAGCCGAACCATGTATAATGTTATTGTTCCCTCAAAAGTAAGCCTTGAAATTATCACAGAACTTGATTTTTGGTCACAAAAGAACGAATCTTTTACTGAAAAAGTTGCAGTAGAAATCGATTTTCATTTAACTCAAACTTTAAAATATAACCCCGGCTTTGGTGCAATGAAAGCCAAGACAGCTAACCTTTATTACTACTTAATACAAAAGCGGTTTAAACTGGTTTTTGAAGTTGATGAGCTTAACAAACAAGTAATCGTCCATTACTTCTTCAACACTAGAAAAGCCATATCTGAATATATTTAACTCGCAGTGCTGTCTTACAGCACTTTTTTGCTTTCATATAGAACACATAACCTTATCTTTGCTACACTTATTGACAGGTCCATCGGCTAAGATAAGGTACTTTATTCAACTGGCAAGCCTAACCATTTTTCTTTTTATTTCCTTTCTCTTGAGCAGCTCAGCCTAATCGGTTTATAATAAAGTATTAAGAAACTTCTAGGAGGGGAATGGAGATGACCCTTTCAGAGATAAGAAGATTATTGAAAGCGAATCCTCTCACTGATCATAACTTAGACGAAAGGAATGCGGAAACGGCCTGTGGTGCCGACCTTTTAAGCGATGTTCTGGTTTTTACTAAAGAGAAAACTGTCCTCTTAACTGGACTTATTCATCCCCAGGTCATCAGGACCGCGGAAATGCTGGACCTGGTGGGAGTTGTTTTTGTAAGAGGGAAGGAGCCCTCCCGGGAGATCATAGATTTGGCCCAGGCTAAGGACATTCCTGTACTGTGTACCGCGTATCCTATGTATGAGTCCTGCGGCATCCTCTACAAAGCCGGTTTAGGAGGAGCACCCCTTGACTGAAAAACATCACTTGCCTAAAGTTGCCGATGTCATGACCAGGGAAGTTATCAGTGTTCCAAAGTACGCTACTGTGCGCCAGGCCAAGGAGATCATGCGCATTAAGAGTATCTCCGGGATGCCTGTGGTAGACAGGGATAATACCATGATAGGAATCATCAGTATAGCCGATATCATCAAAGCCATGGAGGAAGGCAATTTAGATGCCCCTGTGGACAAGGTCATGACGAGACAGGTTGTTTCCCTCTGTGAACATGATACCGTAGGACAGGCTTTGAAAGTTTTCCGCCAGTACGGGTACGGGAGACTTCCCGTCATAGACGACCGGCGGCATGTGTTGGGAGTCCTCACCCAAAGTGATATTGTGTCCCGCCTGGTACAAATACTGGAAATTGATAAGGTGGATGAGAGTAAGGAAACCCATTTGTCAGAGGACTTTGAATCGTACATCTTCGAGTATCATATTCAGGGTATGGATTTTGACCGGGCAGGGGAGGGGGCCAGCACCTTAAAGAAAATCCTTAACGATTTGGGAATCAAGGGGTCTGTAGTGAGACGCTGTGCTATTGTCGCTTATGAAGCGGAGATGAATGTGGTCATTCATGCTTACGAGGGTAAGATGACCGCACGGGTGACACCCAAGGAAATAACGATTACGGTAGATGACACGGGACCTGGGATTAAAGATATCTCTCTGGCTTTGAAACCCGGATATTCCACGGCCCCGGACAGGGTAAGAAAGATGGGCTTTGGGGCAGGCATGGGTCTTCCCAATATCAAAAAATCGGCTGATGAATTTTTTATTGAATCATCTCCCCAAGGTACCCACCTGCACATCAAAATATACATTGAATGAGGGATAAAGATGAAACTGGGGGAAATTATTGAGAAGTTGAAGCTTGAGCGCCTTACTTCCGGAGAAGGCAATCTTGCCGCGGAGGTAAGGGGCTGCTATATAGGTGATTTGTTGAGCAATGTCATGGCCCATGCCCAGGCGGGCAATGTATGGCTTACGGTGCAAATACATCCTAATATTGTGGCCGTGGCTTCCCTCTTAAATCTTCCGGCCATTATCCTGGTGGAGGGTCACCAGCCCCAACCTGAGACCCTGGCCAAAGCAAAAGAGGAAGGGATAGTCCTTTTGAGCTCTGAACATACCTCCTATCATTTGGCCGGTCAAATGTACATGCTTGGTTTGGGCAGGTGATAGTCGTGAGGGAATGGACCATGGACCTTCATCTCCATACCTGTCTTTCCCCCTGTGGTGATGAAGAAATGACCCCTCCCAGGGTGTTGCAAAGGGTACGGAACTTGGGGATCGAGGTTATTGCCGTGACTGACCATAATTCTGCTGAAAATGTTCCGGCCTTTGTGAAAAAGGGGCAGGAATTGGGGATAAAAGTGATTCCCGGTATGGAAGTGCAGACCAGTGAGGATATTCATCTGCTATGTTTTTTTGATACAGTAGAGCGGGTTTTCGCCTGGCAAAGGGTTGTCTATGACCACCTGCCCCCCCTTGAAAATAAAAAGAAAAGCTTAGGCGAACAGTGGGTTGTGGACGCTGAGGGCAACAAGTTATATGAGGTGGAAAAACTGCTCCTGGTGGGGACATACCTTTCCGTGGACGAGGTGGTAAAAAAGGTGCAGGAAATGGGCGGCCTCTGCCTGGCTGCCCATATTGACCGCCAGGCTTTCAGCCTTTGGGGACACCTGGGATTCATACCCGGGGATTTGCTCTTACATGGTGTGGAGTTAACGCCCCATTTGCCCCGGTGTACGGAACAGCTCTCTTCTTTGGAAAGGGAAGGGATTAGCTATGTGGTATCCTCTGATGCCCACCGGCTGGAAGCTATTCAGCCTCCCCAGTGTTTCGCCTATTTAGAGGAATGTACTGTAACCGAGTTGAAAAGGGCCTTAGCCAGGCAGGAAGGCCGCTATGTCCGCACTTTGCGTTAGGAGGACTTATGCGTGAATTAAGTTTACACATCCTGGATATTGTCCAGAACTCTCTGGCGGCCCAGGCGGGCACCATTAAGATCCTGGTAAAGGAAGAGCGAGAAAAAGACCTGCTCTTCATCGAAATAGCCGATGACGGATGCGGTATGTCTGAGGACCAGGTAAAAAAGGCGCTGGATCCTTTTTATACTACACGAACAACCCGCAAGGTGGGTTTAGGATTGTCCCTGTTACAGGCCAATTGCCAGGCCTGCGGGGGAGATGTAGAAATCGTGTCCTCCCCCGGCCAGGGTACGGTGGTGAAGGCGTTATTTAAACACAGTCATATTGACAGGCCTCCCCTGGGTGATATGGTTTCTACCCTTGTGGCCCTGATCACAGGCGCTCCCCAGGTACGTTTTGTCTATTGCCACAGTGTAGACGGCAAGGAATACTGTTTTGATACTGCCCAGGTGAAAGAGATACTGGAGGATGTGCCTATCAACAGTCCCGAGGTCATAACCTGGCTAAAAGATTACCTCCGGGAAAAAGAGAGAGTGCTGGCCAGTCAATAAATACCAGTATTTTTTACACCCATCTTGCTTGTTTTCCAGGTATGGCGGGTGATAAACTGAGATAAGACAAAGTGGAGGAGGTTTTATTATTGAAAGGATATAGTGGGGGAAAAAGTCCCTGGCTCCTCTTAATTCTATTAGTCGTAGGCGGACTGATTGGGAGCCTTTTAGGGACAGCCTTTGGCAATTATCTGCCTATTTTAAATCATAATTTCCAGACTATTGGCCTTGCTCCTACCACCATTAACCTGATGGTCATTACCATAACCTTCGGTGTTGTCTTGAAACTAAATGTGGCCAGTATTGTTGGCTTTCTGGTAGCTTTGTTTATTTACTTTAGAATGTAACCCTGATTTTCCGGAGGAATGAAAATGGATGTAGCCCTGGCCTCAGGCTCCCCCCGGCGGGCTGAACTGTTAAGGCAGATCGGTGTAAATTTTTGTATTGTGGTTAGCCAGGTAGAAGAAGGAGAAGCCCGTGAACCTTTTAGTCTTTGGGTGCAGGAACTGGCAAAAGCCAAAGCTCTGGCTGTAGCGGCTCATTCGCGAGGGATCGTCCTGGGAGCTGATACCATTGTGGTCCACAAAAACCGGGTTTTGGGCAAGCCCCGCAATACAGAAGAAGCTAAAGCCATGTTAGCCTTTTTATCGGGCAGTGTTCATGAAGTGATGACCGGTGTCTGCGTGGTGGACAATTACCGGAACAAGATTTACCAGGACTACGAAGTTACGAAAGTTCATTTCCGGAAGTTATCAGCAGGGGAAATTAATACTTATGTGGCAAGCGGTGAACCCATGGACAAGGCAGGCGCATATGGAATCCAGGGTTTAGGCGCTTTGCTGGTAGCCGGAATTGAAGGCTGTTATTTTAATGTAGTGGGGTTACCGTTGGTAAAAACCATGCATCTTTTACGTCAATGCGGATTAGATATTCTGGGAGAGGGTGGATATGAAAAAAATATCCCAGACCGGTCATGTATCGATCAAGAACTTCCCTGAAGAGGTAAGGCCCCGGGAAAAGATGCTTGTCTTAGGGGCAGAGGCTTTGTCCGACCAGGAATTACTGGCCATCTTACTGCGCACGGGTACAAAAAATAAATCAGCCCTGGATTTGGCCCAGGATATCCTGAGTACGGGAGGATTAGCGACCCTGACTCAGCTTACCTTGGAAGAACTGGGCTTACGGAAAGGTATTGGTCTAGCTAAAGCCGCCCAGCTCAAAGCAGCGGTAGAACTGGGTAAACGGCTGGCGAAACAGCGCTTGGGACCAAAGCCTGCTATAAAGAGTCCACAGGAAGCCGCTCAGTTCGTGATGAATGAGATGATGTATTTAGACAGGGAACATTTCCGGGTCATTAACTTGAATACGAAAAACCAGATTTTGGCCGTTGATACCGTTTCCATAGGCAGCCTGGATGCTTCTCTGGTCCATCCCCGGGAGGTATTCAAACTGCCTATTAAAAGAAGTGCGGCAAGCCTGATTTTAATACACAATCATCCCAGCGGTGACACTTCGCCCAGCCGGGAGGATATAGAGGTTACTAAAAGGTTAGCGGAGGCAGGCCGCCTCTTGGGTATCAACATCCTGGACCATATCATCATCGGTCATAATAATTTTCTGAGTATGAAAGAAAAAGAGTATTTTTAGGATAAACTATTAGTATATTCCAAATTTAGGAAGGGGAAAACCGGGTGATGTTATTTACGAAAGATTTAGGCATAGATTTGGGTACAGCAAATACTTCAGTGTTTATGAAAGGGAAAGGAATCGTGCTTACCGAACCCTCCGTTGTGGCTATTCAGAGAGATACCAACAATGTCCTGGCTGTAGGTGATGAAGCCAAGCAGATGATTGGGAGAACCCCTGGAAATATTATTGCTATTCGCCCCATGAAGGATGGGGTTATTGCCGATTTTGAGGTTACCCATACCATGCTCCGTTATTTTATCAGGAAGGCCCTTAACGCCAATATCAACTACTTTAATCGCCCCCGGGTGGTTATTTGTGTTCCTGCCGGTGTAACCACAGTGGAAGAAAGGGCCGTGAGGGAGGCTGCCATTCAGGCAGGAGCCAAGGAGGCTTATTTAATTGAGGAACCCATGGCTGCCGCCATTGGCGCCGGACTACCCGTTCATGAACCAACGGGTAATATGATTGTGGATATCGGCGGGGGAACCACAGACGTGGCCATTATTTCTCTGGGCGGAATTGTGACCAGTCGCACCATTCGTGTGGGCGGTGACGAAATGGATGAAGCCATCGTCCAGTATATTAAGCGCGCCTATAATCTGATGATCGGGGAAAGAACGGCAGAAGAAATTAAGATCAGTATAGGTTCGGCCATTGAACCACCAAACGGCGAAAATTACCAGGTACGGGGTCGGGACATGGTTAGCGGTTTGCCCAAACTGGTGATGGTTAGTGCCAAAGAAATCAAGGACGCCTTAGCCGAACCTGTTACGGCCATTGTAGAAGCCATTAAGGTTTGCCTCGAAAAAACCCCTCCCGAACTGGCTGCCGATATTATGGACCGGGGGATTATGATGGCGGGCGGAGGTTCTTTACTGCGGGGGCTGGATAAACTGATTTCCCAGGAAACCGGCATGCCTGTGCATATTGCCGAAGAGCCCCTTTACGCTGTAGCCAGGGGTTCGGGGAAAGTCCTGGAAAACATTGATATCTTAAAGCGAGTGTTAATACCCAATAAAAGAATAGGTTAGGTGGTCTTTGGTGACCAGGAAAAAATGGGCCCTGGCAGGTATTGTTGTTGCCGTTTTACTGATTGGTGTCTTTAAGTCTATGCATATCACCGGGTTTGACAGGACAACCCTGTCACCTGTGGAACGTGTGGTAAGGGAAGTAGTAGCCCCGGTGCAATCCGGGGTTACGGCTGTTACTAAAAGCATCAGTAATTTTTTCGCTTATTTCAGTGATAACAAGACTCTTCGGGAACAAAACGAGGAACTGAGCAAAAAAATCGCCGCCCAGGAAGCGGAGATCCATCGCCTCAAGGAACAGGAGATGGAGAATGAGCGGTTGAAAAAGCTTTTGAATTATAAAGAAGAGAAGACCAATAATTATCAATTGGAACTGGCCAAGGTAATAGGACGGGACCCCGGCAACTGGTATGAGACCATCGTGATTAATAAAGGAGCAAACCACGGGATTAAACCCAATATGGCTGTAGTGACTCACCAGGGTTTGGTGGGGAGAATTGTGAATGTTACGGCCAATACGGCTGAGATCCTCTTGATTTTAGACCGGGAAGGGGCCGTTGGCGGCAGAATTTTTGAAACCAGGATCACCCCGGGTGTGGTGCAAGGTCTGGATAATTCTGAATATCTCCAGATGATTCACCTGCCCCATGACACGCCCATCGAACCCGGGCAGACAGTGGTAACCTCGGGTTTAGGCGGTGTTTTCCCCAAAGGAATCCGTATCGGCGCGGTAGTAGAAGTAAAACCCGATGCCAACGGACTGATGAAATCCGCTGTCATTGAACCCTTCGTAGATTTCAGCCGTTTAGAAGAGGTCTTTGTGATTTTAAATGTAAAAAAGCCTGAAACCGATACTGTACCCCAAGTTTTGGATAGGGAAGGGAAAGGAGGCCTCTGATGAGTTACCCGGTCTTATTTTTCCTGGCTATCATTGGGTTGGTACTGCAATCAACCCTTTTTAATCACTTGATTATTGCGGGGGTTAAACCTGATATCATTTTAATACTGGCTCTTTTTTACAGTATTTTTCAGGGGCCTGGCCGGGGAGGGGTTTTCGGTTTTTTTCTGGGGCTTCTGGAGGATATTTTTTTGGGAAGATTTATTGGCATGAATGCCTTAACCAAAGGGCTAACTTCCTTTGTCTTCGGCTGGATTGCCACAGGGGCTTTTCGTGAAAATCTTTTAGTACCCTTTTTAACACTTTTTGTGGGGACTTTGTTTAATGAACTCATCTTTCTTTCCCTTGGTAAAATCATGGGACTAACCTGGTCATGGAATCTCTGGTTATGGAAGGGGATACCGCTGGCAATTTATAATAGCTGCCTGGTGCCCTTTATTTACGCCCGTTTTTATAACTGGGCCACCCAAAATGATGAAACCCAGGCTGGCTAAAGAAAAAGGAGGTACTCTATGGGGGGAGCAAAAACCAAAAAAATACTGGACCGCACCCTCCGGGTGTATCTAACAGCTGTCATTATTATCTTTGCTGTCATTTTCCTGCGGCTGGCCTGGCTGCAGTTAATTAATTCGGATCTATACAGGACCAGGGCGGAATCCAACACCATGCGCTGGGTCCCCGTCGTGGCCCCCCGCGGCGAAGTGCTGGATAAAAACGGCCAGGTTATTGCCACCAGCCGGCCCGTCTTTAACTTGTCCCTGGATTATTTGCGTTTGAAGGACGCAGATATCGATGAAGCCATTAAAAACCTGGTGGAAATCCTGCAAGATCCTGAAATCACTTACGAGAGTATCAAAGAGATGATCAAAGCCCAGCGCAAGCGTCTCTTTGAGCCCATTATCATTAAACGGGATATTTCTATTGAACTGGTAACAGCCATTGAGGAAAGACGCCGGGACCTCCCCGGGGTAAATATCGATATTCAACCCCAGCGTTCTTATCCCTATGGTACCTTGGCCGGCCATGTGCTGGGTTATGTTCATGCCATTAAAGAAGAATTGGACCAGCCCGGCTTTGAAGATTACAGCCTGGGTGCCCTGGTAGGTAAAACCGGCATAGAAAAAACCTACGAGAAATATCTGCGTGGCAAAAACGGCTTCCGCCAGGTAGAGGTGACGGCCAAAAACAAGCCTGTCCGGGAGGTTCGCCATATTCCGCCCGAACCGGGGAACAAGCTGGTTTTGACCATTGACTTAAAACTACAGCAGGCCATGGAAAAAGCCTTTGATGAAACACTGGCCAACTTACAGAAGCAATATCCCAAAGCCAAGGCAGGGGCTGCAGTATTACTTGATGTAAAAACGGGAAAGGTACTGGCCATGGCCAGCCGTCCCACTTTAAATCCTGATGATTTTAACGGTAAACCCCTGAAACAGGAACTGGTGGATTACTACTTCCGCAATACCCCTACCGCCCTGAGGAACAGGGCAATCCAGGGCAACTATGTACCGGGGTCCACTTTTAAGCCTGTGACGGGTATGGCCGTACTGGAAGCGGGTAAAGCTTCTCCCCTGGATACCGTAGTGTGTACAGGCCGTTACTGGAATCCCCCCTTCATCAAATGCTGGTCTGTCCATGGGCGGGTGAACTACTATTCGGCCATGGCCGGTTCCTGTAACGTGTATTTTCAGGAGATGGCCCGGCGGGCCGGCATCGCTCAGATCGGTAAGATTGGTCAGGAATTTGGCTTAGGGCAGCCTACAGGGATTGACCTGCCTTACGAAAGTTCCGGGCTCTTACCCCATTTGGACTGGCAGAAAAAAGAATTTGAAGCCCGTACAGCCAACATAAACAAGAAGATTGACGATAAGATCGCCAGCCTGCAGACGGAATATGAAGCAAAGATTAACGGGGCTTCCGATGACCGGGAGAAAAAGCGGCTGCAGCAGGAATTAAACTCAAAAATCAGAGCCTGGGAACAGGAAAGAAAAAGCCAGCTGGCCCACTATGCCGAGTGGCACGAATATGATACCTATAACACCGGGATTGGACAGGGTTACAACCAGTATACGGTTATCCAGCTGGCTAATTATGTGGCCACTATCGCCAACGGAGGCAAACATTATAAGCCTTATGTGGCTGACAAGATACTGGCGCCCGATGGGAGTATTGTAAAGGAGTTTCAGCCGGAATTGTTAAATACCGTTTCCGTTTCCCAAAATACTATTCTTGAAACCCATAAAGCTATGCTGGCGGTTACCGCTCCCGGTGGTACGGCTTATTTCCTCTTTAAGCATTTCCCTGCCCATATTAAAGTGGCGGCTAAAACGGGGACAGCCCAGCCGGGACGGGCAGGATATATTAAGAATAAGGACTACGACGGTCTTTTTATCGCTTTTGCTCCGGCCGATGATCCCCAGATTGCTTTTGCCGGGGTGGTGGAACACGGCTTTAGCGGCGGGGGATCAGCAGGTCTCATCGCTAAGGCGGTCTTTGAGGAATATTTCGGTATCCTTCCCCAGGAACTTAAACCTAATCAGGTCCCTGCTGAAACTCCCCAGGGTGATAACCGACAGGGAGCAAGGGAGACACCAAGCAGTGACCAAACACCAAATATTTCCAACAATATCGGTGAACCTTCGACAACTGAGCCCCAGGGAGGGCAAAATACGGTATCTCCACGGCTCTCCGGGTAAAAAACTGTCCAAAATCCCAAAAAAAACGGGGAAAAAAACCCCGTTTTTTCCTATCTTTTGGCAGGGATTTTCTCTTTACATATAGAACATAGTGGAAGGCCTTTTATCCAAGAAACATACTCGGGACAAACTAGGGGGAATTCGTTAGGCGGATGAAACAAGAAATCGTTACTTTTAAAGGCAACAGGGAAGGTTTACTGGTGATTCTCAGCGATAAGGCCTTATGGGATGAGATTATCGAACGGTTAAAAAGTCGTTTACAAGGTAAAGAGGGTAGTTTTTTTGAGGGGGCAAGTGTGGTGATTGATACCGGTGCTCGTACCCTGACTTCCGAAGAGGTGGCGGAAATTTGGAATACCTTCGAAGAGAATGGCTTAAAAGTGAAAAGCATTAAATCAGAGACTAATAAAGTGGTAAGTGAGTGCAAAGAAGGAACTGAGGGGAGAAAGTCCAGGGAAAGGACCGGCCCGGAACAGGAACTCGTAAGTAAACTCCCCTCACTTATTGTTAAAAGAAATGTACGCTCAGGTCAAAAGATTACCTTTCCAGGCAATGTCATTATCCTGGGCGACGTTAATCCCGGCGCTGAGGTTATGGCCAAAGGCTCCATTGTGGTCATGGGAACTTTGCGGGGCATAGCCCATGCGGGAGTTGAAGGGGATGAGGATGTGCTGGTTACTTCTCTGCGGCTTAAACCCACGCAGTTAAGGATAGCCGGCTTTATAACCCGCGCTCCTGAGGAAGAACCCAGTGAACCTGAGGTAGCCCAGGTAGTGAATGGTATGATTATTTGTGAAGGAATTGAAAAGATTCGCAAATCACTTTAGATATGGGAGGAATAGGCTGATGGGTGAAGTTATTGTGATTACTTCCGGTAAAGGCGGTGTGGGCAAAACGACGACCACGGCCAATATCGGAACAGGTTTGGCGGCAATGGGCAAAAAGGTAGTCTTAGTCGATACCGATATCGGATTAAGAAACCTTGACGTCGTCCTCGGCCTGGAAAACAGGATTGTTTATGACCTGGTAGATGTGGCCAACGGTCACTGCCGCCTCAAACAAGCCTTAATCAAAGATAAACGCTTCGATAATCTGGCTCTTTTGCCGGCGGCCCAGACCAAGGATAAAACAGCCGTAAAGCCTGAACAAATGGAAGTTTTGTGTCAGCAATTAAAAGAAGACTTTGATTATGTCATTATTGACTGTCCTGCTGGGATTGAGCAAGGGTTTAAAAACGCCATAGCGGGAGCGGAAAAGGCCATTGTGGTAACAACACCGGAGGTTGCCGCAGTCCGTGATGCCGACAGGATCATCGGTTTATTGGAAGCGGCGGAATTACGCAATCCCAAACTCATCATTAACCGGATTCGCCCCAAGATGGTGAAAAAGGGTGACATGATGGATATCAATGACATGATCGATATCCTGGCCATTGACCTTATTGGCGTGGTTCCAGAGGATGAGGCCATCGTGATTTCCACCAATAAAGGGGAACCTGCCGTATTGGATATGAATTCCTGGGCCGGACAAGCTTACCGCAATATTGCCAAAAGGATTACGGGCGAAGAAGTTCCCCTCATTTCCCTGGAAGTTGAAGAGGGTGTGTTAGGAAAATTGAAAAAGATCTTTGGTTTTAAAAGCTAAGAAAAGGGGGCCGGATGATGGATTTTTTTAGTAAAGTAATAGGTAAAGAGGCTTCTCTTAGCAGCAAGAATGTGGCAAAAGAAAGACTGCGTCTCGTGCTGGTACACGACCGGGCAACAATCTCTCCCCAGCTCCTGGATAGTTTAAAAGAAGATCTTATCCAGGTGATTAACGGCTATATGGAGATTGACCGGAAAGGTACAGAAATCACGCTGAATTCCGATGAGAAGTCTGTTGCCCTGGTAGCCAACATCCCAGTGCTTAAAATCAAACGGGGCTATGAACAATCCCGTGCTTAAGGGGATGGTAAAATTTGCGGTGCAAAATTACCCCGAATTTTTATAAAGGTTCTTTAAGAAGACCTCACTTTCCGGTTATAATGGTAAGAGAACGGGGTGGTTAGCAATGCAGCTGAGGAAAGTACTAAAAAGCCTTGATTATACCTTATTAGGCGCAGTAGGGCTCATCCTTGTGATGAGCTTATTTGTTTTGAAAAGCGCTACGGTGAATGCCAGTGAAATTCATAGGATCAACTTCGTATACCGTCAGATTGCCTGGATTCTTATCGGCACTGTGGCCTTTTTCGTGGTCTTGTTTATTGACTACAGCAAACTGGCCAAATACGGTGTTTGGATCTACGCCCTGAACATCCTGATGTTGGTGGCCGTTTTAGTGCTGGGTAAGGAGGCGAAAGGAGCCCAGGCCTGGATTCCCATCGGTCCCTTTAAATTCCAGCCTGCAGAGGTAGTGAAGGCCTTATTGATTTTAGGCTTAGCCCAGTTTTTAGTGCCTAGGATTGGTAAGCTCAATACCTTGAAAGATCTTTTTCCTGTCTTTATTTATGTGGGCATTCCTCTCTTATTGATTCTCAAGCAGCCGGATTTAGGGACAGGTTTAGTTTATGTGGCCATTATGTTTGGCATGCTTTTAGCCGCCGGTGCTCCGCCTTTCCTGCTTTTTCTGCTGGTGGCAACGGGACTGGGTGCTGTCGTTTTTGCCATTTATGGTCACTATACCTGGGGCTGGTGGCTTCCTCTCAAGGATTACCAGTTAATGCGCTTAATTGTTTTTATTAATCCCATGATTGATCCCCGCGGCTGGGGTTGGAATGTGATTCAATCCCAGATTGCCGTAGGCTCAGGCGGGCTTTTCGGCAAAGGCTGGGGTCAAGGTTCGCAAAATATAGGTGACTTTTTGCCTGAGCAGTGGACTGATTTTATCTTCCCCGTACTGGCGGAAGAGTTTGGCTTTGTGGGTTCCGTCCTGCTGTTATGCCTTTTCTTCGTGGTGATTTACCGTGGCATCAAGATTGCCGGTAAAGCCAAAGATGCCTACGGTTCTCTGGTTGCTATCGGTGTTTGCTCCATGTTTGCCTTCCATATTTTGCAGAACGTGGGCATGTCCATTGGCATTATGCCCATTACAGGCATACCTTTACCTTTTGTCAGTTATGGGGGCAGTTCCCTTTTAGCCAATATGATTGCTTTAGGGCTGTTAATGAATGTTACCGTTCATCATGATCGGATTCTTTTTTAAAAATAAAATGAAGTACAGAAGGGCATTTTGCGATTCGCTAAAAGTACATCTTTTAGCGAATTTTTCTTCATAAAAGCAAAGATGCTGGAGACAATATAAAAGTAACGCGCAACATTAAAGAAAAAGGGGGAAACTGTATGGTCTGCAGCCAATGCCAACAATGCAAAAAGTTTCTCACGAACGACTGCTCTGGCTCTGCCGAATTTAATGAAGCTGCCTGCAAGGATGTCATGAAAAAAAGGAGCAAAGAAGTAGACGTCAGTGGTTGCTGCTAAGGAGAGGCTTTGGCCTCTCTTTTGCTTTTTATTGTTCGTTGCCCCCATCGTGCTATCCCTCATCTTTCGCTATGCTTTCCACTGCCAGGTAAAGGAGTGTGGGGGCCACGAAAATCATAGAAGTGGCTGCCGCCACAATTCCCGAATCATTCATAATTAAAGCTACAAGGCTGCCTGTGATCCCTGCCCCAAAACCCGCTTTCAGTCCCGGGTATCTTTCCATTAGCCTTTTGACCAAACCGGGCGGGCGGTAAAACAAAAGGGCAAAAGTGCCAAGGAAGGTCATAAATACCCGGCTCCAGATGGTATAGCGTATCAGTTTTATGTTCATGGCAATTTTGCGGCTGGCGATGGGAAAGAAGGAGGCAAGTCCCTGTTCCTGGATTATTCTCGCCGCCAGGCCGATATGGGACTGGGCTTCCAGGGGCCTTTTCAGGTCGAAATAAAACAAAGCGGTAAGAGCCAGCATGGTACATAAGCCTAGAGTAATAAGGGACTTTGTATTAATTTTTCTTTGGAAGAAAGTAAGGAGAAATATGGCAAAACTTAGTAAAAAGGTAATACCGCCTCCTACATTTGTGCCCCACTGGGGAGCAGACACTAAACAGGTCAAAAAACCGGCAAGCAAAGGAAGCATCAGGTAAGCGGCTACTTTAGGAAGATAGAATTTAAATGCTTCTGTCAAGAGTGATAAACCCATGAGGCTGGATCCAAGCAAGACGCCCATGTATTCGTTGCCAATCCCGTAATAACGGGCGCCGCTGATAGGATCATAGCCAAGGAGGGAATTTTTCATGAGCGGGGCTCCCTGGAGAAGGTCAACAACAATAAGAAAGGCTGTCAATAGATAAGGATAAGCCAGCCGTTTGAGAAGGTCACACTTCTTCTCCAGCACAGCTGTACTTAAGATGAGGCCGGAGAGGATAAACAGGATGCGGGGAATTAAACCAATTCCGGGAAAAAGGGGGAGTAAGAGCAAAAGGAGGGGAACAAGGGTCAGTAACAAAAGAAAAGAGCGACAGTATTTAATCCAGGGGTGACGGAGCCATAAGAGGCAGATGGTAGAAAGGACGACGACAATTTGCAAAAAAACATAGGGTTTTAAGATTTGAGGCCTTTGTTGGTGATTGGCCAGCAGTTTTTCCTGCAGGTCAAAAAGAAAATCCAGGCTATTTTCCCGGGGAATAACCTGCAGAGGGCTGCCGATAAAAACACCGGCATAATCAATGTTAAAGAAGTTGAGGACTGTGGGGGCAACATCCAGATTCGTTATTATTCCAGTTCTTTTCGTACTGGCGGAGCTTAAAAGGCCTGATGTACTCCGGTTTGGATAATAAATGACGGGAGCCAGGGTATTACCTTTAAGTGCCTGAGTTTTCGATGGATAGGGTGTAATAAAGAGCAGGCCAGCACCATGTTCCTGGGATAGCTTTCTTAACTGTCCCATAAAAACATCGATTTCTGCTAACATGCTCTCCCTGGTTTTTTGGTAAACATCCGGAGCCATTTCTTCCCTCAGGTTTTCTAACCTGGCCAGGTCGCCAAGATCAAGAATGATTAATCCCTTTTTACCTTGTAGAATTTCTTTAGTTTTTTTAAGCAGGTATGCATAATTGGTTGTGTAATATGTAGGTGAAAAAGTACTTATTTTATTGCAGCGCTGGTCTATGGCCCCTTCTGCCACCTTTCCCGTTTTGTCCATGGCAAAGAGGACACCAGGGCGGGAAAGTATGCCTGGCAGGTCATGGTTGCCTAAAAGGGCAACAGGAACGGCATTTTTCTCAAGGATGGTGCCTAAGGCACCGGGTTGTAAATCCGGGAGATTAGCGGCAGCCACAGCATAATAGTAGGGGTGAACAATACTGGCATCACCCGGCAGGTTACCGGTATATCTTGTATAGAGATCCACAGCTTTTAAGTCATGGAATTCCTCGGTTTTTTCCAGACCTAAGATCCCCTCTTTGGGTGCTATTGCTCGAAAACCTGAGCCTAAAGTCAGGTAAGCACTAGGCAGATGCTTGCTGCTCCCGCTTAATGTATTCATCAAACCTAAGGAACCTTTAGCCGCCATTCCCTGGAGATGATTCAGTTGTGGGGCTTTTAGATCTTCCAGGTTCAGGCCCGGTATTAATACGATGAAGAGGGAGGCAGTACTACCCTGCCCGTAGGCCTGCGAGGGGCTGAACAATAAAAGAAAAGAGAGTATGACGGGAATTAGAGAACGAAGAAGATGCAATATACTCCTCCTCATTTGCATTTGTTAATTAAGGTTTGCCACCACGTATCCCGATCTTCGCATAGAACAGACTAAGACTCGTTTCGGGAAAAAGCAGACCACCCTCAACAGTCCATCCGTGGACTGGCTTCGGGTTGGGTATGACCTCGTGTCAGCCCCTCTGCTTTTTCTACCTCACTTCGCTAAGTCTGTTTAGCTATGCTCCGATAGGGAACGTTTGTGGCAAAACCTTCATTCTAATTTCGGGGTAGTATTATTTTGCTTTACAAAAAATACTGGTATACCTCATTTAAATAAGATAAAATAATATTCAGCAGGAATATTTTTAGCTATCGCGAATATTTAACTATTGAAAAACATTCTCAATAGGACTATACTAAAATAAGACTAGAAAAGGATGAAACCTGATGCTGGCGGAAAAGGATAGGCAGGATTATCTAACGCTCTTTATCATAGGACAAAGTGAATCTCCTGTAGGCTCAGGTTATCTAAGCCGTGAATTAAAAACCTACGGCTGGGATGTTAGCGAAGCTACGGCGGGAAGGATCCTTGCCCAGCTAGACAATCTCGGTTACACAACAAAAGTCGGTTACCAGGGCAGAACCTTAACAGCATTGGGACATGCCAAGCTAAAAGAACTGGAAGATAAAAAGCTCCGGGCTGATCAGGGCTTGGAATTTTTCCGTGTGCTGGAAAGTCGGACCAAGGAAGAACTTATCGATATTCTCGTAGCCCGTCGTGCCATCGAGCGGGAACTTGCCCGCTTAGCGGCCATTCATGCCACGGACGAAGAGATCAAGGAACTCTGGCATATCCAGCGCCTGCAGAAAGAGAGAGTAGCCCATTGGAAAGGTGGCGCTGCCGAACAGGACGTAGCCTTTCACCGCATCATTGCCCGGGCCTCCCGTAATAAAGTGCTGCAGGGAGCGATGGAGCTCATCAGGCAGGACGGACAGCTGGCACCTGTACTGGAATATATCCGCAAAGAAGTACACAGTGTGGTTTCGGCTGACCATGCCAAAATTGTTACAGCTATTGAAGCTCATAATCCAGACTTGGCGGAGCAATACATGCAGGAGCATATTGAAAACTTGATTAAAGACGTGAACAAATACTGGGATGAAGTGGAAAACCGTTAAAGTAATGGGGGGAAATATTTTTTTACCCAATACTACTCATCATTGATGAGGTGGGAGGAGAAATCATGGAAGATTGTTTCAAAAAGATTCTTGATGCCGTGGACATTGAAACCTATTTCGCTTGCAAGGATGAGGCGGAGGGAAGGGCCCTGGCTTTAAATCTCTTGGAGAAGTTCGGCCTTAAGGACATTGACATTGTCTTTATCGAGTTTACAGGCCCGGGGGCAAGAGTAAGAGCCCGGGGATATGTTTACCGTCCTGGTGACCATTATGGATGGCTTGAAGGAGGGATGGCTAATGAATAAAGAGAGACCCATCTTGCTGGCGCCCCTTGATCCGGTCCATGACATCGGTTTAAAGATTATGAAGAGAGCCATGGATGAGGCAGGGTTTAAAACCATACTGCTTCCTCCTGATTACCAGGCTGAAGAGATTATCAAAGTAGCCCTGGAAAACGATGTTGCCGCTATTCTGATCAGCCGCACTTTAGGTTATGGCGTCGCCGAACTCCTGGCCAGGTTTGCCGATTTAACAGAAGCAGCGGGCCTTAGGGAAAAGGTGAAATTGGCTATTGGGGGAATGTGTATCCGGCCTGAACTGGCCCAGGAGCTGGGCTATGATGCCGGTTTTGGCCCCGGAACCAAGCCGGAAGAAGTGCTGGCCTTCCTGGAAGGTGTGGAATACCAGCCAGATTTAAGCGCCAATACCAAAGAAAAAGCTGCTCTTGCCCAAGGCTTTACTTATGTATACAAGAATAAACAGATAGAAGAGCTTCTGGATACTATCGTAGATTCCATCCTGGTCTGGGCTCAGCATAAAACATCACCGGCCATTAAACGGGCGCAAATCAGGGAAAAGCTTTTAAAATTGCCTGCGGGGGCTGACCGTTCCGAGTTGTTGCAGGAATATTTAAAATGGTGTGACCCTAAGGTAAAGGACTTTTACGAAAAAGGCACGATGCCTCCCAAAACCAGGCCGTTAACTTCCGAAGAATTAGCGCGCCTGGACAGTTACGTGTCTGAAACGCAAAAGCGTATGACGGTACAGAAACTCCAGCACAGTAAGGCCAAACCGGTAGTCTTCATCCAGTACGGTACGGGCTGTCCTTTTATGGATATTGCCCATATTAAAACAGGGGAAGCCTGGGGTGCCGATGGTGTTGTCCATTTTGACCCCTCCTGGGGAGCCCGTACAGAAGGTTTCCTGGAAGGCTACCTGACCCATGAGGAAGACGGTTCCATCATTACCCCGGAAAACCTTATGCGGATTAAAGGGTCTTTATGCCAACATACCCTCTGGCAGGTGAGAGCTCACCGTGGGCTAAATTCTCCTGAAACAGTCCTCCTGGCAGGGGCTATGGGAGCAGATCTCACCAAAATTAATATTGCTTATGGTTCTTTGGGGGCCGGTACCGATCCTGCTCGCTTGACCGTTGATGCCATCCAGGCCATACGCTATGCCGTACAGTATAATTTGCCCTTTGATGTGGTCACTAATGAAGAATTGTGCGGTGTTCCCGCCCATAAAGCCTTTGCCGGAATGCTGATCACGGCCCACCTGGGACGCCGTCTCGGTGGTAAACCTATCCTGCAGCCACTTTTCTGCTACTCGCCGGAGGTCATGGTTTCTGGTGAGATGAGTGATAACTATATTGACTTCAATGCTGCCAAGATTATGGCTTTGCGTAATATCGTGGATGCACCTATCTGGCCCGGCGCACCCATCGGCTTTTTGACCCAGACGGAAGACAGGGTACAATCCTCAGTAACCACAGCCCTGCACGGAGCCCTGGCCTCCTCCTTAGGTGTGGAAGCCATCTCTATAGCCTCCTCTGATGAGGCTTATTCCGGCGGTCCCATCTCGGCTCCTTCCCGGATTGATACTTTACGGGCCCTCAAAGAAGCCTTCCGTTTCTTTGGCCGTGCAGGTATCCAGCCAACGGAAAAAGCACAAATTTGGGCAGAACGGATGGAAAAAGGCATTGAAGAAGTATTAGAGGCAGTAGCAGCCAAAGGCGATTTTGTAGGTGCCTTATATGACGGTCTTTTGGGCAGTGTAGCCGAAGGGGCATACCCAGGACGGGCCGGACGCGGTTCTCTCCTTGAGGAGTAAGTAGGTGATAAAAATCAGAAAGTTATCCTTTCTGATTTAACATAAATAAAGATTACCAAGAAAAGGAGTTGTTTTTCATGGCAAAATTTAAGTTCAAGTATCAAATGTACAAACATCTGCAGGCCAACATTCCCAATATTTATGCGGAAGCCAAAAAGGCCGCAGAAGAAATCGGTATCCCTGCGGAACTCAAAGGGAAGTTCGGTTTGACTGGAGCCATTTCCGGCTGTCCTGCTCCTCTCAGGGATGATATTCTTCATGCCGGCGAGGTGGAAGCCAAGAAAGTTGTTCCCCTGGCCACCTATGTAGAGGAAATGAGAGGTCTTGTGAAAGAGGTCTATGGCGACGACTATGATGTAGCACCTGTAAACACCTGTGAAGCTGGCCTCTGGGTAACCTTCGATACCCTCTTTACACCTCCTGCTATGGGTCGTGGCGATAACTACAGAGCCCGTTACATAGCTCTCTACGAAAAGCACTTGCACCACCAGGGCGGCTATGGACGTCCCTTCCCGCCCCGTTATAAGGATATCTTTGCTGACAGAGGTTCCACAGCAGGTGAATTAGGTTTCTATGGTAAGCGTCAAAACAATCTGGATACTATTATAGCTCCTCTGGCTGGCGCAAAGTACGATGTGCACGGCATTAAGTATCATCCTGTACCCCTTCTCACAGAAGTTGATCCTGTGGCTTCCAAAGCTAAATTAGAAGAACTGGCTGAGCGCCATGCCACTATGCTCACCGGTTTCACCAGCCTAGGCTATGAAACACCTGGCTATGGTTACGGGGTAAAAGACGAAAACGGTACTCCCGTGCTGCAGAAAATGGTAGCAGAGGTTGCTCATAAGTACAATGTTCCTTATGTTATCGACAACGCCTGGGGCTTACCTTTCGTAGGAACTAACCCCGTGAAAAACGGTGCTGATGTGATCATCTACAGTATGGACAAAGCCACTGGTTCACCTCTCTGCGGTTTGATTATCGGTAAAGAAGAGTTTATGGTACCCATCCGCCGCGCTATGGGTATGCATGGTGATCGTTACGGTACGACTGCTTCCTACGGTAAAGCCGCTTACGTTACCAATGACCCCGGTAAGGAAGCTCTGGTTGGTGCCCTGGCTGCTCTCCGCGTACTCAAGGATAAGCCCGAAGTTCTTACCAAGCCTGTTGATGATCTTTACAAGGTTGTTGTGGAAGAATTTGCCCAGATCGATCCCCAACTCAAAGAAGGCATCATCATTAGCAAATCCTACAACTCCACCGCTGTGGAAGTTAACTATGAAGGAACCTGGAAGAATGAACGCTTGGGTATTCCCATCTTCTCCATCGAAGATATGTATGCCGGCAGCAACATCTTCCAGACCGGTATGGCTCAAATGGGTGTTATTCCTACTATTGCTTATGACGCCAACATCTACATTTCACCCGGCCTCGGTACTTGCGATGACAACGGCCAGCTCATTGAGGAAAGAGCCCGCTACGCCGTTAAGGCTCTGGTTAAACTCATCGAAATCACCTGCAAATACGCCGGTATTCTTGAATAGTAAAAAAGCCGCCCATGAGGCGGCTTTTTTAGTTACTAGTTACTAGTTATTAGTTTCTAGTCATACCTATTCTAGTTGCGTTATCTGATGGAGCCACCTATAGTGGCATCGATGTCTTGCTAGGTCGGAAATCGGACGTCGGTAAACGGAAAGTCGTAATTAGTGTGTTCCGCCCCCTGTGTAGATTACTGCAGCAATAAACACAAGGTACAGGGAACCTACGGTGACCAGAGTGGTTGGTTTGATCTTACCCTGGCTGCGCAGGAGATAATAGACGATGCCGGCAGCTGTCAGAGCCAGAACACCGCTGGTTAAAGCCAGGAAAGAAAGTTTCCAGGGAGTCAAGGCAATTCCCAGGGCGGGGACAATGGAGCTCTGAAAGACCATGGCTCCGGTGATGTTGCCCAAAGCCAGAGTATCTTTACCCTGCCGGATCCAGATAATACTGTTAAATTTCTCAGGGAGTTCGGTAGCAATGGGAGCGATAATGAGGGAGAGAACAAAAGCAGGAATACCCAGAACAACAGCCAGGTGAGTGATCCCATCAACAAAAAGATGAGCGCCGTATACAATACCTCCCAGGGCGAGGCCGATCTGGAGGAGAACTAAGGACAGGGACGGATTGGGGTTTTTCTTAGCGATGATCAAAGGGTGTAAATCAGCGTCAGCCTGGCATTCCCCGGCTTTCAGCGTTTCCATGGCATAGTAAACGTATGCGCCTACCAGTCCTAAAGCTACAATTATTCTGATGAAGCCGCCGGGCAGGAAAGCCGCTGCCAGGGCCACAGCGTAAACGATTAGGAAGAAGGATAAATCCCGTCTCATAATGCCTTCATTAATCATCATATGAGTTCTTTTCTTACCCTGACATTTAAAGCATATTGCAGCAAACCCAGCTAATCCCATGGCAATAGTTGATAGCATGAAAGGCGCTCCCAGGATAGCACCAATACCGATATGGGAGGCTTCTGCTCCGGTGCCGAAGAGGATAGCGATAACGGGAATCATTGTCTCTGGGAGAGCCGTACCTACCGCCGCCAAAAGGCTGCCCACGCATCCTTCGGAAAGGTTTAGTTTTTTTCCCAGCCATTCGATGCCATTGGTGAATACTTCGGCGCTGAAAAGAATAATTGCTAAACTTACTAATAGAAGAATGTAGACCATTTTGTAACCTCCTTTAGTTTTTAGTATGGAGATAAATTGAGGATTGTGTTAAAAAAGACCTCTATCTCTAAAGCATTGTCAGAGATAAAGGTCTTGCTTCTGCTTCTGCATAGGTAAAGCCGGGTCACGCGGACCGTAATGACGACTTTACCAGCGGGTTAAACCGCCAGCTACTCCCCTTTTAAAAGCAATCTAATTTTTTCACACACAATGTATGTTATATAAAATGCTTTAAAGAGTCAATAACAATTTTATCTCTGGGAATACTTAAATTATACCAACCGTGCAGGTGATAGTTTATCGCAACAGATTGTAGTGGTAAAAACAAGGTAGATACGGGAAAGGGGATAAATGGTAATGGCCGCTGAGAGTTTAATAAGACCAATCTTTTTTATCCTGCTTACCTTGAGCATGTTAATATTGGTGCCAAGGGAGAGAATTTACGCATTAACTTTTTTTGGTTTAACAGCAGGAGTTTTACTTGCCGTTGTTATCCAGATTATAGCAGTTCATATCTTAAAGCTATGGTATTTTAATTACTTAGTACCTCTTTGGGACTTTTTTAACCTGCCTACCTTCATTATCCTTTCTTGGGGAGTGGCTGAAATCCTTTTTGCCCATTTACTTCCCCGCAATAGTATTATAATGGCTTTTCTTTTTATTTTAGCTTTTTCTCTAGGCAGTACTCTGGTGGAATGGTTTTTTAATAAAAAGAATTTAATTATATTTTTACGCTGGCAGGCGCTCCTTACTTTTTTTCTGGCCCTTTTTATTCATATCCCTTTAGGGTATTATTTAATACAGAAAGATAAATTAATAAAAAACATACATATTCGAAGAAAAACATGAAATTATTGCTTGATATTATAAAGCTATTTTCAGGAACTGAATAATTTAATAGAGCACAAATAAAAGCCAAAGCCCCTAAATTAAGGAGATCTGGCTTTTATTAATTTGAAATTCAGTAATGGATTAATATTTAATGAACTTGCTGGCGGGAACGCCGCAGATGCTGCACTTTTCAGGTGCCTCATCTTCTTCAATATTGCCACAGACAGGGCATAAGTAATAATCATGCTCAATGCCTTTGTCTAATTCTTGGAGAGCCTTATCATAGAGTTTGGCATGGACTTTTTCTGCTTCATTGGCCAAATGGAAGGTTCTGATGGCAGCCTGGTGGCCTTCTTTTTTAGCTTCCTCTAAAAACTCCGGGTACATGACTTCAAATTCATAAGTTTCACCGGCCTTGGCTGCTTCCAGGTTTTCCTTGGTGCTTTTTATTTCTCCCAACACCTTCAGATGACTTAAAGCATGGAGGGTTTCAGCTTCTGCCGTAGCCCTAAATAATTTAGCGATACTCTTATGGCCTTCTTCTTCTGCTTTCTGGGCAAAGGCCAGGTACTTGCGGTTAGCTTGAGATTCTCCTGCAAAGGCTGCTTTCAGGTTTTTTTCACTTGACATAAAGATAACCTCCTTGGTATATTTTAGTTATTAGTAATAATTATTAATAACATATTAAACTATATTCAAATTACTGTCAAGGGATAAAAAGGATTTTTTTCATCATATATAGAATGAAGTAGTTTAAACTCCCATACTAATTTTGCCAATAAGTATGAATTCAACTTCCCTCTTTTGGTGGATGCCGACCGCGAGGCTGCCAAAGCCTATGATGTTCTGAACGCAAACGGGTCAAGCATTCAAAGGACAGTCTATATCGTGGACAAAGAAAGCAATATTCAATATGCCATGGAGGGTAACCCTGCCACCGAGGAGATTATCGGTGTCCTGGAGCGCTTACCCTATGTAAAATAACCTGCCCCCGGCAGGTTATTTTACTGTTCTCTACCAACTATCAACTACCAACTAACTTAACTACAGGTCCATATGATTAACCCTCACCCGGGGGAATTGCTTTAAATCGTCAATGAAGGATTGTATCTCTGTTTCGTCTCCTTCCACCACCAGGATGATAAGACCATTATCGGAGCAACCCTTGACATCATGAACCCCCAGACGTACTCTGATGAGGCAGCCGTTTCGGGTTAAAACCTCCTGGACATCAGGGGCGTCTTCTGTGCGTTTATCCAATACTAAAGAAATGACACTGCTTTTCACCGGATGACCTCCTTTGCTTTGCTTTGCTTACTTAAAGAAAGTATACCATAATTTGTCAAGCAATATACGCCTCTCTTCATGGTTTACAACGTTTCCATCATTTTGTTGTCCCCTATTCCCCAAAATACTGCTAAGATAAAAAGGAGTATAAGATAAGGGGAATTAATGAATGAGTACACCACTACGGAGAGTTCCTAAGACTCAAGATAAGGGGCCCCTTGTGGCCATACTGGTTTTGGCCTTATTAGTCCTCCTGTACTTCTCGCCGGGATTTTTCCGGGGAAATTTAAATCCAGGCAGCCAACCACAAATTTACTATCGGGGAAATCTATTTAAAGAGAATGCCTTATACAGGGAGGGACAAGTCTATTTACCCTTTACTTTCTTTAAAGAGCATATTGACCCTTCCCTTCAGTGGGATGAAAAGAGAAAATACGTAATCATCACAACTAACAAAAACGTCTACCATTTTCCCCTGGGTAAGCTGGAAGGGATGTTAAACCTGGAACCCTACTCCTTTACTTATCCGGTCATCAACGTTAACGGCGAGATCTACTTACCCGCCGACCCCATACAAAATTATTACGACCTGGAGATTAAAAACTGGGAAGACGAAAAGATTGTTAGCATCCATGATTTGAAAAAACCTGTCCAGCAGGGAGTTGTCTTAGAAACAGCCAAACTAAGGGCAAGACCTGACAAAAGGTCTGTGTGGACCGGGGAGATAACCCGGGATACCCAGGCCGCAATTCTTAAAGAGGATAATGGTTGGTACTGGCTGGAAACAGAAAAGGGACTCATGGGTTACCTGGAGAAAAGAAAGGTTAAACTTACGGAAATCGTGAACCGGGAAATAAAAAAAGAAATATATCAACCGTGGAATCCCTTGGGAAGGCCCATCTTTTTAGCCTGGGAATTTGTCAATACTACGACGGTAAATCCCGATAAAATCGGTAAATTACCGGGCTTACAGGTTATCTCTCCCACCTGGTTTCATTTACAGGAAGAGGGCCTGGTCAGAAATAACGGAGATAAGAAATTCGTAGACTGGGCTCACCAGAATGGCCGGCAGGTCTGGGGGCTTTTTGATAATAGTTTTAATCCGGAACTGACCCATAAAATGCTTAACGATACCGATCTGAGAATTAAAGTGATTAAACAGCTGCTAAGTTACGTAGACCTGTACCAACTGGACGGCATCAATCTTGATTTTGAGAACGTGTATCTCAAGGATAAGGAAGCCTTGGTCCAGTTTGTGCGGGAACTTACCCCACTTTTACATGAAAAAGAACGGACAGTTTCTATTGATGTGACATTTAAGTCCAAGAGCGAGAACTGGTCCCTGTTTTATGACCGTAAAGCCCTGGGTGAAATAGTGGATTATGTGATGGTAATGGCCTACGATGAACATGGCCGCTCCAGTCCTGTAGCGGGTTCGGTTGCTTCCCTCCCCTGGGTGGAAAGAGGCTTGCAGGAACTCTTGCAAGAAGTACCCAATGACAAAGTTTTACTGGGTGTACCCTTTTATACCCGGCTCTGGAAAGTGGAGAAAGATGAAACGGGAAAAATAAACCTGTCCTCCCAGGCCCTTTCCATGGAGCAGGCGGAAAAATGGATTAAGGAACACAAGGGCCAAATCGTCCTTGATGAAGCTTCCGGTCAAAATTACGTGGAAGTGAAAGAAGGAGAGGCCACCTATAAAATGTGGCTGGAAGACAGTCATTCCATAAAGAAGCGAATTGAGCTCATGAAAAAGTACCGTTTGGCAGGGATTGCCGCCTGGCGCCGGGGTTTTGAAAAAGAGGAATTATGGCCGGTGATGACGGAACTCTTAAATAAGCGATGGTAGTACTGGCGATTTCCCCTTCCCGCCGCCCGTACCCCGCTTACAGAACAAACAAAACGCCACCAGTATTAAATTACTGTGGTGTTTTCTGTTTTCTTAAAAGAAAAACGAAAGATTTTGCGAATAATCCATTAAAACTGTAGAATATAGTTAAGTAATATCCGAAAGGACGCAGTTATGAAATTTTTTGAAGTTTTTCCCCATAATTTCTTTTCCCTCTTTGCTTCACCCAACAGGGAAATCTATGTAGAGGCTTTATTGGTACTCCACCGTCACTACCGGCAGGAGACGCGGTTAAAGAAACAGGACCTGGTCTCCCGTTTAGTGGCCAATATGGAGAACAGGATGCTGGAACTACAAGAAGAAGAAGGGGATGTCTACAGCCTGGGGGAGGAGGTTAACCTTTCGGGCCGGGCCCATTTTTTGCTGCGCAAATTCCTGGAGACGGGCTGGTTGGAAGCTGAACCCGATGCCTCCTCCTTTGAAGAACTCTATGTGATACCCGGTTATGCCAGCAAACTCCTGAATCTTTTTTACGATATCCTTCATGGCAAAACCGTGGAATACAACGGCTTTGTCTATTCTACTTACTCCAGCCTGCGCACGGCCCAGCAGGAACGGGATGAGTATATGTATGACGCTTTAAAGCATGCCTGCCAGGCTACCCAGCTCTTGTGGGCCAGCCTTCGGGAGCTTTTGGATAACATCCGCCTGTATCATCAAAGGCTCCAGGAACAGGTGGAAATTAAAGAAATCCTGGCTGAACACTTTGATAAGTTCCGTCTGCTCATTTCCGATAAGATTTACCATCCCCTCAAGACCTTCGACAGCGTACCCCGTTTTAAGCAGCGCATCCTGGGTATCCTGCGGGAGTGGTTACGGGATCCCCAGCTGCTCCAGGAGCTGGCCAAGACGGCGGTGAGACGGGGAGAATACCCTGAGGTTGCTGAGGCCCGTTCTCAGGTGATCCGGATGATTGGGGAGGTTATGGATACATATGAAAGACTGGACGGGATCCTGGCCCAGATCGATAAGAAGAATGCTACCTACACTAGGGCTTCCGTGGAGAGGATGCAGTATTACTTAAATACTGATCAGGATGTGCGGGGCAAGCTGGTGGAGATTCTTCGGGCCGTCCCTGCTTTGAAAAAGGAAAATGTACGCTTTACGGCAGAATTAACCAGGGGGTTACCTCTCTTTTCCCGGGGATTTGTCGATGATGTCTCCCTCTATACAGAACCGCGCAGGCAAAGGGAGCACCAGCCCCTGGCTGATCCAGAGGTCTCGGAGGCATCGCCCCAGGAAATTGAAGCAGAATTCCGGGAATTCAGGAAACGCCTGCAGCAGGTCTATTCCCATCATAAGGTTTTGGAGTTTATCATGGCTCAGCTTGAAGACAGGCTGAAAATTACGGCCGGAGAGCTGGAATTGACCGGTGACGAGGATTTTGTGAAATTGCTGCTGGCCGTTATCAAACACGATGAGAAAGGGCTGCCTTACAGAATTGAGTTTAAAGAGGGCTATCTTTGGGTCAACGGTTACCGGCTGCCCGACCTAGTCATCGCCAGAGAGAAGGAGTATCTGCGCAATGTGGCAAAATGAATGGGAACAACTCAGTGAAAAGGACAGAGAGCAGTTTATGAAGGTACTGAACCGCTTGTTTCAGTGTACTTTCATTGTCAGAGAGGAAATAGACCAAAAGAGCAAAACAGTTGTCATTAATAAGGATTTCCGTTTTATTGAAAGGTATTATACCCTCTTTAAAAACTATCTCAAAGTATCGGGCTGGGAATTACAGCTGGACAACTACCTGGGGGTTATTGCCCTTTATAACCGCTATGGTTATAGCCGGCACCGTTTAAACAAGCATGTTACTTATTTTCTTTATATTTTACGCCTTATTTACGAAGAACAGCGGGAAAAACTCTCCATGCGCAAAGAGGCCCTGACTACTATCGGGGAAATCGTGGAAAAGATGTTTCATTTAGGCCTCATTGAGAAAAAGCCTGCCGATACTGTTTTAAGAGAGAGTTTGTCTGTGTTGCGAAACTTTAACATTATCGAGAGGATCGAAGGGAGCTGGACCAGTCCCGAAACCCGGCTGGTCATTTATCCCTCTATTCTTTTACTGGTGACCAATGAAAAGATCACGGCCCTTTACCAGTGGTTAAAGCAGGATGGATCCGGGGATGAGGCCGGGGAGGAGGAAGCCGATGAAGATCTTACAGAAGATGCTCTTGATTAACTGGCATTACCTGCGCCACGAAATCATTGATTTTAAACAAATTAACTTCTTGACAGGAAAAAACGGCGCCGGCAAATCCACCATCATTGATGCTCTCCAACTGGTTTTGCTGGGGGATACCTCAGGTTATTATTTCAATAAAGCAGCCAATGACAAGTCTTCCCGTACCCTACGGGGTTACCTGCGGGGAGAGATTGCCGAGGATGAAGAGACCAATACCATCTACCTGCGCCAGGGAGATTTCTCCAGTTATCTTGTGCTGGAATTTAAGGACACTGGGGAAGGAAAGACCTTCTGCCTGGGCGTGGTTTTTGATTCCTACCAGGATGGTGACTATAAACATCAATTTTTTCACCTGAAAAGCCCCCTGCCGGAACATCACTTTTACCAGGGGCAGCTCCCTATGAATATTAAAAGCCTGAAAGCTTATTTTTCCAACAGTTACCCCAAACAGTACCAATTCTTTGAAAGCAATAAGGATTACCAGGAGGTGATGCGGGGGATTCTCGGCCACCTGAACGAGAAATTTTACCGGCTTTTCCGCAAAGCCGTTCCCTTCTCACCCATCATGGATATCAAAGGTTTTATTACCGAATTTGTCTGTGATGTGCAAAATACCGTGGACATTACGGATATGCAGGAGAATATCCGCCAGTACAAGCAGTTGGAAGAAGAACTGGCCGAAGTGGAGAAACGCATTAACGCCCTGGAGGGTATAGCCGTCCAGTATCAAACTTACCGGGAAGAGGAAGAGCGCCTGCGGGTTCAGAAATACCTCCTGGACCGGGCTCTGGTGGAGAAAAAATTCCAGGAGATCCGCGACCTTGAGCAAGAAATTAGAGAACTGGGCGCTAAAACAGCTTCCCTTTCGGAAGAACTGGAGAGGCAGGAAAAAGCCTTAGCCAGTCTGGTGGCGGAGCGGGACGGGCTTTATGCCGAAAAAATTCAATCCGATGTTTACCGGAAGCAGCAGGAGCTTTCTAAAGAAAAAGAGCATTGTACCCGCTTGCTGGAAGAACTCAAAGGGGCGGAAGGGCAGCTTTCGGCCATCCTGGAAGGCCATTATCGCAGCTGGCGGGAGGTCATCCGCTGGAGTGAAACCCATTTGCGCGCAAGCGATGGTGCGGAGCGGCCAACACCTCCTGACCTCAAGAGTTCCCTGGAATTACTGAACAGAGCTTCCAGTCAGTCCTATCAGCTGCTGAATCTCGCTAAGCTTAACGAGCTCAAAACTGCCCTGGTTCAATATGCAGATGGGCTCAATGAGGCCTACTGGGGCTTAGAAACAGAGCTAAAAGGATATCGGGAAGAGATGGAGAGACTTAGCCGGGAAATTGACGGCCTGAAAGAAGGCATCAAGCCCTACCCCGCTTCCCTGCTGGAACTCCGTGATACCATTGGGGAAGAGTTGGCGACCAGGCACAACAGGATCATCAAACCAAGGATTTTCGCGGATTTGCTGGAAATCCGGGACCCCAAATGGCAGAAGGCTGTAGAGGGCTACCTGCATACTCAGAAATTTTACCTGCTCATTGAACCCCTGTATTTTCAGGAAGCCCTGGAGATTTACGACAGTCTCAAATTTACCAGGCATTTTTACGACCTGGGCCTTGTTGATATAGAGAAGGTGATGGGAGAAAAGGCTAAAGCTTTACCGGGAAGCCTGGCCGAGGAAGTGGAGACAGCCGATCCCCTGGCCCGGGCGTATGCCGATTTTCTCTTAGGTCGGGTAATGAAATGCGAAAAACTGGAGGATTTACGGAAGCACCGCACCGCCATTACGCCCAGTTGTATGCTCTATCATAATTTTGTGGCCCGTCAGCTGCATCCCCAGCGTTTCGAAACCCCTTATATCGGCAAGCAGGCTATTGCCGAACTGATCCGGCAAAAAGAACAAAAATTGCTGGAAGTGAAGGAACTGGCGAAGGGCCTGGAACCCAGGGTAAGAGAACTCAATAAGGTCAGAAATACTCCCCTGTTAACGGAAAATGACATTACCACCCTGTTAAATCTTAAGGCAAAGGCGGCCTCACGCCCCGAGGTTGAAGAAAAACTAGAAGAAGTTATCCGAAAACTGGGGGCTCTGGACCTCTCTTATCTGGTGAAACTTGAGGAAAAGTTCAAAGCCTGCGAAACCCAGATTCAGAAACTCCGGGAAAGCCAGAAGCTGTGCTTTAGAGAGATGAGTACCACCCAAGCTGAGCTAAAAATGAAGGAAGCAAAACTCCCGGAATTAGCCAGTGAACTAGAAGAGCAAAACGCCTACCTGGAACAACATTATGAAAGCCAGTGGCTGGAAGAGGTGGGGGAACCCCGTTTTCACCAGGAACTGAAAAACCGGAAAAACCCTGCCAGCATCCTGGCGGCCTTCGCCCCTGTGGTGAAAGGAACGGAAACTAAGCGTAACGGTCACTGGGACAGGCTTGTGGAACTAAGGACTAATTATAACAGGGACTTCAAGGGTTCTTTCAGCGTAACCTTAAGGGAAAACTTCCCTTATGAGGAAGAACTGACGCGTCTTAAGGAGACTTTCTTACTGGATTATAAGGAAAAAATCCGAGAGGCCAAGGAAAGGGCTCAGACCCAGTTCCAGGAGGATTTTGTCAGCAAACTCCGGGCCAATATTGAAAATGCCCGGGAGCAGATAGGGGACCTGAACAAAGCCATTAAGGACACCTTTTTCGGCCGGGACAAATACAAGTTTACGGTTATGCCCCGGGCAGAATACCGCCATTTTTACGATATGATTATGGACGACATGCTGGTAGAAGGTTTTACCCTCTTTTCCAATGCTTTTCAGGAAAAGTACAAGGACACGGTGGAAGAACTGTTCCGGCAGATTGTAGATACGGGTGAAGGGGTGCTGACGGCCGACCAGCGGCAGGAACTGGCCAAAAACCTGGAGAAGTTCACGGATTACCGGACATACCTGGATTTTGACCTGGTCAACATTGACGATGAAGGCAGGGAATCCCGTCTCTCCCGGGTCATTACCAAAAAGTCGGGGGGAGAAACCCAGACCCCCTTTTATATTGCTGTGCTGGCTTCCTTTATGCAGTTGTACCGTGTCAAGGATGAGGAGTCCAATACCCTGCGCCTCATTGTCTTTGATGAAGCCTACAGCAAGATGGATCACCAGCGCATCCAGGAAAGCATCAGGCTTATCCGGGACATGGGATTGCAGGTGATTCTTTCCGCTCCTACGGAAAAAATCGGTGATATTGCTCCCCTGGTGGACCGCAATCTCTGCGTAACCAGGGTGAAACGCCAGACCATTGTCAAGGCCTTTGACCCCAGAGAAATCATGGAAATGGGGGCTTAAGCAATGAATTACCGGGAAATGATTTTAGGCCAGCTCCTGACGAAATATGAAAACAGTGCCCATTTTCAGAGGACAGCCAAAATCAACCGCCGTCTTACCTTTACCTTTGATAAAAACTCTCTCCCCGCCTATGCTGCCGGTGAAGAGCCCCAGGTAAAAGAGGCTGTCCACCAGGTAATAGAAGACTTACGGCAAAAAGGCATCCTGGAAGTGGAGTGGGTGCGGGGAGAAAAGAATAACCTTTTAAAGCGGGTCAGCCTTAACCTGGAGAAAGTGGAAGAAGCCTACCGGCTCATTGGGCGCACTCCCAAACGAGCCCAACTGGCAGAAATAGATGAATGCATCCAGGTCTATAAAGAACAGATGGTTGCGCCCTGGCTTCAGGATTTCTTAAATCACTGCCAGGGGGTAATACGGGAAAGATTAGTCTTTCCTCCTGCCCTTCCGGCGGAAAAGGCCGATTTGGTACTGCTCCTGAAAGCCCTTAAAGGCCTGGAGAAAAAAGGTGAAGAAGAACTGCTGGAAAGAGTCTTCAGTCTTAAGTACCTGGGGGACAGTAAGCTTTTTAGCCAGAAGGTTCGTTCCTATCTGGTCAATATAGCCCGGAGCCATTACCTGCGGGATCCTGACCTTAGTGACGAAGATGTCCTTTATGAGTTGGGAATTGTCAAAACCTCTGAAGAAATCCTCCTTGCAGGCCCACTGGTTATAAACTTACGGGGGCAAAGGATAGATCTTACTCCCCTGGCTTTTGGGGCGGTCATCGATACCCAGATGCTTAACGATGTGGAAATTCAACAAGTCCTTGCCGGGAAAGTCCTGCTGGTGGAGAATAAAACAAATTTTCATCACCTGGTGCGTAAAGGGTTACCTCCAGACTTACTGCTTATCTACCTGGGAGGATTTCCCGGACCCAGGAAGCGTAAGTTTTTGACGATGCTTGCTGATTTTTTCCGCCAGGAAGAAAAGACCGGTAGGTTTTATCACTGGGGCGATCTGGACTGGGGGGGTTTAAGGATTTTCCAGCTGTTACAGGAAAAAGTCCTCCCAGGTTTACAGCCCCTTTATATGGATGAGAAGACCCTGCTGGCTTACCAGGATTATGGTGAAACTTTGCACCCCGTCTACAGAAAGAGGCTGGAGAAACTTGGTCAATCTCCCAAGTATGCTGTTTTCCACAGCCTGATTTCTCTAATGCTGGAGCTGAACATAAAATTAGAGCAGGAAGCCCTGCTCATTGACGATAATTTCCGGCTGGAATTATGAAGGAGTTGGTAGGATGGAGCTTAGAAAAACGGGAATAAATTGTTATCTAATTTCCAGAAAAGAACCTATGCAAGTAGATGCCTATATTTATTTAAGTGAAAAACTTCTTCCTTATCTGGAGGATGAAGCCATCAAACAGTTAACTGATGCGGCCTCCCTGCCCGGTGTTTACCGGCGGGTAGTGGGTATGCCTGATATCCATACGGGATTTGGTCTGCCCATTGGCGGTATCATGGCCACAGAAAAGGATGGTGTGATTTCGGCAGGGGCTGTGGGAATGGATATCAATTGCGGCGTCAGGTTATTGATGACAGAAATTCCCCATACGGAGATAAATAAGAAGCACTTAACTACCCTGCTAAAAGAAATAGAAAAAAGGATACCTGTAGGGGTAGGAAAGAAAAGCCGGCATTCCGGGTTTAAACTGGAAGATGTTCTTAAAGGAGGGGCTTCCTTCCTGGCGAAGAAAGGGTATGGCCTCCCCGATGACCTGATGTGCTGTGAAGAAGAGGGATGTATGCCCGGGGCCAATCCCGACAAAGTAAGTTCCAGGGCTAAAGAGCGGGGAGACCAGCTTTCCACTTTGGGCGGCGGGAACCACTTTATGGAGATTGTTTATGTGGCCCAGGTTTATGATGAACATACAGCACGCAATTTTGGATTGCGTCAAGGTAACATTGCCGTGTTGATTCATACCGGCAGCCGGGGATTGGGGCACCAGGTCTGTACCGATTATACCGAGATTATGTATAAAGCTGCCAAAAGGTATGGGATTAGCCTGCCCAGTAAAGGTTTGGCGGCTGTGCCTATTGACTCGCCGGAAGGGCAGGATTATTATGAAGCTATGGCAAGTGCTACCAATTTCGCTTTTGCCAACCGCCAGTTGATTACTTATGATGTACGGGAAGCTTTTTGCCAGGTCTTTAACAGTAATCTGGAAGAGCTGGGGCTTAAACTGGTGTATGATGTCTGCCATAATATAGCCAAGTTTGAACAGTATGATGGACGGCAACTCCTGGTCCACCGAAAGGGGGCGGTGAAAGCCCTGCCGCCGGGACATCCCGGCCTGTCCCCCCGTTTTCTGGGAACAGGAAACCCGGTCCTGGTACCGGGCAGTATGGGTAACCCCTCCTATGTGGTGGTGGGAACAGAGAAAGCTAGAGATACCTTTTACTCTGTAAACCATGGGGCAGGACGTATCCTTTCCCGCACAGCGGCCAGGAGGAATATTTCACCTGATGAGTTGAAGGCCCAAATCGGAGATACCTTAGTAAATGTGGACAGGCTGGGGAAAATACTGGACGAAGCGCCTCAAGCCTATAAAGATGTGGAAGAGGTCATCGATACCTTAGTGGTGGCCGGCCTTACCCGTAAGGTTGTCCAGTTGAAACCCCTGGCTGTTATTAAAGGTGAAGAATGAAATTACTGGCAACTGGAGTATAAACTCGGTTCATATAGGCAATCTTAAAAAGGTAAGAAAAAAGGTAAAAATCGGAAAGGTGGGATACAAGATGAAAGTGAAAGTTGATCCGGAACTCTGTATTGCTTGTGGTGCATGTATCAGTATTGCCCCTGAAGTTTATGACTGGGGTGATGATGGCAAGGCTAAATCCATTGTGGATACAGTACCCAGCGGTGAAGAGGATGCCGCCAAAGAGGCACTGGAAAGCTGCCCCACAGAAGCAATCAAAGAGGTCTAAAAGATCGAAAAGGTTCTGCCCAGGCAGAACCTTTTATTAACCTAATATTGCCTCATAACCAGCAAGTTTTCATCAGGCGTCGGCTACTGCCAAAGCCTTTTTCTTTTGGTATTTATCCATAGCTACTACCAGGGCGGGGCAGAGAATGGCTGAAATGATACAGGCGGCTGCTACCTGAGCAGTGGCTGCGGCCACCAGAGGTTGATAACTTGGATCAACAGCGGCAATTGCGGCTGGAGTTCCAACTGCATTTCCGGCCGTGGAACCTTCAGCCAGACCAGCAATACCATTTTTCTCACCGGAAGCCTTCAGGGCAAAATATCCGCCAAAACCTGTTAAAAAGACAGTCAATAGACCAAGAATAATTCCGGATGCACCTGCTTTAAAAACGGTTGTAAGGTCTAGTCCGGCGCCAAGGGCAAAGGCGAAGAAGGGAATAAGCAAGCGCTCGCCTTGGGCTAAAAATTCTCTCATATCCTCATCAAGATTGCCAAGAATCATACCAACAGCGATGGGAACCAAGACCGCTATAAAGGCCATGAAGGGGATGGAAGCCAAACCTGATGCACCCAAAGCCATCATGGTAAAGAAAGGACCATCATTTAACGAGAGAACAGAAATGGCGCCGACATCTGTTTCATCCCCATATTCAGCTGTTAAAGCAACGAAAAGACCGCCGTTGGAATTAGTCATGGCTGCGATGATAGCCAAAGGTGTTAGTCCCAGTATTCCGGCAGGACCAAATAGTTTTCCGACACCTAAACCGATGGCCACCCCTATGGCATATTTCGTCAAAGTTAAGATAACACCTTTTTTCAGAGCTTTAGGTGCTGCACTAAAACGCATCTGAGCACCATTACATAAAAGGAACAGCGCAATCAGGGCTAAAGCACTATTTTTGAACAAAGCAGTGGTAAAGCCACCAATCATTAAAGCTTTCGGAAAAAAGGTATTCAGCAGGGCTGCCATAAGCAGAGGAACAACCATCATGCCCCCGGGGATTTTTTCCAAAGTCTTTTTGATTTTCATCCATAACACTCCTCGTATGTTTTTTTATATTGTTTCTTTCCCAGAATTTCTAATTTTAGAATGTTGGAGCAATTTTGTAGATGGAAAATTCAATGTGCCCTAGTTGTTCTGCTTTGGTGGTTTTTCCGTTGGCCACTTGCACGATCTCGTCAAATATTACTTGTCCTGCCTCTTTAATGGTTTGAGTTCCTGCCACGACCCCAGCCACATTGATGTCAATGTTATCCTTCATTCTTTCAAAGGTTTTGCCGTTACCGGTGATCTTAATTACCGGCGCCAGTGGGTTACCGGTGGGGGTACCTCTGCCGGTGGTAAAGATAATAACTTGAGCACCCCCTGCAACCATACCAGAGACGGATTCAATGTCCTGACCGGGGGTATCCATAACATGTAAACCTTTTTTTACAGGAATATCTGCGTACTCCAGTACATCTTGTACAGGTGCATTACCTGCTTTGTGAATGCAGCCCAGGGATTTTTCCTCGATGGTGGTGAGTCCGCCCGCAATGTTGCCTGGGGTAGGTTGACCGCCGCGAATGTCTTCGCCTAAGGCCTTGGCCCGTTCTTCACAATCTCTAACCAGAGTGATTAACTTTTTGGCCACTTCTTCGCTCACTGCCCTGCGGGCCAAGACATGCTCAGCTCCAATCAGTTCCGTGGTTTCAGAAAGAATGGATGTGCCCCCTAACTCCACCAGCATGTCCGAAGCAACACCGCACGCCGGATTGGAAGCCAATCCTGAAGTGGTGTCCGATCCTCCACATTCGATCCCAAGGATAAGCTCACTGATATCGCCTTCTTCCTTCTCCTGAAGGGATAACTGCTGGGCAAATTCGCGGGCTATTTGGCAACCTTTAGCCAAAGCATTCAAGGTACCCCCTTCTTCCTGGATAACCACACATGCCACCGGCTTGCCTAATCCTGCCAAATCCGCAGCCACTTTATGAGGTTCTACTCCTTCACAACCAAGACCAACCACGATCACTGCTCCGGCGTTGGGGTGTTTGCCAAGGTTTACAACGGTTTTATAGGTTAATTTGGCATCACCGGCCACCTGACAGCACCCAAAGGAGTTATTTGCCACAGTACACCCTTTCACTTTGTTGGCTATTTCAGTGGCCACCTGGGTGGAACATACACTGGTGGGCAGCAGAAGTACATAGTTACGAATGCCAAACTTTCCATCTGGACGACGATATCCTTTTATTTTCATCTTACCAACCTCCAAAAAATTAAATATTTGGTTACTTTGGTTTTATTGCCAATCTCCGCGGCCCCGTTCACTTTCAACATTGTGAACGTGCACGTGATCTCCAACCTTAATGGGTTGGATAGCCCTGCCTATGGATTCACCATATTTTATAACATGTTGGTGTAAATTGATGTCCTTGATGGCAAATTTGTGTCCGAAGGGAATATCGCTGTTAACCACAACATCAAATACATTGTCAGCAACAAACATGCTTACTTTCGTCCCTCCCTTCAGGTCTACGGTAGCAGTGGCAACATTATCCTTTTCATCGATAACGACTGCCTGTTTTGTCATGAATACCTTCCTCCTTTTGTTTGGTTAAGATTTTACTCTTTAGCTAATATTGCAAAATTTGTGCCAAGCAGGAAAATGTATATTTCTTCGCTTCAAGCCAAAAAAAGACCCCCTAAGTGTGGTATTTTGCCACATTTATGGGGTAAAAAACATCAATCATAAAAATCGTTCAATGGTGGACCGGTCTATTCCTAAACGTCTTGCAGCCCTGCTTTTATTGTAACCTTCATCTTCCAATACTTTAAGGATTATTTTTCGTTTAATTTCCTGTAACGTACCATCCAGCAAATGGCCCCATTGGTACTCCTGTGTATTTTTATCAATATTCTGCAGTTCTTCGACAATCAACTCAATGTCTGCCAGGGTTACATATTCTTTCTCTGCGGACAGGACTATTCTCTCGATAACATTTTTCAGTTCCCGGAGGTTTCCCGGCCAGCGATAATTGCTCAAAAACTCAATTACCTCAGGCGCCAACTTTTTCACCGTACGCCCGTACTTCTGGTTCCCTTGGCGCAAGAAATAATGGGCCAATAACTCAATATCACCGTGTCTCTCCCTAAGGGGGATAGTGCGTAAGTTAAGGACATTTAACCGGTAGTATAAATCCATTCTGAAATTTCCCTGGCTTATTTCGTTCTTAAGGCTAACATTGGTGGCTGCGATTACCCGAATATTCACTGGGATAATCTTATCAGACCCCAGGCGCATTACCTGCTTTTCCTCCAGAATCCGCAATAACCTGGCTTGTAAACCTTTATCCATTTCGCCGATTTCATCGAGAAAAATAGTACCGTTGTGGGCCAGTTCAAAAAGGCCAATTTTACCCCCCTTCTTGGCCCCTGTAAATGCCCCTTCCTCATAGCCAAAGAGTTCACTCTCCAGCAATTGAGGTGGCAAAGCGGCGCAATTAACGGCCACAAAGGGCCCGTCGGAGCGTAAGCTCTCAGCATGAATGCTTTGGGCCAGCATTTCTTTACCGGTACCGCTTTCCCCTTCAATTAATATCGTGGCATCTGTTTTAGCATAAACCCTGGCAATTTCGATTAAGCGCTTCATGCGTAAATCCCTGGAAAGAATGTCATTGAATTTATATTTAGTGATCCAGCCTTTTGCATAAAGGTTTTGCCTAATTTTTTGCTCCGCATCTTGGATTTTTGATATTTCCTGAAAGGTAGCAACCACTCCTTTGATCTGGCCACTCACCTTAATTGGAATCCGGTTAGTTAGAATGTGGCCTACAGGCACTTCTTGCAACTGTTCAATTTCAGCAATACCCGATTCCAGCACCCTGTTGATGCCTGTGTTTTTCACAATCTCTTGAATCGGTTGACCATAGGCATTCTCCCTTTTGATATTAAATATTTTCTCAGCCATTGGGTTGACCACTGTAATAAGCCCTTTCTCATCGGTGGCAATCACGGCGTCCCGGACAAAATCCAACACTATTTGAAATTTTTTGGCCTTTTCTTCTTCTTGCTCCCTTACCCGTATGATGTGGCATGATTCTTCGATGGCCTGGATAATAGCCTCTTTTCCAGAGGTGATTAGGTGCACATCTACATTAAGGCCCCCCAGTTTACTTGCGGCAGTGGTATCCCCAACGATCACTTTGATTCCGTTTCGCTCCACTAATTCTGTCATCTGCTCTTTAATTTCGGACCAATTTATATTGCCGTCATCATTGGGTATGATTATTTCTTGAATCGGGATATTCAATATACTAGCTATGGTCTGGCAGCCGTATACAACATTTTGGTATCCCACTATCCCGATCGTGGTGGTGCTATCTCTGTACTGGTGCAGCGTCTTTAAGATGTCGTAGCCAGTGACATTGATTTCCACCACCGGAACATCCACTTGCTTTCTGATAATGGAGGCAGTGCCCCCCCTGCTGATTATAACCTGAGCCCCTCGCCGCTGCGCTTCGAGAGCCGGAGCAATTCCTTCTTCTAAATTGCCCTCCTTAATATCAATGGCTAAATTCAATTCTTGCTTGGCTTGCCAGGCCAATTCAGCCAGCTCTTTGTAAGGAGCAATTAAACAGATTCGTTTCATCCAGTCTCCCGCCCATTTTGATCATAATTTCAAGGCATATACCCTAGTATAAACATCTACATTTTATCACATCTGTTAAAGTTACATATTTTCAAAATACGTTCACTGTCGACAATAACGAGATTGGCTAGACTCGAGAGAAGCTATGGTAGATATCTACATCTGAATAGGCAGTCATGAACTCCTAAGTATAAACTGTCAGCAATCCCTACTATCCGAGAAAAAATAATAACCCAAGGTTACATACTAAGCAATCACTTACTTTTTCACCTTAGGTTTAATATACAAGTATAAATTTTTAGGGACATGAAAGCCTTATTTTATAAACATAGTACAGCAATGATTTTTGTTTTAGCATATGCTGGTATAAAGAAAGTGCTCTAATAGGCCATTAAGCTGAAGCTCTTCCTAAAAGGGCTCTTGTCTACTCTTGGATATAACGGGTATAATTAAAGAAAACTTGGCAAGCGCCGGGCCTTGGCGAAAGCGGATGCCTTAGTTGCACTTATGCCGGTTGAAAAGTTATACTTTCTTGATTGGTACAAAGAAAAACGGGATGGGATTCTTTATTTATGGATGGGGAAAAAAGACGGGAAATTCTTCTAAAAATACTGTTAAATGCTTCTGCGCCAGTATCGGGAAGCCGGCTCTCCGAGGAGTTGGGGGTAAGCCGTCAGGTGATCGTGCAGGATATTGCCCTCTTAAGAGCCAGTGGTGAGGATATACTGGCCACGCCCCAGGGTTACATCCTGATGAAAAGCTTAACGGGAAGGCCCCGCAGGGTTTTTGCCTGCCAGCATGGAGTTGAGGGTATCGAGGAGGAACTCAGTACCATCGTCAACCTTGGTGGAAAAGTAGTTGATGTGATCGTTGAACATCCTCTTTACGGTGAACTCAAGGGACTTTTAATGCTTTCTTCTCGGGAAGAAGTAAAGGAATACATGCACAAATATAAGGCCAGCCAAGCTGAACCTCTTTCCGCTTTGACCAAAGGAGTTCACCTGCATACGGTAGAGGCTGAAAAATTAGAACAACTGGATAGGATATGTCAGGAACTCAAAGAAAAAGGTTTTCTCCTTGATGAGGTCTGAAATGGCTAAGGTCAACGTATAATGGGAATAATTAACGTACAAAAATCGCAGGAACGTTACTTGACATTGAACCTTGATACACTATAATTAAGAATACATTACCTCCAGCATAAGGATATAGAGGAGGTGTTTCCATGAAGATCAAAAAGATCAATGAGGACAAGGTGCAGATTATCATCACAAACCAGGACCTAGAGGAGAGGGATGTGAAAAAGTGGGATTTGATGCCTACAAATCCCAAGGTTCAGGAATTGTTCCAGGACCTTTTAGATATGGCTTACCATGAATGTGGTTTTGAAGTGGAAGATGATACACAGCTGATGGTAGAAGCTTATCCCCTGTCAGTTGACAGTTTTGTGGTTGTTATGACAAAAGTCCGCACACACCATGCGGTGGAACATTTTAGCCTGTTTACCCCTCAACAGCAGGAGACAGATGAGCAGGATACCGATGGTCAGGTGGAAAGGGGACTAAACCAGGTTTGGCGATTTTCTGATTTGGAGACCTGTTGTTTAGCCTGCTCCCGGATTGTACCTGACTATGTGGAGTTTAGTGCTCTCTATAAGTATAACGCCGTATACTACCTGGCGGTTGGTCTTATTCCGGAAAGTGATGTAGAGGTAGAAGTTTTATTGGGCGAATACGGCGAATGGGTACCCACTGACGAGGTTTTCCTCCGGGAGCACGGTACCGTGATTATTGCTCATGCAGCTGTTCCCAATTTAGCCAGTCTGGTTAAGTAACAATACCAAATCAGAGTGTTGACAACGTACTGTCGACACTCTTTTTGTTATGCCCCCAGCATTTTATCTTGCGTCCAACTTAGGTTATAATAAAAGGGATTATGTGTTTTAGGAGAAACATCGATGAAGGTGGAACTTCTCCAGGTTTTAGTGGATTTCATACATAAAACGGAGCCGGTTTCAGGTCCCTGGCTGTTGGGCGGCAGTACGTCCTTGAAGCTCTTATCGGGCACCGGAGAACCCGGGGATATTGATGTTTTTACAGACGTTGCTACCGGTGCTGCTTTAAGTGAGGTACTGCAGGACGCACTTACTTCGCCCTGGCGGTGGGATCCTTGTTGGCCTTATGAAAACTGGCGCGCGGAATTGAAACTCCGGGGCATAAAAATAGAAATCTATGGCGATTTAACCATCAGGAAAGGAAACTACACCTATGTGCTTTCCCCCCGGGAGGTAGTATGGGCCAAGCGGAGAGTTTGGCAGGGTTGCGGTGTAAAGATTAATATAATACCCGTGGCTGAACAGATTTTGTTCAATTATTTGGTTGGGAAAAAATCGTACAAGGACTGGTTGGGTGTGGCCCGCCGGGAAGGCTTACCCTGGACGGAATTGGAGGGGTACTGGCTGGCCAGGGGAGTGCCCGTTGACTTAATAAAGAATTTGCGAGAAGAGGTACTTGCTTATGCCGGAAACAGACAAGCATAGAATTTTGGAGATTTTGGAAAGTTGTTATCAGGGTTCTACCACAGCCCTGGAATTTGCTAATTCTTTTCAACTTCTTATTGCTACAATCCTTTCCGCTCAAACTACGGACAACCAGGTTAATAAACTGACAAGAAAATTATTTGCCCAATACCCTGATGCTAAGGCGCTGGTACAACTCAGTGAAGAAGAGCTGGCTGATGAAATAAAAGGGGTTGGATTGTATAAAAATAAGGCCCGCAATATTCTGGCCACGGCGAAAATATTACTGGAGAAATATGATGGACAGGTTCCCCGGGACAGGGAAGCTCTGATGGAACTGCCGGGAGTAGGCCGGAAAACAGCTAATGTGGTCCTGGCTAATGCATTCGGCATCCCGGCTATCGGTGTTGATACCCATGTTTTCCGGGTAGCCAACCGTTTAAACCTGGCCCAGGGGCGGACCCCCGAACAGGTGGAACAACAGTTGATGCGAGCCATCCCCCGGGAAAAATGGGGAGATGCCCACCACTGGCTTATCTGGCATGGACGGAAAATTTGTAAAGCGCAAAATCCTCAGTGTTCACGTTGTCCGGTAAATCAACTCTGTCCAAGCAAAACAGAAGAGAAAAAAGAGAAAAGAAGTGGGAGACAGGGGGGATAAGCATGGTTGCCAATAAACCTATTAAAGCACTGATATTTTCGGTTTCCATTGGTGCGGGACACGATTCCGTAGCCAAGGCCCTTGCTCAAGCCCTGCAGGAAGAACGGCCAGGGTCTGAGGTAAGAATTGTTAATACTTTTCAGTATATCAACCGGGTTTTGAATAAAGTTGTGGTAGAAAGTTATATGGAAACACTAAGGTTTACCCCTAAGGTATGGGGTTACCTTTATGACCAGGCGGAAGACGGAGACCGGCTGGTGGACTTGGGCCAGATTCTTTCCAAAGTTCTTTCGCCTAAACTGGAACTCCTTTTAAAGGAATTTAATCCCGATGTGATCCTGACTACCCATGCCTTTCCCACCGGAATGCTGGCCGTGTTAAAACGAAGAGGGCAAATGAACATACCCCTGGCGGCAACGGTAACTGATTTTCATGTCCATAGTTTTTGGATTCACCAGGGACCTGATCTGTACTTCATCCCGGCTCCGGACTTAGCCTATCCCCTTTTGCAAAACGGGATATCCCAGGATCGGATTAAACCTGTGGGCATACCCATTCGCAGCCAGTTCCGGGAGAAGATTGACCCTGGCAGGGCCAAGTATGAACTGGGTTTGGCCCTGCTTCCTACTGTTCTGGTAATGGGCGGCGGCCTGGGGTTAGGACGAATAGAAGTGATTACCCGGGAGCTCCTGGATGACAGCAACTTCCAGGTGGTGGTGGTAGCCGGCAAAAATAAGCTTCTCCACGATAATTTAAATCAATTACATAATCCCCGTTTAAAAGTGTTTGGTTTTGTGGAAAATATGGCCCAGGTCATGGGAGCCTGTGATATGATCATTTCTAAACCTGGAGGGGTAACTACGGCGGAAATCCTGGCCTTAGGCAAACCTCTGGTAATCTACTCTTCTTTGCCCGGACAAGAGGACCGTAATACCGACTATTTGCTAAACAAAGGCGTGGCTATCAAAGTGAGAAAACTTGATATGTTGATTCCGGAAATCGTCAGTCTCTGGCATAACCCCTTAAGGCTAAAACATATGAAAGAAATGGCTGAACAACTGGGCTCCCCTTTCTCCAGTAAACTGGTGTGGGACAATCTTTTACCTCTTTTGGGAGAATAAGCAAGGCAGGTGTTGGACTATGGGTATTCTCGGGAAAATTGCTCTTTTAACAGGCGGTGGTGATGCGCCGGGGCTCAATGGTGTGATCAGAGCCATTGTAAAAACGGTCAAATATCGCTATGGTATTGAGGAAGTAATCGGTTTTCGCGACGGTTTTGCAGGCTTGGTAAGAAACAACTATGTTTCCCTTAACCTGGAGCGAGTTTCGGGTATCTTGCACCGGGGCGGGACGATTTTAGGTACCAGCAACCGCGACAATCCTTTTCGTTTCCCTGTTGTGGTAAACGAAAAGGTGACCTACCAGGATGTATCCCGGCAGGCCCTGGAAAATTTACGGGCCTTAGGTGTGGAAGTATTGATTGCCATCGGCGGTGACGGTAGTCTTAGTATTGGGCAGGAGTTTCATAAGCTGGGTCTCAAAGTGATTGGTGTCCCCAAGACCATTGACAACGATTTGTGGGCTACGGATGTAACCTTTGGTTTCGATACGGCCGTAACGACGGCTACAGAGGCCCTGGATAAACTCCATACCACAGCAGAGTCCCACCATCGCATCATGATTTTAGAGGTAATGGGACGTTATGCGGGCTGGATCGCTCTCCATGCGGGGATGGCGGGAGGCGCTGATGTTATTTTAATCCCCGAGATACCCTATGACCTGAGGAAAGTTAGGGAGAAGATTGAGGAGAGGCGTAAGCACGGAAAACTGTTCAGTATTATTGTGGTAGCGGAAGGAGCTGTAGAGCAGGGCGGTGACATGGTAGTGGCCAAACTGGTGGAGGGAAGTACCGACCCTGTTCGCCTGGGGGGAGTAGGTCAGGTGGTAGCTGACCGCTTAGGGGAATTAACAGGTCTGGAAACCAGGGTTACCGTGCTGGGGCATCTCCAGCGGGGAGGAAGCCCAAGCGCTTATGACCGGATCCTGGCTACCCGTTTCGGCGTCAAGGCGGCAGAGCTGGCTGCCCAGGGTCCCTGGGGCCAGATGGTAGCCCTCCGGGGAAGTGAGATTACCGCCGTGCCCCTGGATGAAGCGGTGAAACAGTTGAAAAAGGTAGATCCCCGGGGCGAAATGGTGGCAGCTGCCCGGGCTGTGGGCATCAGCTTCGGTGTTTAGGTGAACTATGCTGGTTTGTGTAATCAAAATAGACTTGCGGCTCTTTGCCGTTAGTTCTCTCAAGGAAAAACGGAGTATCGTCAAGAGTTTAATTGAGAAAACTAAACATAAATTTACTGTCTCCATTGCCGAAATAGGGGAACATGATGTCTGGCAGGCAGCCCAGTTAGGGTTAGCTCTGGTAGGGAACAGCAGAAGTCTTTTGGAAAGAGAGATGAATAAGATTCTGGATTTCCTGGAAGCCGGGGGAGAAGTGGAAATCGTCTCTGTTGTTCACGAAATCTGGGGTTATTGAGGAGGGGCAAAAAAGGATTAAGGGTGGCGAAGTACTGGAATTTTAATAGTTAATGGCAGCCTAATAAGGCTGCCATTAATTTATATTCCTAAGTTTTCTCCAACAAGGATGATGTGAAAATCAGTATTTATTCTAGGTCGGGCTTCAAGAATCACTAATGCACGGCATTGTTTCACGGGTGGATGGCAATTAATGCAGTAGCCAGTCTTAGCACAAGGAGCAGGTGCATTTTTATGTCGGTAAAGCTCGGGAGCAACCACATTTTTCACTCTGGCAATACCGCTTTCTACATTATCAACTATTTTATTGACCCCTGCTATGACAATTATCTTTTTCGGCCCAAAGATCAGCGAACTTACGCGATTACCACTACCATCCAGGTTTATCAACTGGCCGTCTAAAGTTAGCGCATTGGTGCTGCATAAAAACACATCACTGTTTTTGTGCTTATGATAAATCTGTAGTCTTTCTGATTCACTAAGTTCTTGATTCCAGTGGTCATAGACAGTATGACCATTTTGGCAGGGAATTCCTCAATCCTGGGAAGTATCAGTTAAAAGACTATATATCTCTGGTCTGCGATCCCGGTGATTGAAACGAACAGTCCTGGCTGAATCAATTTCATCCAGGTCTATGGTAGTGACAAGTACACCTTCTTCACGGCCCATTTGGGCTAAAATTTCTCCTTTAGGATTAATAATCACGCTTCGTCCTGTAACTTCGTAGTGCTCCTCATCAGTTTTTCCAGTTAATCCTACGCCAACTACAAATAGCTGATTTTCATTGGCTCTTGTACGCAGTACGTATTCCCAGGAGTCGCCTAAAGCCAAGGGGGCACCGGCAGGATTAAAAATAATCTCAGCTCCTTGGAGGGCCAAAAGACGTGCTGATTCCGGGAAAAATCTATCGTAACAAATCATAATCCCGATCTTGGCCAAGTTTGTCTTAAAGACGGGAAAATAGTATCCAGGTCTAAAATAATATTTTTCCCAGCCGGTGCCTGACCAGGGCATGTGGGCTTTACGAAATCTTCCTATTATTTCCCCCTCAGGACCAATGAGTGCTGAAGAATTATAATAGTAACCGGCTTTTGCCTTTTCAAAAATAGGAGTAATGATATAGATCCCATACTCTTTTGATTTATGGGCGAATTTTTCAGTGGTGGGCCCCGGGATGGTTTCAGCGAGTTCGAAGTATCTCTGATCTAAATGGCTATAATGACAAAAATAACCTGTATTAAAAAGCTCGGGGAAACAAACTATATGGGCACCTTTAGCTACTGCTTCGTCAACGTAGGCAAGTCCTCTAGAGATATTTGTCTCTACCGCCCCAATTGTCGGAGACATTTGGACGGCAGCAACAGTTACTCTTCTCGCCAAGATAAATTACCTCCTCTTTGTTATTTCATTTCGGCAAATTGATTGATAATAGCGGCGATATGTTTAATTCCTTCATTATAGTCTTTAATCCGGATATTTTCATTGGATGCATGGTTTTGCGAACCGGCATATCCAATTCCAATGGATACTGTCGGTATACCCAGATTGTTGCGGAAAAGATAAGAAGGACCCCAACCGGGACTGGTCGGATATATCACCGGTTTCATTTGATAGACCTCACGAGCTGTATTAATGGCTAATTGGGAGATAGAAGCGGATACAGGGGTACGAGAGGGCTCTAGTTCGGCGACTAATTTTGTTTGGATGTCAGTGAAACCATGGATATCCAAATGCTTTCGCAGTTTTTGATATATTTCTTGAGGGGTTTGCTTAGGAACAAGGAGAAAGTCAATAACTTATCTACCCGCTCTAGTTCTGAAGGGTGCCATTCTTCCACTTGACTAAAAAAACCATTAATAAGTATTTGATCATTAGTGGTTTTTAAAGTGCTTAAGGCTAAAATTAAACGCCAGGCAGCATTTTCAATAAGGGGGGCGTACATATCGTGTAGGTCTACCTTGGCGGTATCTGTCCATAACTCCACATAGCAAAGTCCTTTATTCCCCAAGCGAATAATGGGGCGATCCTGGTCATCTTTAAAACCGCTTTCCCAGATACAGGCATCAGCCTTTAATAAGTCTTTATTTTCTTCAATAAATTTTGGCAAACTCGGGCTGCCGATTTCTTCTTCTCCTTCAATAACGTATTTAATGGTAATAGGAAGTTCCCCGCTTGTTTTTAAGATGGCCTCGATTGCCGCCAGTCGTGCTGTAATATTACCTTTATTATCTGATGTCCCCCGGGCATAAATTTTGTCTCCGACAATAGTAGTTTTAAAAGGTTCGGTTTTCCATTCATGGAGAGGTTCGGCAGGTTGGACGTCGTAATGATTGTATAACATAAGGGTTAAAGGAGATTTACCCTTTATTTCTCCATAAATAATGGGATAACCACCTTGAGGATAAAAAACCTTAGTGTCCAACCCAACTTCCTTTAGCTGCTTTTCTACTAAAAAAGCGCACTCATCCATCCCTTTATTCTGAGCTGCTACACTAGGTTGATCACACAATTCTTTTAACCGGTCAATATACTTTTCCATGTTAGCATCAATATATGAATTGAGGTTCTTAGACATAACCGACCTCCTTATCTAATTAGTGTCTTTGATGTTCTGAGTTTGGAATGTTTTTAACAAAGGGGGAGAATAATTTCTCCCCCTAATATACTTTTTAAGTTGTAGCGAAATAAGGCCAGACGGATGTTAAGAACATTCCGAAGATTATTATCGTTATCAGACCAACTACAGACAATATTGTTCCCCATTTCAACATCACCTTGGGGTCAGCCCCCATACCAATAGCCACAGTAATACCACCTGAGGCGGCCGGTAAAGCATAGCCAAGGGCGGCGCTGGCAGATGTTAAATAGATAAGAGGGATGGGGTTCAAACCGAATTGTTTGAGAGTTTTGGCTGCAATGGGTAGTAGAATAGCATCTGTAGTAGTATTGTTCATAAATTGGGTCATAATATTGGCGGCTAAACCAAAGCCAAAGGTAGTGGCTAAACCACCCATTTGGATTAAAGGTGTAAGCAGATTAACTAGCAGTACATAGGCCTTTGTCTGTTCTATTATACTGGCCAGGGCAATGCCGGCGCCGGTGACGAAGACTACATCCCAGGTCATATTTTTAACGGTGGTATTCCAGTTATTAATGGTCTCCCAGTGTCCATTTTCCGTTTTTACCGGAATGATCCAACTGAAAAAGGCCATAGTGACAAAAATGGCTGTAGTATCAAACCAAGGGAGCAGCTTAGCAAAAGCCGGTCTAAACATGGCAATAGTGAAAGTTAAGATAAAAAGTGAGAGATTTAGTTTTTCACCCATGGACATGGGGCCTAATTTTTCTAATTCCTGGTCAAAAAATTCTTTAGCCTTCGGTAGAGAGTTAATTTCGACTTTATAGAACAAGTACCATACCAAGCCACTGGTGATCATAATGGCTAAAGTAATTGGTAACATATGGAGGGTATAGGTGCTGAAGAAAACTTCTTTACCAAATTCTTTACTCAAAAATCCCAGGGTAAACATGCTGTGGGTACCGTTTATTCTCTTTTTTCCATTTTGTCATGGTATAAAATGCAGTAATATTAAGGTAGCTGTTTTAAGGAGGTAAGAGAGTTGTCTAAGAATTACCTTGAGTTGGAAACCCCTGCGCTTATAGTTAATAAACCTGTCATGGAGCAGAACATCCGAATGATGATGGAAAAGGCCAGAGAGGCCGGGGTTAAATTACGTCCCCACACCAAGACCCACCGTACGCCTAAAGCTGCTAAATTACAGGTAGAGGCGGGAGCCCAGGGTATTACTGTAGCCAAAGTGGGTGAGGCGGAGGTTATGGCTGGCGAGGGACTTCAAGATATATTTATTGCCAATGAGATTTACGGTGAGAGCAAATTTTTACGGTTGCGTGACCTTAACCGGCAAGTGAGAATAGCTGTAGGTGTTGATAACCGGGAACAAGTAGAAGCCCTTTCCCGTGTTTTTGCAGGGGAAAACAAACCCCTGGATGTATTGATTGAAATCGAAACAGGTGAAGAAAGAACAGGTGTGCTTACAGGGGAAGATGCTCTCTCTTTGGCCAGGTTAGTCACTGAGTCTCCGGGCTTACGCTTGAGAGGAATTTTTTCTCATGAAGGACACACTTATGGGGCCTCCTCGCCCGAGATGTGTGCTGAACTGTTTAGGAAAAGCCAGGAAGATACCCTGACCATAGCCGAATTTTTAAGGAAAAACGGTATTCCCGTAGAAGAAGTGAGCATAGGAGCCACCCCCTCTTTAATGCATGGCCAGATTTTACCGGGTATTACTGAAATAAGACCTGGGACCTATATTTATATGGATGCGGCCCAGGGCAATGCCATTGGTGATTACAGCCGTTGCGCCCTGACCATTCTGGCTACTGTTATCTCCAAACCCACAGCGGAAAGGGTGGTAGTGGATGCAGGTGTCAAAGCCTTAACTGCCTTCACCCGGGCCCAGGGCATCTGTCATACCCCTGGCTACGGTTTGGTGAAAGGGTTTAATGACTTAAGATTGAAAAAACTGTACGATGAACACGGGATTATGATTAGTGCTGAGGCCAGCAGTAAATTAAAAATTGGCGATAAAATAGAAATCATTCCTAACCATGCCTGCCCTACCTGTAATCTTTATGACAAAATTTACGTCATTGAAAATGAAAGGGTAGTTGATGAATGGCCTATCCTTTGCCGCGGTAAATCTCAGTAAGGAGGAGATACAAATGACGGAAGTCATTGTGCTAACTGACCAGGACGTGGAGAACCTCGTTACTTTTGAAGAAACCATGGAAGTAGTAGAGAAGGCTTTTGCCGATTGGACCCTTAGTAAAAGCCACATTTTCCCCGTAGTCCGGGAAGAAATAAAAAAACATCAGGGGATTTTCGGCATAAAGAGCGGTTACCTGGAAGAACAGGAGGCCCTGGGTTTTAAAGCAGGGGGCTTTTGGGTTAATAACAAAGATAAGGGTCTTACCAATCATCAATCGACCATGGTATTGTTCGACCCCGCAACCGGACAGCCCCAGGCTTTAGTGGCTGCCAACTTTGTCACCAAGATCCGAACAGCAGCCCTGGGTGCTCTCGGCTTAAAATACCTGGCCCGGCCTGACAGTAGAGTTTTAGCTGTCATCGGTGCAGGTCTCCAGGGGAGGAACCAGCTGGAAGCGGCTCTAAAAATTCTGCCGGGTGTCCGGGAAATTTATCTTTATGATATTTACCATGCCGGTGCCTTGAAACTCGCCCAGGACTTAAGCCATTACCCCCAGGAAATAAAAGTTGTCACCCATCCGGAGGAGGCTTGCCGGGCTGCCAATGTAATTATTACAGCAGCTTCCAGCTACCAGGCCATCGTGATGGCTCCCTGGATTAAACCTGGCACCCATATCAATGCCATCGGTACAGACACCCGCGGAAAACAGGAGTTAGACCCTCAGATTTTTGCGATGGCCAAAGTCGTAGTTGATAGTATGGACCAGTGTCTTTATCTTGGTGAATGCCAGCACGCCTATGACCAGGGGATTATCAGCCGTGATTCCATTCATGGAGAAATTGGAGAGCTGATTACCGGCAGGAAACCTGGCCGGGAGAATCCTTTAGAAATTACGATTTTTGATACAACCGGTGTGGCTCTGCAGGATTTGGCCACGGCGGGTTTGGCCGTAAACAGGGCTAAAGAAAAGGGAGTAGGAGTGCGGGTAAACTTTTTGGGAAAATAACCACTTACTGAAATATACAAATAAAATTTTTTGTAAATCTTGATTAGAAACAAGAGGGATATACCAAAACTTGAAGAATATAACACGTAATAAAATCATGATGTAAGTACAACATAGCAAACAGATGGGATCTTTAGTAAAAGGAGGTCGGTAAAAATGGGGTAACTTATGATTTGGCCAAATGGATTGTGGAAACGGGTTATGAGGATATCCCCGAAGTTGTCAAAAAAGAAGGGAAGCGATCTCTATTAAACTGGCTAGGAGTTGCAGTGGGAGCCGCCTATCATCCTGCGGTGGATATTGTCCTCTCTATGGTAGAAGAGGTTGGGGGTAAAGAGCAGGCATCCTTACTCGGTAGGAAGGAAAAACTAAATATCTTATTTGCCGCGCTTGTAAATGGTATGACTTCGCACATGTTTGATTTCGATGATACACATCTGGAAACCGTACTACATCCAAGTTCTCCTGTTGCTCCGGTAGTATTTGCACTGGGAGAACGTTATAATCTCAGCTGTAAAGATGTTTTAACGGCATTTATTTTAGGAGCAGAGGCCGAATGCAGAATCAGCCAGGCTGTTTATCCGGACCATTATGAAGTAGGCTGGCATATCACCAGTACAGCTGGAAATTTTGGGGCAGCGGCTGCGGCAGGTAAAATTTTAGGTCTCGATATTAAGCAGATGACCTATGCTTTTGGAATTGCTGCCAGCCAAGCATCGGGATTAAAAGAGATGTTTGGTACCATGACCAAGCCTTATCACCCCGGTAAAGCCGCCATGAATGGTATAATGGCAGCGATGCTGGCAGCGAAAGGCTTTACCAGTTCTGAGCAGGGTATCGAAGCTAAAACTGGCTTTGCTAATGTGCTATCAACGAAACAGGATTATACCCAAATTACGGGGAAGCTCGGAGAACACTGGGAGCTGCTGAAAAATAGCTATAAACCTTTTGCCTGTGGTATTGTGGCTCATCCAACTATAGATGCTGTAATAAAATTAAGGAAGCAGCATCAGATTAGGGTAGAGGAAGTCGTGGAAATTGAAGCATATGTGAACAGACTGGTTCCCATTTTAATGGGTAAGGAAAATCCCAGGACTGGCTTAGAAACAAAATTTAGTACATATCATTGCGCTGCTGTGGCTCTTTTGGATGGTAAGGCTGGAGAGGAGCAGTTTTCTGATGAGCGGGCTCAAGCTGAAGATGCTGTGGCTTTGAGAAAAAAAGTCCGCTTGATCGTCAAACCGGAAATAAATAAGGATGAAGCCATTATAAACATAAAGTTAAACAACGGCACGATTCTTACGGAACATGTGGAGCATGCGGTAGGAAGTATGATAAATCCCATGACTGACGGGGATTTGCAGGAAAAATTCTATGATTTAACCAAGGGCATACTTCCCGAGGAGAATATTCACAAGTTAATACAGCTAATGTTTAAGTTTGAGGAAGTAGCAAAGGTAAATGAGATTACTGCCTTGTGTAGTAGTACATAACTGCAGAATCAAGGATGGTGATGAATTTATGACTACAGTTACTGGAAAATTAGCAGAATATTTGGATAAACTACAGTTTGAAGACTTGCCGGAGAAGGTAACAGCTCAGACAAAGTATTGTTTATTAGATGCTCTGGGGTGTGGCCTGGGAGCAGTGGAGCACCCGGATATTAAGAAAATGGCTGAAGCCTTACTTAATTATGATAATGCCTCTAACAGTTCAGTTTGGGGAATGAACAAAAAGACTTCCTTGGGAACAGCTGTGTTTATCAATAGCAGTATGGTTCATACTTTTGATTTTGATGATGCCCATAAAATGGGGAAAGTCCATGCGGGTGCGGTCATAATACCTGTTGCTCTGGCTTTAGCGGAAATAATACCAATTACAGGAAAACAGCTTATTACTGCTGTTGTAGGTGCCTATGAGGTTATGCTCCGGATAGCTATAGGAATTGGATCCTCTTCCCATCGCTTAAAGGGCTGGCATAATACTGGTACGTGTGGTACTTTTGGTGCTGCTGCTGTCGCCGGCAAACTTTTAGGATTAACCCCGCAGCAGTTCATTTATGCATTTGGTAATGCGGGAACCCAGTCTTCAGGTTTATGGGCCTTTTCTGCCGATGGGTCATCCAGTAAAAAATTACATGCCGGTAAAGCAGCTCAGAGCGGATTAACGTCAGCTCTTCTGGCCAAAAAGGATTTTACGGGACCCTCGCAAATTATTGAAGCTGAAGATGGTGGTCTCTTCAGGGCAGTTTCTGATGAGTATAATTATGAGCGGGTGACTAAGGATTTAGGGAGTACCTTCCAGATCACGGATGTTAGTTATAAACCTTACCCTTGCTGTAGGACGATTCATCCTTCTATTGATGCAGCCCTGCAGGTCAGAGAACAGGGTCTTAATCCCGATGATATAGAGGAGATTAAGGTATATACCTACAAAGTGGCAAAAGTACAAAATGACTTGCCTCTTCCTCCCCAGAATGGAATGATAGCGCAGTTTAACCTTCCTTTTATAGTAGCCGCTGCCTTGTTTGAAGGGCCCATTGGGATGCAGCATTTTGAAGAGCGGTATTACAGGGATGAAAAGATTTTAGCCCTTGCAGAAAAAGTTAAGGTTCTTTTAGATGAGGAAATTGAAAAGGATTACCCGGCCAAATGGAAATGCAGAATGGAAGTAACGGCAAAAGATGGCAGACAATATTTCGGTTATACTGATGCCGCCAAGGGTGATCCCATGAACCCACTTTCTAAAGAACAGCATTACGCAAAATTCCACAATCTGTTGAAGAACACAAGAATTGATGTTCCCAAATTATTAAAAGTGGTAGAGAATCTTGAAGAAATGGAGAATGTTAGGGAGCTAATCCAAATAATTATATAATTGGCAGCTCTTTGAATGATATTCCATTCAGCTATTCTACTAGATTTCGATCCATTTTTGCTCTGTTTATGCAAATTTTTATTACTACAATTTCATGTTCATGATGCTAGCAATTCAAAGGGCATACCTGCTAAAGGTATGCCCTTTATGTGCGACAGGCAGTCTTGGACTGGAATGGCTGTGAGAACAAATAGGGTTGGTGAAAAATGGTAAGTAGTGGCACAAGTCTGAAAAAAGGGATTATTCCTGTTTTGTTCCTATTCATAGGTTTAGTAATAGAAGTGCCAGGTTTAAGCCACAAGGGCGTAATGACCTTGGGAATACTTGTTTTCGCTATTATTATCTGGAATATATTTCCACAACATCAGATGTTTACTTCCATTATCACTTTAACTTTGCTTCCGCTGATGAAAATTATCCCCTTTGACCGAGCTTTTCAGAGTTTTGCCAGTTCTACAACTTGGCTTTTGACTTCTACTTTCGTTATCTCTGAAGCTTTAGCCTCAACAGGCCTGGATAAAAGACTGGCTTTGTTTTTAATCAGGTTAGGAGGGAAGAGGGCGAAATACCTTTTGCTCACCACAATATTAACTGCTCTTGTTTTTGTCTTGATTATACCTTCTGCCGCAGGAAGGTCGGCCCTCATTGTACCTATCTGTAACGGGCTGGTGCGGGCGCTCAAAGTAAATGATAAAGGGGGTTTTAACAAAGCGGTCTATATTGGGGTGGCGTACGAAACTTTAATTGCCAGTAGTATCACTATGACAGGTTCCCTCTCAGTCGTTTTCGCAGTTGGTTTGTTCGCATCGGTACTGGATTACCACTGGGATTATCTTCACTGGTTGATCACTTTTGCGCCAATTGCCATCCTGAATACTCTCTTTTTGTGGATAATCCTTAAAAAGCTGTTTCTTTCAAACAGTCCTGAGTCGGAAAAAGTTGAGATAAGGGAAACGGAACCATGTAATACTGGCCCTCTTGACAGGGAGCAGAAGAGATTGGCCTGTTACTTATTGCTAATGCTTGGTTTATGGGTCTCCTCCACATGGCACGGCTATTCAACATCACTGGTTGCTCTGGTCACAGCTATACTAATTGTCTCACCGGGAATTGGCGTGATTAGCATGCAAAAGGCAGTGAAGAGCTTTAATTTTAATATACTTCTCATGTTTGCAGCCAGCTTAAGTTTGGCGGACTCCCTGCATGTTAATGGAGTAATGGAGTGGATAAAACAGTACGGTACTCTTGTTAATTTTAAAGTAATAAGTCCCCTAGCCTTATCAGCAATCGTTATGCTGGTAATCGCCTTTCTTCGTATCGCCTTTGTAACGGTGTTGTCAGCCTCTGCGGCTTTACTGCCTTTAGTCCTGGCGGTCATGAGTTCCTGGGGCTATAACCCCTTATGGGGTGGGTCTGTTGCTGTCATTTCTTTCAGTTTGTCTTTCCTCTTTCCTACCCAGTCCGCCACCGGTTTAATAACCTATTCTACAAACCAGTTGGAAATATGGGAGATGCTTAAACCGGGAATTATTTATACAATAACTGTAATTCTTGTGACCACATTGTTTGCCGTATATTACTGGCCTCTGGTGGGAATGCCCATTTATAAATAATTCTATTCACTGCTGTCTTACTACACAGTTTCCAGGGAGGTATGTTGCCTGCCGCCTAACAGGAGCTGTAATATCACGACCATTATTGAAGGTGTGCCGAGAGCCTCCCTTGACTATTATGTACTGGTAGTTGGTGAAGAACTCGGTTATTAAGAGCGCATTTTTTAATTCCTAATACACAAAAGAGCAGAACACTGTCGAAAATAATCAAAATATATAGAAATATGTTTACATATATTTTCTTTAAAATAAACGAGGAGGCTTTAGAAGTATAGCTTCCAAGTCAATCTCCCCAGGCCATGTTTGCCTTTCGCAAGGCTAATGTGGATTTGGTGAAAGTAATAAAGGTGTTTTTTTCTTCTTTATTTTTTTTAGTATGTGGAATACTCTGCATATACTTTTATTACTGGCCTCTTTTGGGATATAACGAAAAATAATAATGTTCAAAGCTGCACAAAACGACAAAAGTAGTCGTAAAATACCAAGGATATTTTATCGGTCGCATAGAATATGTTTATAAAATCCAAAGCAACAAAATATTAGGATAGTTGCGAAGCAACCATCAATAATAGAAATTTCTTCAAAAAATATATAAAAATTTTTTATCAAGCAGGAATTTCACAAAGAATCAAGAATTAAAATTATTGGAAAAATTGGTACGTACATTATAATATCATTTTGTAATTATAACAGAATAAATAATTGATTTGGTTTTAATCAATATAGATCTTTCCCAATTGAAGAACAGGAGGAGGTGTTGAAGAAATTTAAGTTAAATGGCGAAGGAGGAGGGATTACAACAAGAAAAAATATGAACATTTTTTAAATGTGTCTGGTATGTTACATAGAATTGGGCGGAAGTAAATGTAGGCACATGACTTTTGTTATTGAATTAAAGGGGGTAATTTGATGAATAGGAAATGGACCAAAATATTGGCTTTTGTCCTGATTTTTTCTTTCCTTCTCGTGGGTGTTATGGGTTGTGGCACAAAATCTGCTAAGAAGGAAACTCCCAAATTCCCCACCAAACCAATTACACTCGTTTGCTGGTCGGCAGCTGGTTCCCCGGTTGACGTCATGAGCCGGGAACTGGCCAAGGTTTTGGAGAAGTACCTGGGTCAACCCGTTAACGTTTTAACTAAAACAGGTGGTGGAGGTGCCACTGGATTAGCTTATACCCTCCAGCAGCCGGCGGACGGTTATACCATTTTAGCTGCCACCATCAGTCTTGCCAGTTTATTTGCCAAGGAAGGCGCACCTTACAGCCCCAAAGATATTCAACCACTTGCCGGCGTCCAGGCTGACCCCTACACTGTCATAGCGCCTCCGGACAGTAAATTCAATGATATGAAAGACCTGGTCAAATGGGCCAAGGAAAACCCTGGTAAATTAACAGTGACCGGAGCTTTCGCCGGTGGAGCCCACCATGTTAACTTTAGCAAATTTGCCAAGCTGGCCGGATTCGACTTCCAGTGGATTCCCTTTGAAGGAGGCAGCGAAGCCGTTGCCGATGTGATGGGTGGACACTCCATGGCTGGTCAAACCAACCCCGGCAACGTGAAAGGCCAGTATGAAGGAAAAAAATTGAAAATTCTGGGTGTTACCACAGACAAGCGCCTGGAATCCCTGCCTAATGTACCAACCTTTAAAGAACTGGGCTGGGACTATGAAGCCTATCACTGGAGAGGCATAATAGCTAAAAAAGGGATACCTGATGATGTAGTCAAAATACTGGAAGATGCTTTGCTAAAAGCCGTGAAAGACCCGCAGTTCCAGGATTATCTGAAAAGGACAGAGCAGCTCAGTTGGCCTAAAACGGCAGCTGAATTAGGCAAAGTTATTCAGGAAGATACGGACGGAACCTGGGAAATTGTTAAAGCTCTCATGAAGAAGTAAGAAAAATTTAACGGGTAGAGGGGGGACTTGTTATGGGTTCCCCCAATACCAAAAAGGGGGGTCAGATTTTGCGAAAAGGTACTACGATAATCGGGGTTCTTCTGATTATTATTTCAACTTTATTTCTTATCCAAACAAATAGTTTTCCTCCCCCAACGACAAAGACACTGGGTCCTACCTTTTGGCCCAGAATTGTTCTGACGGTAACCATAGTTTTAAGTGTACTTATGATTGCTTACCAGTGGATGATACCGGAAATAAAATTACAAAACGGCAATATTACCAGGGCCGTTTTAGGGATGGTTTGTTTAATCCTCTTTTTAGTACTGTGTAATTTCCTGGGATATTTCATCACTGCGCTGATATTCCTGGTATCTATCCTCTTAATTATGGGTGAAAAGAACTGGAAAATTTTAATCATGTATCCCATCTGTTTTCTTCTCTTCATCTATTTAGTTTTTTACCTGACATTGGATGTAGAATTGCCCTTGGGCAAACTTATAGGTCTCATGTAAGGGGGAACGAAAATGTTAGAAAACTTACTAATGGGCTTTTCTATTGTTTTGCACTGGCAGCCAATCCTGTTAATAATTGGCGGCGTTGTCATTGGTATTTTAGTAGGTGCTACACCGGGATTGAATGCCTCAGCCGGAGTGGCCCTGCTGCTCCCCTTTACATTTACTATGGATCCTGCCATGGGTCTTGTCCTCTTGTGTGCCTTGTATTCCGCAGCTGAATATGGGGGTTCCATTACTGCCATTACTATTAATACGCCTGGTACGCCGGCTGCTGTGGCAACCACTTTTGACGGTTACCAGTTTACGAAAAAAGGACAACCTGGCAAAGCCCTGGGAGCTTCTATTGTGGCTTCCACATGTGGTGGGATGTTCAGCACCATTGCGCTAATTGTCCTGGGTGTCCCCCTTGCTGAACTTGCCTTAAAATTTGGTCCGGCGGAATATTTTGCTCTGGGTATTTTCGGCCTGACCATAATTGCCAGCCTTTCCAGCCGCAACTATATTAAGGGCTTTGTCGCCGCATGTATAGGGTTGATTATAGAAACCGTGGGTATGGACCCGTTTACTGCTTATCCTCGCTTTACGTTTGGGAGGATGGAACTATTAGAGGGTTTTAGCCTGATACCGGCCCTCCTTGGTCTATTTGCTATCTCCGAAGTGTTCAAGTTGATGGAAGAAGTTATCAAGGAAAAAATTACTTTTGATTATAAATCTTCCCTAAAATTGCCCACTTTGAAAGAATACAAGGGACTGGCGCCAACCATTTTACGTGGCTCGATCATCGGTACGTTTATTGGCGCTATGCCGGGAGCAGGGGCGACAATCGCCTCACTAATCTCCTATGACCAGGCTAAGAGAGCCGCCAAGAATCCGGATGATTTCGGTAAAGGAGATTTGAGGGGGGTAGCCGCTCCCGAATCGGCCAATAACGCTTCCGTTGGCGGTGCCTTAATCCCGCTTTTGACACTGGGGATTCCCGGTTCAGCGACTACGGCGATATTAATTGGCGGCTTGATGATGCATAACATCCAGCCTGGTCCCATGCTGTTTGAGAAAAACCCGGAGATTGTTTTTTCCCTTTTTGCCTCCTTGTTTTTGGCCAATTTCTTTATGCTTGTTCTAGGCTTAGGAGGAACAAAAATCTGGGCCAGGGTCAACTCCATTCCTCGTAATATTTTAATTCCCTCCATTATGGGTATTTCCATAGTTGGTTCGTATTCAATCGGTAACAGCCTTTTTGATGTAGGAGTGATGATCGCCTTCGGCATACTTGGTTATATCCTGCATAAATTTAATTTCCCACCTGCTCCTATAGTCTTGTCCATGGTATTAGGTTTTATTATCGAGTCCAGTGCAAGAAGGGCTATCCTGCAATCAGGAGGAGATTATCTTGTCTTCTTCAAGCATCCTATCAGCGCTTTTCTCTTGATGCTGGCACTGGTATCTGCTCTTTACCCCATAATTAAAGATATAAAAGCAAGAAGGAAAGCTACTATAAATGCTTAAAGATCTCTTTTAAAGCCGGTGAATGAATGTATACATAAGAAGGGTTGAGATATTTCCTGTGGATATCAAGCTGGGCGTGGAACTGCATTCGGCCGATGCCAAGTATTCGGTGGGGAATTAGTGCGGCGGCAGGCAGAGTAGATACGTTAAAATATAAATCTGCTTGTCGATACTGCCGCTGCCCACTTTTTCGCCTCGACCAACGTTATTTTCAATGAAATAAAAGCACCAAATTGGGTTATTGCAGATCCTGTGCAAAAGGGAACATATATTAAAGATGGTTTTGTCCTGTTCCTGATGGGCCTGGACTTGGGATAGAAGTTGATGACAAGTACTTAGAAAAGCATAAGATCTGAGGATAGGGGGGATCAACTTGGGTCAGACAATTATTCAAAAGATACTGGCTAAGTCAGCAGGATTAGAAAGTGTAGTTCCTGGCCAAATAATTGATGCACAGGTTAATACTGCCATGATCCACGACAATACAGGCCCTGTCGTCATCGAACATTTTCATAAACTACCGAAACGAAAAGTGTGGGACCCTGAAAAGATTGTGATAACCTTTGACCATCATCCAACAAATACCAACATGTCTGTGGCAGAAAACCACTTGATGATTAAAAAATTTGCAGAGGAATTTAATATTAAGTACACGTATTCCGGCGGAGACGGCATAAGTCACACCCTGCTGGCAGAAAACAAACATATTTTGCCAGGCCAGGTGTTGGTAGGCACTGATTCTCATACAAATGCCCTTGGGGCCCTAGGATGTTTTGCTACCGGCATCGGTGCTACCGAAATGGTTGGTGTCTTTGTTAGAGGTAAACTGTGGTTTAATGTTCCTGTAACCGTTAAAATCGAGATCAATGGAGTTCCCCCCTTTGGTGTAGAAGTCAAAGACCTTGCCCTTAAGATTATCAGCCTTTTCGGGCCTCAGGGAGTTAATTATAAAGCTGTGGAATTTACCGGGGAGTCTATAGAAAGGCTAAGCATCCCCGAAAGATTAACTTTATGTGCCATGAGTACCGAGATGGGGGCTAAATGTGCCGTTGTACCGGCCGATGAAATAACCGCCCATTATCTTGGCATGGAACTTACAGATTTTGCCCCTTATAGAAGCGATGAAGACGCCAGGTATGAAGGCATTGTACATATTGATTTATCAGGGTTATGTCCACAGGTAGCGGTTCCTGACCTTCCGACGAATGCAACTGATATTAGTAACCTGTCAGGTGAAAACATTAGAATTGACCAGGCGACAATTTCCTCCTGTGCGGGCGGTAACCTTTATGATTTGGAGATAGCCGCCAAAGTTGTAAAGGGCAGAAAAGTGGCCAAAGGGGTTAGGTTTTATGTTGTTCCGGCTTCCAAGCGTATTTTAGAAGAGGCAGTGGACAAAGGTATCATTACTACTCTCCTTGAGGCAGGGGCGGTAATAGGTGTCCCCGGTTGTGGTACATGTGGCGCCCATTATATAGGTTCGTTGGCGAAAGATGAAGTCTGCATAAGTTCTACAACAAGAAATATGAAAGGCAGAATGGGAGCAGGCGGCAAAATCTACTTGGCAGGTTCTGCTACAGTAGCCGCATCTGCAGTCACAGGAAAGCTAACCGATCCAAGAGAGCTATTGGAGGGAAGAATATGACACCACCATACCTTTTTGCAGGAAAAGCATGGAAATTTGGGGATAATGTTTCTACTGATGAGATTCTTCCTGTACGGTATATGCAGCAGATTGAGCCTGCTCAATTAGCGAGTCATGCTATGGAAGGTGCCGACCCCTTTTTTGCGAAAGAGGTTAAGGAAGGAGACATAGTAGTGGCAGGTGAAAATTTCGGCTACGGCTCAAGCCGGGAACAGGCTCCTTTAGCCTTAAAATACTCTGGGGTTAGAATTATAATTGCGAAATCTTTTGCTCGGATTTTTTACCGTAACGCCATAAATATTGGACTTATCCCTTTAATTGCACCTGACGCAGTTAATAAAATTAAGCCAGGTGATTTACTGCAAATCAATCTATCGGAAGGGACTATTACAATTAAAAACCGGACGGAACAAAGTTCTAATTTTCAGCCAATTCCTGAATTCTTGCTCCGTTTTATAAACCAGGGTGGATTGATGCCTTCCTTAATTGAATTTTTGGCTTCAGAATGACGGGGAATTAAAAATGGCTGATACAATAAAATTATTTATTACCATCAGTGTGCTCGTTCTATTAACGCGAAAAAAGTTTAATATTGGTTTTTCCATGATGCTGGCTGGAATTCTACTGACATTACTCTACGTATTGGCTCCTTACCATATTCTTCAGATTTTTTACCAAAGCCTAACTTCTCCTGACACCCTGGAGCTTCTTTTTTCATTAATTTTTATATTGATCTTAGAACATATCCTAACTGAGAATGATCTGATACAGAAGATCACAGGAAGTATGGCTGTTATCATTAGGGACCCCAGAAAAAACATGGCAGCACTGGCAGCACTAGTGGGTACGCTACCAGCTCCGGGCGGGGCTCGCTTTTCCTGTCCTATGGTAAGAGAAGTTAATAAAGCACTTAATATGTCTCCTGAGGATCAGAGCTTCATTAATTACTGGTTTCGGCATGTGGTTGAATATTTCTGGCCCATCTATCCGGCAGTATTGTTAACGGCTAGCATGCAGAAAATTTCAGTGAACATCCTTGTTTTGTGTTTAATACCTGTAGGAATTTTATCCCTAGTGGTGGGGTTTAAATCAGGATTTAAAAATATCAGTAAACCAGTTATAGAACGAAAGAATATTACATTTCAGGATCTGAAACTTTTGCTTATTCATCTGCTTCCCTTTATGATTGTTGGTTTACTCGTATTTACCGGTGTCAAAGTACCGTTCGCTCTTTTCATTACCGTGGCCATCTTAATGGTGCTTTATAAATATAATTTGACGAGAGCACTTGGTGCCCTGAAGGCGGGGATGGAGCTTAACACTATTTTGCTGGTTATAGGAGTAATGTTTTTTAAACAAGTCATCATCACTACCGGATCAGTGGAAAGAATACCCGAACTCAGCTACGTGTTGGGGATTCCGGTTTGGCTCATTTTGCTAATAATCCCCTGGTTTATAGGGATGGTTAATGGTATGGCAAGTCCTACTGTTGTTATTGCTTTCTCTATCCTGGGGGAAATGGTTGGTCAGGGTATTCCCAATCTTGGCTATATCTTATTAGTTTTTTTAAGTTCTTTTGCCGGAACCAGACTATCTCCCGCTCATCTTTGCATTTTGTTGACAACAGAATACTTTGGTTCGGATTACAGCAAACTTTTTAAACGTTCCTTGATTCCGGAACTTGTGGTTCTTTTATTTTCCGTTATGTGGAGTTCAATGATTCAGTACTCCATACCATGGCTTAAAGACATTATATAGCTATAAAAAAATCCCCCCGGCGGGAGGATTAAATATTTTTTAGTTATAAACTGAGTTCATCACCTGGTTGAAGTATTATACAGTCCACACCTAAGGTTTCTACTTTAGCTTTGAAAGATTCAGGATTCTGTTTAATAAGTGGAAAAGTATTGTAATGCATGGGAATAACAGTTTTAGGTTTAAGCCATTCTACTGCAGTTAGTGCATCCTCTGGACCCATTACCACATTATCTCCGATAGGTAGTAAGGCTATATCAATTGGATAACGATCCCCTAGTACATATTTCATATCACTAAATAAACCTGTATCACCGGCATGATAAATTATTTTGTTTTCCATTTTAATCAGAAAACCACAGGGCATCCCGGTGTAATAATTATTTTGGTTTAGAATGGAAGAACCGTGCCAGGCCGGAGTCAGTTTTATCCAGTAGTTGCCAAAATCGTGACTTCCACCTATGTGCATACGATGAGTAGTGGCTCCCAATTGCGCACAGTAATTGGCTAACTCAGCAGGGGCAATAATTACTGCGTTAGTTCGTTTGGAAATCTCTATAGCGTCTCCCAGGTGGTCAAAATGACCATGAGTAACAAGTAGCGCATTTACTTCTATGTCTTCAGGTTTAATTGAACACTGTGGATTATCTCTAAGCCAAGGGTCAAGGATAAGGCTGGTGGTTGGACTATTTAACAGAAAGCATGAATGCCCCAGAAAGGTTAATTTTAGCATTTTCCAAACCTCCTTTTTAAAATAGTTGTCATTGAGTAGTTTTCGCTAGAAACTTGTACACTCCTTTTTCTAAAGAAAAATATAAAAAATTTTTCCAAGATCGAAAGGAAAACTGAAAACAATGTAGAACATGTAAAATATAAATTGGTACGTACAACATTACAACATAACCTCATAGGTACTGATAATATTATATTATAAAATAATGTCCAATGTACAAATCCCCATAGATTAGCTTGTAGGAGGTGAAATATTTAAGTACGTTCATGGGGATGAGAAAAATATATAAATACATATAAAGGAGGAAATTGAAGTGAAACACACATTTGTACTTCTGAAAAATGCGTATGGAACCGAGGAAATGCGTAAGGTCTGGACAGAAGAAAACATGGTGCAAAAATGGCTGGACATGGAAGTGGCTATTACTAAAGCCAAAGCAGAAGTAGGTATCATTACCTGGGAACAAGCTAACGGAATTATTGAGAAAAGCAGCGTTAAATATCTCACACCACAAATGATTGCCGAGGTTAAGGCCGGTGCAGCCCACCTGATAGTATCCTTTATCAAAGCGTTTGCTAAGATGTGTAAACCTTGGGGTGAATGGTATCATGTCGGTCCTACTACCCAGGACATTCTTGATACAGGTTTGGTGCTTCAATTAAGAGAAGCTTACACAATCCTGATGAGGCAGTTAAGAGAATTGGAAGATGCTCTGTGCGACATGGCTATTACGCATAAAGATACTGTTATGATGGGACGTACCCACGGTCAGCATGCTGTTCCTTTAACCTGGGGATTTAAGTGTGCTATCTGGGCAGGTGCCGTAAGAGATACCATTACCAGGTTCAAGGAATTGGCTCCCCGTTTATTCCAGGCTAATATCTCCGCAGCCGTAGGGGCCAGAAATACTTTTGCCTACTTAGTTGGTCCGGAAAAAGCTGAAAAAATCCAGGATATCGTTTCCAGGGAATTAGGACTCTATCGTCCGGTTATGGATATTCACCAGAGACCCGACCGTTATGCCGAATTCGTCAATACTATCGCCGAGTGCATGATGAACCTCTCCCAGATGAGCCTGGAAATCAGGGAACTCCAGAAAACGGAACTTCAGGAAGTAGAAGAACCTTTCGATTCCAAGGAGCAATACTCCAGCAGTACGATGCCTAATAAGCGGAATCCTGAACCCAGTGAGTGGGTCCGTGGTTTAAGTGCATGTATCCGCGGTGCAGCTCAGGCTGTTAATGAAATATGCATGCAGCATGAGAGGGACGCCACAAGGATGGCAGCAGAGTTTGGTATGATTCCGGAAGCCTGCCTCAACTTCTCTGCCGCTCTCAAGACTTGCATCTTTAATATGAGAGGATTAAGAGTGAAGCCTGAAAACATGCGGAGAAACCTCTATGCAACCAAGGATATTGCTATGGCTGAATTAGTATTAATGGGACTCTATAAGAAACTTGGCGGACAAAAGGTTACTGCCCATACTTGGGTACATGATATTTCCATGGCCGCCTTTGATAATGGCACCACCTTAAGAGAAGAAATCAAGAAGCATCCTGAAGCAAGCAAGCTCTTAACTGATGAAGAAATTATCGAACTTACCAACCCTGAAACCTATGTAGGTACTGCTCCTTTACAAGCTGTAAGAATGGTTGAATACATAAAACAACAACGGAAGCTGGACCAAGAGGCCCTTGCGGAAGTAGCCGTTACACTTGAGTAATTCCTTGCAGGAGATGAAAAATAATGCCCAGGTCGGCTGGGCATTATTTTTCTATTCATGATTGAGTTATTGGGAGGTGACTTATTTGAGAATCATAAAGTATGACGATGTTGTGGAAACCGTCGCCAAGCTCTGTAAGGAAGCTAACTATTATCTAGGAAATGATGTACTGGAAGTATTACAATCAGCGCTGGAAAAAGAAGAATCAGAGGCTGGGAAAGAAGTATTGAACCAGCTCCTGGATAATGCGAGACTGGGTTTAAACAACGATGTCCCTGTCTGCCAGGATACAGGAACGGCCGTGGTATTCCTGGAATATGGGCAGGATGTCAGTATTGATAAAGGTTCTATCAATGATGCCATTAACGAGGGCGTCAGGAAAGGCTATATAGAGGGCTACTTAAGAAAGTCGGTGGTAGATGATCCCCTGATTAAGCGGATAAATACTAAAGACAATACTCCCGCTGTGATTCATACAACGGTGGTTCCGGGAGATAAACTTAAAATTACCGTTGCCCCTAAAGGTGGGGGAGCAGAAAACTGCAGCGCTATAAAAATGATGACGCCATCAGATGGATATAATGGGGTTAAAAAGTTTGTAATTGATACGGTCTTAAAAGCCGGCCCCAATCCTTGTCCTCCAATCGTTGTCGGGGTAGGTATAGGGGGGAATTTTGAAAAAGCTGCTTTCCTTGCCAAAAAAGCTCTCATCAGGCCATTGAACCAAAATCACCCGGATCCGCAGTTTGCAGCTTTGGAAAAAGAGTTGCTTGAGGAAATAAATGAGTTAGGGATTGGACCGCAAGGTTTTGGTGGAAGAATCACTGCCCTGAAAGTTAATGTTGAGACCTTTCCATGTCATATCGCAAGCATGCCGGTGGCAGTTAATATCAACTGCCATTCCACAAGGCACAAGAGCGCGGTTCTTTAGGGGGGTGGGGGTAATGGCAGAAAAGGTTATATCAGCTCCTTTTACGGATGAGATAATTACAAGTCTGCGCAGTGGTGATAAAGTTTTCATCAACGGTGTAATTTATACTGGTAGGGATGCAGCACATAAACGGCTGGCAGAGTTATTGGAAGAAGGTAAAGAACTCCCTGTTGATTTGCGTGGGCAGGCTATGTATTATGTTGGCCCTGCCCCGGCCAAACCTGGGCAAGCTATAGGTTCCTGTGGTCCTACTACCAGTTACCGTATGGATGCATATACACCGGCCCTTTTGCAGTACGGTTTAAAGGTTATGCTGGGGAAGGGAGCAAGAAACGAGGCAGTGAAAGAAGCTATGAAGAAGTATAAGGCGGTCTACCTGGCTGTAGTGGGCGGGGCTGCAGCTCTTCTAGCCCAATGTGTTACTAAAGCTGAGATTGTGGCCTATGAAGATTTAGGACCAGAAGCAATTTACCGTCTCGAAGTGGAGAACCTGCCTGCAATCGTAATTAATGATTGTTATGGTGGAGACTTATATGAAGAGGGACGCCAGCAATGGGCAGTGAATAAATAATGTGATGAGGTGAATAAAATGGATTTAAAAGAAAAGGCTTTAAAGCTGCATTTTGACAACAAAGGCAAAATAGAAGTAATCAGTAAAGTTCCAGTTAAAACATCTGCCGATTTGAGTCTTGCTTATACTCCTGGTGTAGCTGAACCCTGTAAGGAAATTAACAAGGACATCAACAAAGTATATGACTACACAGCTAAAGGAAACCTGGTTGCTGTAGTAACTGATGGTACTGCAGTGTTAGGTTTAGGTGACATCGGACCGGAGGCGGGTATGCCTGTCATGGAAGGTAAGGCAGTTCTTTTTAAAACTTTTGGCGGAGTAGATGCTTTTCCTATCTGTGTTGCTACAAAAGAAGTGGATAAAATTGTCGAAGTAGTGAAAATGTTAGAACCTACCTTTGGTGGGGTTAACCTAGAAGATATTTCAGCTCCCCGTTGTTTTGAAATAGAAGAAAGGCTGAAAAAGGAAACTAATATACCTATTTTCCACGATGATCAGCATGGTACCGCAGTTGTTGTTCTGGCTGCTCTGATTAATGCTTTAAAAATCGTGAATAAGGAAATTAGTAAAGTGCGGATTGTTGTTAATGGAGCAGGTGCAGCGGCCATTGCCACAGTCAAATTACTGATTAGTATGGGTGTAAGTAATGTGCTTTTGTGTGACAGGAGCGGCATCATCTATGAAGGTAGAAAAGAGGGAATGAACAAGGCTAAAGAAGAGATTGCCCTGGCTACAAACAAAGAGAAACTCCAGGGTTCCCTGTCAGATGCTTTAAAAGACGCAGACGTATTTATTGGCCTTTCCGGACCCGGGACAGCAACTAAAGAAATGATAGCTGGAATGAACAAAGACGCTATTGTCATGGCCATGGCCAATCCGGTTCCTGAAATTATGCCTGATGAAGCTAAAGCGGGGGGAGCCAAAGTAATCTGCACAGGAAGATCTGATTTCCCCAACCAGGTTAACAACGTGCTGGCCTTTCCGGGAATTTTCAGGGGTGCCTTAGATGTACGGGCTACTGACATTAACGAGGAGATGAAGATTGCAGCCGCCTATGCCATAGCAGGGTTGGTAGGAGATGAATTATCTGCAGATTATGTAATACCAAAGGCTCTTGACCTCAGGGTAGGGCCTGCCGTGGCTGCAGCGGTAGCTGAAGCCGCCATGAAAAGTGGCGTAGCCCGGGTTAAAGTCTCTCCGGAAGAAGTAGCAGAAAATACGAGAAGGCTTGTAAATCTTAATAATGAAAGATAATTATTAATGCCATCTTCCCCTACCGTTGTCATATTACCGGTAGGGGAAGAATTATATTGATTTTTATGAAAAATGAGGTGGTAAGGGTGAGGCAGACAATTGTTGAAAAAATGTTCAGCAAACATTGTGGGAAAATGGTATATGCCGGAGAGTGTGTTATTCCCACAGTCGATTATTTAATAGGAACCGATACCAAGTCACTATTGGCTATTGAAATTTTTAAGAAAGAAAATCTCACCCTTAATTTTCCATTAGAAAAAGTATTTTTTGTTTTTGATCATTATTCACCCTGTACCCATAGTACTATGGCTAACCAGCATCTAACCATTCGGGAATTTTGTGACAAGTACGGGATAAAATATTTTGAAACTGGCGAGGGAATAGGATATCAGTTAATACCGGAAAATAGCATTATATCTCCTGGCAACCTGGTTTGTGTCTCTGATTCTCACGCACCCACTTTTGGTGGTATGAATGTACTTGGGCTTGCTATTGGGTCCAGTGAATTTGCCGCTGTCTTAGCCACAGGTAAAATGTGGTTCATGGTTCCAGAAACCATACTTGTTAGGTTGAAGGGTAACTTACCAGCTTATGTTTCTAGTAAGGATATCGCCTTATATTTAGCCTCACAGTTAGGTGCAGAAGGAGCGGACTTTTCTGCAATAGAATTTGCCGGACCTGGTCTTAGTGAACTCAGCTTACCAGCGAGATATACATTGTGCAACATGGCCGCAGATATAGGGGCTATTGCAGCTTTAATGCCGGGGGATGAAGTTTTAAAAGAATATTTTGCCGAAGATCATTTTGTCAATGCTGATCCCGATGCAAAATATAAGGAAGTCGTAGAAATTGATGTGGGTAAAATTGAACCGCTGGTAGCGGTACCTCATAATATAGATTTAGTTAAAAAGGCCAGGGAATTAAAAGATGTCAAAGTTCATCAAGTCTTTTTGGGGGCTTGCACTAATGGAAGATTAGAGGATTTAAGAGTTGCGGCAAAAATTTTAAAAGGCAAGAAGATAGCCAAAGGACTAAGGTTTTATATCGGACCTGCTTCCCGTAACGTTTTTCTCCAGGCTGTGAAGGAGGGGGTTATGGAAACCTTAACAGAGGCAGGTGCTACTATCTTGGCCCCTGGTTGCTCTTTGTGTGTGGGACTATCAGGTTTGGGGATACCCGGTGATGGTGAAGTGGTTGTCTCTACTGCTAACCGTAATTTCCAAGGACGTTTGGGAAACTCAAACTCCTTCATTTATATTACATCGCCCGCCGTAGCGGCAACTTCCGCTATGTTAGGTTACATTGCTGACCCGAGGGAAATTATGGGGGTGGTTTAATGCAGTATACCGGTAGGGTTCATAGATTTGGCAACAATATTAATACAGATATTCATATTTCTGGTAAATACAAGCCGTCAGGCACCCCTTTCACAGAACTGGTCAACGACATTTTTCTTAAATTAGACCCTGAATTTAAAAAAAGAATTCAACCCGGGGATTTTATTGTGGCAGGTGAAGGTTTTGGTACCACTTCTTCACGTGAAGATGCAATAGCAGTTTTAAAACATTATGGTATAAGAGCTGTCATTGCACCTTCCTTTGGTTATTTGTTTTTTAGAAATGCCATCAATTTAGGATTATATGTGATTAGATGTGAGATACCTCCTGAGATAATGACGGGGGATAGGATAACTGTAGATTTTTCTAATGGAAGAATTATCTTGCCCACTGAAAACGTCAAGAGTTTTGAGCCATACCCCTCAATTATCGTCAGTATTATTGAAAACGGTGGATTACTCCCATATGTAAAAAAACAAAAGGCTTATAAGGTGGAGTATCAGTAGTTAAGATTGTTAATTCCGACTTTTATTGACATTCTATTATCATGATTTTATAATTATTTAATGTAATAACAAACAGAAATATGGGGTAATTATATGAAAATAGATAAATTTAGCGGAATACCGCTATACTACCAACTGAAAGAGATATTAAGAGAAGAAATAGAGTCTGGGGTATACAAACCAGACGAGGTATTACCTCCGGAACGTGATTTTTGTGAAAAATATGATGTTAGCAGGGCTACTGTTCGTCAAGCTATAGGTGATTTGGTTAATGCCGGTCTGTTGCGTAGAGAAAGAGGACGAGGGACCTTTGTTGCACCGCCCAAATTAGAGGAGGATTTAGTTGGTTTTTATAGTTTCACGCAAAAAATGAGGGAACAGGGCTATGATACTTATTCTGAGACTATCAGTGTTAAAAAAACTCCGGTTAGCTCACGTCTGAAACGATTATTTTCCCTGGTTGATAAAGATGAGGTTTTTGATATATTAAGACTAAGGTATGTAAATGGGGAGCCGCTTTTTATTGAAAAAACTTATATACCCGTTGAAATCTGTCCTGATTTAACTCTGGAAAAAATAACCACAGAACCGGTATACATGAAAATCCTCGAAAGCCATGGTATTAAAGTTGTAGGGGCCAAAAAATATATAGAGCCTGTACTGATTGATGAATATGAATCCAAATTGCTTCGGGTAAGCGAGGGTATACCAGCGTTATTATTGGAAAGACAGCTATATACTTCGGAAAATAGAATTGTACTATTATGTAAGTGGATCTTTCGCGGGGACAGATGCAAACATTTTTTGACAATTTAAACCGAAAAGTCTGTTTTTAGATGTTTTAAAAATAAATATAAATTGCTAATAATTAACCTGTTGGTTACATCATACGAGGAGTGAAGAAAATGGTCAAACAGTTATTTACATCGGAATCTGTTACTGAAGGCCACCCTGATAAAATTGCAGACCAGATATCAGACGCTGTTCTTGATGCCATTATTGCGGAAGATCCTCTGGCTCGGGTAGCTTGCGAGACATCTGTAACCACTGGTCTTGTACTGGTATTTGGTCAAATCACTACAAAATGTTATGTTGATATACCAAAATTAGTACGCCAAACTATACGGGATATTGGGTATACCAGGGCAAAATATGGCTTTGATGGAGATACTTGTGCTGTTTTAACCTCAATTGATGAACAATCTCCGGACATTGCGATGGGGGTGGATAAAGCCCTGGAGGCTAAAACAGGGGAAATGAGCGATGCCCAGATCGAAGCCATCGGCGCCGGCGACCAGGGTATGATGTTTGGTTATGCTACTAACGAAACACCGGAATACATGCCGTTAACAATTTCACTAGCTCATCAACTTACCCGTCGTTTGGCTGAAGTAAGAAAAGGAGGCATCTTACCTTATTTGAGGCCTGATGGAAAATCTCAAGTAACTGTAGAATATATAGATGGTACACCGGCAAGAATTGATACTATTGTTATTTCTGCTCAACATAGCCCAAGTGTTGAGATGGATGAAATTAGAGATGACATCATGGAAGAAGTTATTATGAAAGTAGTTCCTAAAGATCTAATAGACCGAAAAACTCGTTATTTTATTAATCCTACAGGCAGGTTTGTTGTAGGGGGCCCACAGGGAGATTCAGGACTGACGGGTAGGAAGATTATAGTTGATACATATGGTGGTATGGCCCGCCATGGCGGTGGGGCCTTCTCCGGGAAAGATCCCACTAAAGTGGACCGTTCTGCAGGTTATGCTGCACGATATGTGGCTAAAAATATTGTAGCTGCTGGGTTAGCCGAAAAATGCGAAATTCAATTAGCCTACGCCATCGGTGTTGCCCGTCCTGTGAGTATTATGGTCGATACTTTTGGGACAGGTAGGGTTGATGAAGAAAAGATTGTGGCTGCCATTCAAAACATTTTTGATTTACGACCTGCCGGTATCATTAAGGAATTAGACCTTCGGAGACCAATTTACAAACAAACAGCTGCCTATGGTCATTTTGGTCGTCTTGACTTAAACCTGCCTTGGGAGCGCCTTGATAAGGTTGATGAACTAAAAGAGCATTTTAGCCTTTAAAAAATTAACTTTGGCATGTGTATTATTTAATTACTCTTTTAACTTAGGTTACCTCGCAAGAAATGGAATTACAGTAATAAGGGCGCTCAAGCGTTTTGAGAGCCCTATTATATTTTAATGCGTGGCTAAATCTTGGGCATTACAGAGATTAGGCCAGGGACCTATATCTATATGGATGCGGTCCAGGGCCATGTCATTGGCGATGTAGGAAACCCGGCCGGGAGAATTCGCTGGAAATAACAATCTTCAATACAACCGGTGTGGACATACAGGATCTGGCCACAGCGGGTTTGGCCGTAAGAAGGGCCAAAGAAAAGGGAGTAGGAGTACGGGTAAACATACAAAAAATATAAAACAGTAGTTATGCAGTTTCAGGATAATTTTCCCAATCCCATAACCTAAGTTCCAAAGAATGTGGCCAGAATTTATCAATAAGCCTTGAAAAACGCTGGGTTGCCGTGTCAAAATAGACTTGGATCAACTGCTCGCAACAGCGGATCCGACAACCGGCGTTGAAGAAGTACCTTATCACTTCGCAGAGGGAGGGGGCTTGTTCGGCGCCTTCTTTATTGCACTCCCAAGAGGCATAACAAAGAAGGGTCTTCGCTGTAAACAAGAGCTCCACATGTGCGAAATGAGCTGTTTCAGACTGAGCATAGCAAGATGTTAAACCAAGATTCTGTTTAGCGGTGCGGTAAAAAACTTCTATTCTCCATCGTTTAACATAGGCAGTTGCAGCTTCTTCCGGCGTATCTACGCGATTGCTTATCAGGAGATACGCATCCTTGAAGGTTGCTGGGCATTCTTCCTCCGGAAGAACTATGCTGCCCTCGACAGCCTGCTTCTCATAAGTGGCTGCAATGGCAGCTATGGGTAAAAAACGTTGTCTAGTAATGGGTTTTCCCTTGCGTGTTAAGGTCTCATAGGGCATTTTGATGTAAATGTCCGGAATACTGAGAACCGATTCTTTGCCAAGGACCCGAAGCTGGGAATAAACTTCTCGCAGCAGTTGCTTCGGATTAAGTTTAATGTAGCGTTCCTTTCCTAGTACCGGGTCGTAGATTTTCCTGAATAGCGCTGTGTTACGTTTGGCTTTGGTAACCCAGTCAAAATTTTGACCCATCAGCCAGTTCAGGAACTTTTTACACAAAAACCAGCGATCCATGGCTACCCATAGTCTGGCCTTGTTCAGCTGACGAGCCTCTGCGAGCATCTGTTTAGCAAGATCAAGCTTGCTTTGTTTTTCATTCTCCTGACCGGTTTTAACCCAAAAGCGCCATAACATGGGATATTCAAGACCATTCTTTAAGATAGCCAGGGTCGACACAAGATTAATACACCATACATGGCGCTTATCCGAACTGTCAAAGAGCCAACAGAGAAAGGGGATTTTTTTACCGTGAGGATGCTCAATTTTGGTATCGTCTAAGGCAATGATATCGCCGTCGGTCAGCCTGCTATCCGTATTTTCTTGTAACCTGGCAAATCTGCCCAAAGAGAACCGGAGCCACTGAAAGGGCTTGGAGAGAAACCGGCTGAAGGCACTTTGAGAGATGATTTGCCCGGAAAGCAGTTGTTGTAAAAATGGAGCTTCCGTTGAAAACTTAGCATTTTGATTTGCAGAACTTGAATGATTAACAAGGCCGCAGATGTAGGCAAAAGCCAGGAGCCACGCTGGAATTCCGGAGTGTTTGCGTATTCCGGACTGGGAAAACAGCAGAGACAGGTCAAATAAATCCCAAATTGTCTTGAGTACCGGGATTCCGGCACCTTGACCGTGATCCTTTTTTTCGAAAGTTGGTTTACACAGTTTCTTCATCAGCATCACCCATATCGCTAGAGTGATGGTAGAAAATACCATCCAAAGCGATTATGGGGGCTTTCCGAAAAAGTCAAGCCTTTTTTGTCGAAAATTAGGATCTTTTTTAAAATATTTTTTGAGTTATCATTTTCTATTTATTTCCACCAACTGCATAACTCCTGTATAAAAAATGATATAATTTATATATCAATAATTGAGTGAGGCTGTTTTATGGCACAAAAAATACTCGGTTTTCCGGGAGATCTATCTTCTCACGCCCTCTCCTCCCTGAAACACCGCAATTTCCGGCTGTTTTGGTTCAGCCAGATGATATCCCTGATGGGGACCTGGATGCAGAATATGGCCCAGGGCTGGCTCGTTCTTTCCCTTACCGATTCAGCCTTTAAACTGGGCCTGGCTACTGCTGTCCAGTTTACCCCCATGCTCCTGTTTTCCTTGGTGGCGGGGGCAGTGGCTGACAGGCTGCCTAAGAGACGGATGCTCATCGCCACTCAGGTGAGCTTAATGGTACCGGCTTTAATTCTGGGGATCTTAACAGTGACCAACAGGGTACAGTACTGGCATGTTATGGTCCTGGCCGGCCTCCTGGGAACTGCCAATGCTTTTGATATGCCTGCCCGGCAATCTTTTATCGTGGAGATGGTAGGAAAAGCCGATCTGATGAATGCCATTGCCCTGAATTCCTCCATCTTTAATGCCGCCCGTGTTGTAGGGCCTGCCTTTGCCGGGTTAACCATTGGCTGGTTCGGCATAGGGCCCTGTTTTCTTCTTAACGCTGCAAGTTTCCTGCCCATTATTATCAGCCTGACACTGATCCGGACCTCGCCTGTGGGGCAGAAAAAGGAAAAGCTTAGTGAGGCCAGGCTTTGGGAGAATATCCGGGAAGGTTTAAGTTATATACGGCAGACTCCTCTTATTTTGAGAACGATTATTCTCATGGCCCTCATGAGTATTTTTGCCCTTAACTTTAATGTGCTTACGCCTGTTTTAGCCCGCGATAACCTGGGGCAAGGTGCCGAAGGGTACGGTTATTTAATGTCGGCCATTGGCATCGGAGCCTTAATGGGAGCTCTCACACTAGCCATGATCAGTCATCATGGGCCCCGGCCAAAAATCCTGCTGGGAGGTGCTGTGGGACTCTGTACCTTTGAGGTTCTCTTAGCACTAACTACTTCTTATACGTGGGCTCTTTTACTCCTTGCTCTCACCGGCTGGTCTATGATTACTTTTACAGCTTCGGTCAATACAACCTTACAGCTCAATGTTCCTGACCATTTACGGGGAAGAATCATGAGTGTCTATGCCTTGGTTTTCGGCGGCGTACTGCCTATCGGCAGCCTCTTCAGCGGTTATGTGGCCCAGCTGTGGGGTGCGCCCCGCAGTCTGGTACTGGGTTCTCTCCTGGGGCTCTTAAGCATCATTAGTGTGGTCCACTTGGAAAGGCGGGAAGATTCCCGTACCGGCAGTAGTAGTATATAAAAGCACTTAACAGACAAAAAGGTAAGCGCTTAATATCAGGGCGCATTAAGAAAAGTTAAACCCCGGCACAGTTGACTTTGTCGTACCGGGGCATAGATACCTATATTTAACAATTTTCATTATAACAATAATCAGGCAGATTCTCGGACCAAGGCATTAAGTTCTCCAGAAGCGAAGGACAATTCTTGAAGTCAAGAGCTGGCATTGTGCTGAAGATATGTACCAGATATTTAAAAATATTGAGTTTGTTAGCTTTGGCTGTCTCTACAATGCTGTAAATAACGGCACTGGCTCTGGCTCCTTTGGTTGTGTCGGCAAACAGCCAGGATTTCCTGCCGATTACAAATGGCCTAATTGCGTTCTCAGCTCGGTTGTTGGACAATTCGATTTGTCCATCTTTAAGAAATACGCCTAGTGAAGCTTTTTGGTTTAAGGAATAAGTTATGGCCTCGGCAAGTTTTGAGCCTTGGAGAGGGTTCACGGTTTCAAGCCATGACAAGTAAGCCTCAAAGATTGGCCTGGACTGTTCCTGACGCTTAAGTTTCCGTTCTTCCGGAGTAAGTTCTGTTAAATTCTTTTCTATAGCAAAAAGTTGGTTGCAATATTCAAATCCAACGGCAGCAGTAGAACCTCGGATATCTCCACCCTTAGGCAGCGCCTCCTGGTACTTGCGCCTTAGATGAGCCCAGCAGCCGCATCTGGTGACATTCTGTACCTTGTCGTATCCGCTGTAACCATCGGTCTGCAGATAGCCGCTGAATCCCTGCAGGAAGCGACGGGCGTGTTCTCCGGAACGTGTTGGCTGGTATTCAAAAAGTATTATCGGTGGATTTCCAGTATTGCCCGAACAATACACCCACATCCGCGAATCGGACGATGGTTTTTTCCCTTCTTCCTTAAGTACCTGAATCACACTTTCGTCCGCATGAATTACAGCCTCTTTAAGAAGACGAGATTTCATCCTTTCCCAAAGGGGTTCGAGCCAGTCAGTTGCTGCCCGGATGATCCAATTAGCCAATGTCGCTCTGGATAAAACGATACCTTGATTAGCCCAGTCTTTTTCCTGACGGTACAGAGGCATGGCATTTACATACTTCTGATACATGGCGTAAGCTACTGACGAGGGGGAAGCAAGACTCTTCTTAATGACTGGAGCGGGAACAGGTGCTTTTATAATCGTAGCTTCTCCTGTCTCCTTCTCGCAGCTTGCACAGACATAGTTCTCACGAACATAGCGCAGGAGTCTCGTCTGGGCCGGTATGAACTCCAATTCCTCCCGTACAGTTTCTTTGCCGAGGATTCTCATTTTCCCGCCGCATTCCCCGCAGACACGCTTTTCTTCATCCAGCTCACAGAGAATTTCGGTCACAGGAACATTGGCTGCCAGCTCTTCTTTGGTCCGTTTGTTTTTGCGAACATGCCCGGAAACAGTAATTGTTTTAGGCTCTGGTGCGTTGCGGTCAGCCTCGGCCTCAGCTTCGTTGAAAAGAGAAGGCTGGTTTTCATCTTGGCCAAGGACATATTTTCTCTTTTCACTGGATTGCCCATACATGGCCTTTTGAAAGTTGGCAAGTATATTCGTAAGCCGATCTACATGCACTTTCAGGTCTTGCACTTGCGTTTCCAGGGATGTTATGTATGCAGTTACCTCAGGCGCTAGGCCCGTTAAATCAAATGTTCTCATTTTATTTTATTATAACATAAAAAGACCCAAAAACCTAGCAAAATCAAGGTTTTGGGCCGTTTTTACAACAAAATCTTTAAATATTGTGGTCTTATTTATTTTTCTAGTAAAAATCTCTGGCTTTAATCTCACCAAAACCCTTAGGCGGGTCTATGGACATCCCTTCCAAGAGTAGACTAAGCTGCCTGACCGTTATGCTTCTTACATCGGCTGGCTTTTGGGGCCATATAAACTTAGCGCCTGCACCGTCCAGCCTTTTGTAATACAAGATAAAGCCGTTGCGATCCCAGCTTAGGGCTTTTAACCGGTTGCGGTCTTTATTGCAGAATAAGAACAAATAGTTGCCGAAGGGATCCATTTTGAATTCTTGTTTCACCATGATAGCCAGGCCATCAACGGACCTGCGTAGGTCCGTGGTTCCACAAGCTAGATAAATCCCATCATAGCTGGTGATGTCTTTCATCATAAGCTATCCACAACTTTCAGCACGTCTGCAAGCAACGCCAAGTTTAATCCGGGATCTGCATGGATGGTCCATTTGCCGCAGTTTAACTTGATTCGGCCGGCAACCTGTTCTTCTTTCGGCAACGTTACAGCAGCCCACTGCTGTTTCCCGTGTTCTATTACCATTTGATTTTTCCTGTTAACTTTGCTTGCCCAGGAAACGTACTGCCGGTATTTGATTCCTTTTTGTTCACACCAAGCCTTTGCGGTCATTCCACTAGCTCGACATTCGGCAACCAGGACCTGCCGTTCTTTAGCGTCCATCTTATTATCCTCCATTTCCGTGATTTTATGGAGATATTATGGCACGCTTGGAACCAGCCGGCCAGGCACCCTAATATTTAGCGCTTACACAAAAAGCCCTTGGGTGTCAAAGTCACTCAAGGGCTTTGGTTTTTTTAAAGAAAGCATGAAAGCTGCGCCAGTTACTAAGCATACCCACACCCAGGACCAAAAACAGGATGAGGAGCAGGATTCCCCATTGGTAAAACCACAGCTTTACTGCTAAAAAAGCAGTGTTCATCCCATAAATGCCGGCTATGGCCTCATCCCAGGAGGTGCCTTTGCCCAGTTCCGCCAGCAGAAGAGAGAGTTTTTCTGGAGTCTGTTTTTTTCCCAGGTGGCCCAGGATTTTACCTTTTATACCCTTATTGTGAAAATACCCCTGGCTCAACTCTTTCTGCAGGTAAAAGGGGAGTGACTGCCAGGAGGAGCCAAAGTTTGCCCTTAATAGATAATAAGTATCTATTTTGTTCTTCCAGTCTTGCTCCGGGAGAAAATCTTCATCTCTCAATAGGAGATAGTTACCAGATCTAACCTCGCTCAGGTCCACCCGTGTATCGCCGATGACCACCAGCTTCCATGAAAAGCCTGGCGGGAGCTTCCTCTCTATTTCCTCCCAGTAGCTAAGAACACTGTCCCTGATTATCTCCCTGTTTTGGGCGTTTTTTGTGATGGCCAGGTAAAAGCTGTCAGGGTTTCCATCGGTAGTGAACAATAACTCCGGGTGTAAATAAAAGAATGATTTTTCGGGAGAAAGGGTTTCATTACCTTCGTGGTCTGTCACAATTAACTGGTACCGCAAATGGTTAAAAGGCCGGGGCACCGGTATGTCGACCGATACATCGAAGGAGTAGCTTTGTTCCCACCAGTTTATCTCCTGTTCTCTGGGTTCCTCCCCTTCCCACTGGTACTTCAGGTATATTCTAATTTAATATCAAGAGGCATTTTTTGAGAAGTGCCTGGATAATAAGGGGTCAAATCCAGGTAATTGATGCCAAAGGTATGAATGTTACTTCTGGTGAAAAAAAAGCGAGTATTTTAACTCGCTATTGCTTCACAATCATGACAGAAACTGATATCCAGCCTATTGAGCTGTTCCTTCACATGTTGTACATGGGCAATGGTCTCTTCGATGTGACAGAGTGGCCCTTCGTTATACTTTAATTGGATATCAGCGCAGTGGATGAGCATATTTTTTAGTTCTTCAATTTGTTCCAGGATATGAGAGACTTTCGTTTCCATCATCAGATAATATAAAGCATCACTTGGCTGTTTCATAGCAGGAACCCCTCCTTTACCTTTCTTTGTTTTTATTATATGTAATCACAATTGGGAAATAAAGCGTGAATATTCGAATAATTAAATGTTTCTTTTCACAAGCTACCTTAAATCAGTATATAAAGATAGATTGTGAATATAAAAACATAAGTGCGGTGTTTTCTCAAAAGGATAGGGGGTTGTTTTTATCAATAAAAGCGGGTAATCTTTCGGAAATTTTAAGGTATTTTTTAATTTCAAAAGGGCTTTGCCCGGCGAAATTCTTTTAGACTTTGGGAAAACAGGATTGTGAATATTCTTCACAAATAACAGGATTTTAGTTATATTAGGGCGAATAATGTTTTAATGTTATGGACTTCACAATAAGTGGTAAAAGGAGTACGGCCATGTTAGTCAGTGAGTTAATGGAAGCCGTTTTAACGGGGGTACGATTTTCCTGGATGAAGTAGGTGATATGCCTTTAAACATGCAGAGTAAACTGCTGCGAGTTCTTCAGGAAAAAGAAATAGAAAGGGTGGGAGGAAACAAACCCATAAAAGTCAATGTACGGGTGATTGCAGCGACTAACCGCATGCTGGAAGAACTCATCCGGCAGGAAAAAATTCAGGTCTGACCTTTACTACCGGCTTAATGTAGTCGAGCTGGTCATACCCCCTTTGCGGGAAAGAAGAGGCGATATTCCTTTACTGGTAGAGAAGCTTTTGAAAAAGATCTCCTTTGAATTGGGGCGTCCGGTTCCGGAGATTGCCAGTCAAACCATGGATATTTTTATGAACTATTCCTGGCCCGGAAATGTCCGGGAATTGGAGAACATTCTGGAACGGGTCCTGAACTTTATGGACGGGCCGGTAGTCCAGCCTTACCACTTGCCCTTGCATATCAAAAAGCTACTGGAGAGAATAGACAGCAGGATAATGCTTTCAACTTAAAGCTGGTAGTGGAGGAAATTGAAAAACAGGTCATCCAGCGTGCCCTGGAACGAACCAATGGCAACAGAATACAGGCCGCCAAACTTTTGGGCATCAGCCGGGCTAATATATACCAGAAAATGGAGAAATATAAACTGCTTTCCCATGACCACTGTCTCTGAATTGAGACAGTGTATTTTTTTTGAGACCGTCGACCGGGCCTTTAGTGAGCACCGTTCTGCCTGGAACTGTCCTAAATTATGGATATAAGTTGTGAAAGTGTTCTTTAAGCCGCCTTGTCAAAATCTTGGCAATCAAGGAAAGGCTAAGTTTTTCCTTATGGCATGAAAATTGCATTGTTTAAAGAGAAATTGATGTCTGGAGAGAGCTCAAAAAAGGGGTTTCGGGGATTATTTAGGAGATAATGTGATAGTATAAACTTTCACAATAAAAAGGAGGTAAGGTATATGAATTTTCAATTGACGGAAGAGCAAGAATTAATCAGAAGAATGGCCAAAGAATTTGCCGAGACGGTGGTAGCCCCCAGAGCTGCGGAAATTGATAAAAAGCATGAATTTCCCAGTGATATCGTAGTCCAGATGGTGGAGTTAAATCTGATGGGTATTCCCTTCCCTGAAGAATATGGCGGTTCCGGAGGGGATAACCTGAGTTATATCTTAGTGGTAGAGGAGATCTCCAAAGCCTGTGCCACCACAGGTATTATTCTTTCGGCCCACACTTCGTTGGCTTCCTGGCCCATTTACCAGTTTGGTACTCCCGAACAGAAAGAAAAATATTTAAAGCCCCTCTGCAGCGGGCAGAAATTAGGAGCCTTCTGCTTGACAGAACCTAACGCCGGCACTGATGCCGCCAGTCAGCAGACAGTAGCCGTACTCGATGGGGACTACTATATTCTCAACGGTTCCAAGTGTTTTATTACCAACGGCGGTTATGCCAGCACTTACATAGTTTTTGCCATGACAGACAAGAGCAAAGGTGTCAAAGGTATCAGCGCCTTTATCGTGGAAAAGGACTTTCCCGGTTTTGCCGTAGGCCAGTTTGAAGACAAGTTGGGCATTCACGGTTCTGCAACCGCCGAAATCATTTTCAAAGATTGCAAAGTACCCAAAGAAAACCTCCTGGGTAAAGAAGGTGAAGGCTTTAAGATTGCCATGACTACCCTGGACGGAGGCAGGATTGGTGTTGCCGCCCAGGCTTTAGGTATTGCCCAGGCTGCTTATGAGGCGGCTTTGAAATATGCCAAGGAAAGGCACCAGTTCGGCAAACCCATCAGCGCCAACCAGGCCATCCAGTTTATGCTGGCCGACATGGCTACCCAGATCCAGGCAGCCCGTCACCTGGTCTACCATGCCGCTTTCCTCAAGGGTAGTGACCAGCCTCATACTAAGGAAGCTTCCATGGCTAAATTACATGCCTCCGAAACCGCTATGCAGGTAACGATTAAAGCCGTACAGATCCATGGCGGTCACGGTTACACCACGAACTACCCCGTGGAACGCCATCTGCGGGATGCCAAGATTACCGAAATCTACGAAGGAACTTCAGAAGTGCAGCGTATGGTCATTGCCTCTAATATTTTACGGTAATCAAAAGAAAAAAAGGTTTTCGGTCAGCCCAGGCTGGCCGAAAACTTAGTTGCGGAGGAGAGGAATATGCCCAACATAATTGCCTGTTACAAATGGGTTATCGATGAAGCCGACATCAAAGTGGATGCAAAGACCCGGGAGCTCCAATTCGACCGGGTCAACTACAAAATCAGCGAATACGACCGTAACGCCATTGAAGAAGCGGTCAAAATCTGTGAAGCTCAGGGAGGAGAGGTTATAGCCCTGACAGCCGGTACGGAAAAAGCCAGGGCTTCCTTAAAAGATGCTCTTTCCCGGGGGCCTGCCCAGGCTATCTATGTGAATGATGAGCTTTTAGGCAATGCTGATGCCTTTATCACCGCCCGTGTCCTGGCCAAAGCTGTGGCCAAGGTGCCTGATTATCAAATGATTATCTGCGGCGAAGGTTCCAGCGACCAGTACAACCAGCAGGTAGGCCCCCAGTTGGCCGCTCTCTTAGGAATTCCCGCCATTACCTTTGTCAACAAACTTACCGTCTTACCCGATAAAGTAGTGGCCGAGCGCAAACTGGAAGACGGCATCGAAGTGGTGGAGGCCGCTTATCCTGTCCTCGTCACCGTTCTGCCCGACATTAACAAGGCCCGTATTCCCAGCCTTAAACAGATCCTGGGCGCCAGCAAAAAACCGGTCAAGGAGATTAAACTTCCGGAACTGGTACTTACGCCAGAAGAACTCAAACCCCGTTTTAAGGTAGCCAGTACCTTAGCTTACGTCATGGCCAGGAAACAGCAGAGAATCACCGGTGACAGCATAAACGAAATGGCAGAAAAAGCAGCGGCTGCACTAATCAAAGAAGGCGTCGTGGGTTAGGAGGGAGGAAAAGCAATGAACATCTGGGTAATAGCCGAACAACAAGAACTGGCCCTGGAACTGACAGGGGCAGCCCGTACCCTTTCGGGAACAGCGGGTGAAGTTATCACCGTCCTCACGGGGACAGAAGCCCAGGCCCAAATGGCAGTAAAAAGTGGTGCCAGCAAATGTTACTACATAAATGGGGAGATGCCCTTAGAAAACTATGCTGAGTCTTTGGCCAAAGCCCTCAAAACAGCCAAACCAAGACTCATTCTCATAGGAGCTACCAGAAGAGGCAAAGACCTGGCTGCTAAAATCGCTGCTCTCCTGGGTGTGGGTTGTGCCACCGACGGCAAAAACATAGAATTTACCGCCGAAGGCGTAAAAATAGAAAGAATGGTCTACGGAGGCTTGGCCGTCAGTACTTTGATCTCCCAGGAAGAAACCGTAATTGTCACCGTTCCTCCCAAGACCTATGAAGCTCCCGCCCAAGAGGAAAGAACAGGAGAAGTGAAAGCCTTTACCGGCCAGCCCAGTACTAAGGTAAAAGTCGTGGAAAAACGCGCTAAGCCCAAAGATGCTGTCAATATCGCTGATGCAGCCGTCGTTGTGGGTGTAGGCCGCGGTTTTGCCAAACAGGAAGACCTTAAACTGGCCGAAGACTTGGCCAAAGTCTTAGAGGGAGAACTAGGCTGCAGCCGTCCTGTAGCCGAAGACCTCCACTGGCTGCCTGAAGACCGTTACATCGGCATCTCCGGTCAAAACATCAAACCCGGCCTTTACCTCTCCTTAGGTATTTCCGGGCAAGTCCAGCACATCTCCGGCATCCGTGATGCCAAAATCATCTTTGCCGTAGACAAAAACGAAAATGCGCCCATCTTCCAGAATGCCGACTACTACATCGTCGGTGACCTCTACCAGGTCGTACCCGCCCTGGAAGAAGCCTGCAAGAAGGCCCTCAACAAATAGGGGGATGAAACATGAGCGAAGAAAGATTTGACTGTATCATCGTGGGGGCAGGGCCGGCGGGCAGCGCCGCCGCCCTTACCCTGGCCCGGGCCGGCCTCGAAGTCCTCGTCATCGAAAGAGGCCTGCAAGCCGGCAGCAAAAACATGACAGGAGGCAGGCTCTACGCCCACGCCCTGCAAAAAATAATCCCCAACTTCTGGGAAGAAGCACCCGTCGAAAGACGGGTTGTCAAAGAAACCATCACTATGATCACGCCTTCCGGCAGTGTTTCCCTGGACTACAAGAGCCAGCGCTACAACCAGGAACCCTACCACTCCTTTACAGTCCTAAGAGCCCAATTCGACCAGTGGCTGGCCACTAAAGCCGAAGAAGCCGGGGCCGTCATCGCCACCGGCGTCAGAGTCGATGACCTTTTACGGGATGACCAGGGTAAAATCATTGGCGTCATTGCCGGCGAAGACCAAATGCTGGCCAACGTCGTCATCGCCGCCGACGGAGTCAACTCCCTTTTAGCCCAGAAAGCGGGCCTAAGGGGCGAACTCAAAGACATTCACGTGGCCACAGGCGTCAAAGAAGTCATCGAACTGCCAAGACAAGTAATAGAGGACCGCTTCCAGCTCACAGGAGAAGAAGGGGCTGCTCAGCTCTTTGTGGGCCGGTGCACCCAAGGAATCCAGGGCGGCGGTTTCCTCTACACCAACAAAAACACCATCTCCATAGGTCTCGTCATTACCTCCGGGGCTATAGGAAAAAGCAAAATAAAAATTGCTGACTTAATCGAAGAATTCAAGACCCACCCCAACATCGCTCCTCTCGTAACCGGGGGTAAAGTCGTCGAATACTCGGCCCATTTAGTACCCGAAGGCGGCCTAAATATGCTGCCTGCCCTCTATACAGACGGGCTTTTAATCGCCGGTGATGCCGCAGGTTTAGTCTTAAACACCGGCTACATGGTCAGGGGCATGGATTTAGCCATCTACTCCGGCATCGCTGCTGCTCAGACCGTCATCAAAGCCAAAGAAAAAGAAGACTATTCCAAAACATCCTTAAGTCATTACCAGGAACTTCTTAAAAACAGCTTTGTTATGAAAGACCTGGAGACCTACAAAAATGCCCCGGCCTTCATGGAACAGACCACCCGGATCTTCACCACCTATCCGCAATTAGCCGACAACATCCTCTACAAACTGTTTACCGTATACGGTACTCCCGCCCAGCATCTTTTACCCATGGTCATGGGCGAACTCAAGAAGAATAATATATCCATCTTTGATTTGGTCAAAGACGGTATAAAGGGGGTCAGGGCCCTATGAAGAAACTCTCCATCGAAGAACGCCTGGGTTTCAACAAATTCAATGTGGACGATGATGAAGCCCATATCACTATAAACAAAGAAATCTGCCGCACCTGTACGGAAAAGCCCTGTCTTTATGCCTGTCCTGCCCTTTTATACAACTTAAACGAAGCGGGAGAAATGACCTTTGATTATGCGGGATGCCTGGAATGTGGGACCTGTCGGGTGGTCTGTCAAAAGCAAGGGGCCATCCAGTGGAATTATCCCCGGGGAATCTTTGGGGTCCAGTTCAGATATGGGTAAAATAATTTAAAGATTATAAAGTGTGGTTGCTGCACCATTTAACCACAGGCCGTTTTCTTAGGAAACGGTCCTTATTTTTAGATAAAAACATTTTAGATAAAAAGGGCTTGCATTTTTATAATAGAGGGAATATAATATACAAAAATTGCACCAGTGAAGGGACACAAATTCCGTAGGATGGTAGGTTTGTTCCCCTGGAAAAGTGAATTACTGGTAGGATGGTAGTATGGTAGGAAGATACGTGTGTGTCAGGCACCCTTCCTAGGGGTGTCTTTTTGTATTTATTTGCACCCGTATGCTGGCCATACTTACCTAAAAGAAAATGAAGGAGGTATGGAAAATGATTGTCGTCATGAGAACAGGTGTCAAAGAAGAATTGGTTGACAAGGTGGCTAAGAAGCTAGTAGAAAACGGCTTCCAGATCCATCTTTCCGTAGGGGTGGAAAGAACCCTCATCGGAGCTGTGGGAGATAAGTCCCATTACATGGACTTAGCCCTGGAAGCCATGGAAGGTGTGGAAAAGGTTATTCCTATCCTGGCGCCTTACAAACTGGCCAGCCGGGAATTTAAACCCGACGATACCGTTATCAGAATAGGTGACGTTACCATAGGCGGAGAGGAAATCCAGGTCATGGCCGGACCCTGCGCTGTAGAAAGCAGGGAGCAGCTTTTGGAAGTAGCGGAAATGGTGAGAGAAAGAGGAGCCCGTATTCTAAGGGGCGGGGCCTTTAAACCCCGGACTTCTCCCTATGCTTTCCAGGGCCTGGAGGAAAAAGGACTGGAATACCTGGCCGAAGCCCGGGAAAAGACGGGTCTCTTAATTGTTACGGAAGTAATGGATACGCAAAAGGTGGCTATGGTTGCCCAATACGCCGATATTTTACAGATTGGAGCCAGGAACATGCAGAATTTTCCTCTGCTGCGGGAGGTAGCCAAATGTAACAAACCTGTCCTCTTAAAAAGGGGACTCAGTGCTACCATTGAGGAGTGGATTATGGCTGCCGAGTATATCATGGTTAGCGGTAATCACCAGGTTATCCTGTGTGAAAGAGGAATCCGTACTTTTGAATCTTTTACCCGGAACACTCTGGACCTTTCCGCGGTTCCCGTCATTAAAGAATTGAGTCACTTACCCGTTATTGTCGATCCCAGTCACAGTACTGGAAAATGGAAGCTGGTACAGCCTATGGCCCGTTCCGCCATCGCTGCCGGCGCCGATGGCCTGATCATAGAAGTTCATCCCAAACCTAGTGAAGCCCTGTGTGACGGTCCCCAGTCTGTAACGCCGGAGAGATTTTCCAGTATCATGGAAGATTTACAAAAAATGGCCGTTGCGATGGGGAGAACCATCTGACCGGGAGGCGGTAGAGGGTGATTAGAAATATTACCATTATCGGCTTAGGGGTGATCGGGGGCTCTCTGGGGATGGCCCTTAAGAAGAAAAAGCCCGAGATAAAAGTATGTGGTATTGATACGCGGCAGGAGGTCCTGGGCGAAGCAGTGGCCCGAAAAGCTATTGATTGGGGTACTCTCCATTTTGAGGCTGCCGTAAGGGATGCTGAAGTCATTTTTTTAGCTACACCCATGACGGCAATGCCTGTGGTCTGCCAGGAAATTGTACCCTTCTTAAAACCAGGTACTATTATTACAGATGTGGGTAGTACCAAAAGATATATCGTGAATACTTTGCAGGAAATCTTACCCCCTACTGTCCAGTTTGTAGGCGGTCACCCCATGGCCGGTTCCGAGAAAGGGGGCCTGCAGGGGGCCCATGAACTGCTTTTTGAGAACGCTGCCTATATCCTTACCCCTACTTTAAAAACTTCAAGTAACGCCATGGAGACGGTAAAACAACTGGTCCAGGACGTGGGAGCCAAGGTTATCCTTCTTTCACCCGAGGAACATGACCGGAAAGTAGCGGCGGTAAGTCATTTGCCTCATCTGGTGGCCAGTGCCCTGGTTTCTACTGTGGGTGAGCTGGAAGAAAGGGAGAAGGGGTATTTTGCCCTGGCCGCAGGGGGATTCCGCGATTCCACACGTATTGCTGCCAGTAACAGTGAGATGTGGTGTGATATTTTCTTGCAGAATGAAAAGGCCCTTTTACCCCTTGTCCGGGGGTTTAGGGAATCCCTGGAACGACTGGAAAAATACATTGAGGAGAAGAATGCCCAGGCCTTGCTAGAGATGCTGAGACAGTCCCGGCTGTGGCGGGAGGGGTTGCCTACGGGGCTCAAAGGCATTGTTCCCCAGTTACATGAAGCAGTGGTGATTGTCCCTGACAGGCCGGGAATTATTGCGGAACTCTCCAACCTTCTAGGGGAACAGGGCATTAATATCAGCGATATAGAAATACAGCCGGTAAGAGAAGATGACGGCGGTATCATCCGCTTTGGTTTTATCCGTGAAGAATGGAGAAACCAGGCTGTAGAAATTCTTCAAACTAAAGGCTTCCCTGTACGGAAAACTGGGGTATAATAAATGGTAATTATGCTGGGTAAGAGGAGCCGATGTAAATGCGTATAACCATAACACAAACTGAGAAGATGGAAGGGACGATCCAGGTCCCGGGAGATAAATCCATTTCCCACCGTTCCATCATGCTGGGGGCCTTAGCCCAGGGCGTTACCCGGATTGAAGGGTTCCTCATGGCCGAGGACTGCCTGAGTACTGTGCGCTGTTTTAGGACTCTGGGAGTTCCTATCACGATGGAGGGTAAAAGCGTCCGGGTAGAGGGCAGAGGACTCTACGGCCTGCAGGAACCCGAGGATGTTCTGGATGTGGGTAATTCAGGTACCACCATCCGGCTGATGATGGGTATCTTGGCCGGGCAGCCTTTCACCTCTTTTCTCACGGGTGATCCCTCCATACGCCGTCGTCCCATGGGGAGAGTGGCCAAACCCTTAAGGGAAATGGGGGCTAATATTGTGGGGCGCCAGAACGGAAACCTGGCTCCTCTGGCAGTCCAGGGAGGAAACCTGAAACCAATATCTTATAAAACACCTGTGGCCAGTGCCCAAATCAAATCATCTATTCTTCTGGCCGGTCTCTATGCTCCCGGCTGGACTGAGGTTATTGAACCTGAGCAGTCCCGTAATCACTCAGAATTGATGTTAAAAGCCTTTGGCGCAGAAATTGAAACAGATGGACCAGCCGTCCGTGTCAAAGGCGGAGCACAACTAAAAGGGCAGCAGGTGCAGGTGCCAGGGGATATTTCTTCGGCGGCTTTCTTTATGGTAGCCGGGCTCATTGTTCCTCAGGGAAAGATCGTTATTGAAAATGTAGGTTTAAACCCCACCCGTGATGGCATCTTAGAGGTTTTACAGGCCATGGGGGGAAAAATCCGTTTATTCGATACCCGTGTGGTAGCAGGCGAACTTATTGGTAATATAGAAATACAGAGCAGTGAGCTGCGGGGTGTGAGTATTGGCGGTGCCATTATACCTCGCCTCATTGACGAAATACCCGTGCTGGCTGTGGCTGCCGCTTTTGCTGAAGGAGTTACAGAGATCCATGATGCGGCGGAATTGAAAGTAAAGGAAAGTAACCGTTTGTATGCCATCAGTGAGGGCTTGACCAGACTGGGGGCGCAAATTGAGGAACTCCCCGACGGTCTGCGTATCATAGGCGGTAAGCCCTTAAAAGGCAATGTCTGCCAGAGTTATCATGACCACCGTATCGCTATGGCTTTGGCTGTCGCGGGACTGCGTGCTGAGGGGGAAACTCACATAGAAGACGGGGAGGCTGTGAATATCTCTTTCCCCGAATTCACCCAGCTCATCAGCCAACTGCAAAAGGTGTGAGTAAGATGCTTGAGGTTAACGGTAATACCAAAATATATGTCCTTCTGGGTAACCCCATTGCTCAAACCCTTTCCCCTGCTATGTACAACGCTGCTTTTCGGGCTCTTCAGGAAAACAGGCTCTATATTGCCTGTAAAGTAGAGGAAGACGGTTTGGAAGAGGCTGTCAAGGGTTTAAAGGCTTTAGGCATTATGGGAGGAAACGTTACTGTTCCCTTTAAGGAAAAAATTATTCCCTTTTTGGATGGCATCTCTGAAGAAAGTCGCTTAATAGGGGCGGTGAATACTCTCTATTGCCGGGAAGGGGAACTATGGGGGACCAATACCGATGGAGCCGGTTTTTTGAAGGCCTTAAAGAAGGTAGATCCCCGGGGGGTGGAAGGACGGCGAGTCCTTATGCTGGGCGCTGGTGGTTCGGCCCGGGCCGTGGCGGTTACCCTTGCTATGGCAGGCGCCAAAGAGATCAATATTATTAACCGTACCTTAAGTAAAGCCCAGGAGATCATGGAGATAGTTTATGGTCTTGACTGCCGGGGTCAGGCCCTGGGGTGGGATGATAAAAGTATTAAAGAGGCAGTCCAGGAAAGTGATTTTATTATTAATACCACTTCTCTGGGAATGGTGCCCCGGGTGGAGGAAATGCCTCCCTTGAATCCTGACTGGTTCAGGCCTTCACAATGGGTGATTGACCTTATTTATAAACCGAAAGAAACCTTGTTTTTACGGGAAGCCAGGATAAAAGGCTGTCAGACTCTTAATGGCCTGGGGATGCTTCTGGAACAGGGAGTACTGGCTTTTGAACAGTGGTCCGGGCTGAAGCCCCCTGTGGAGGTAATGGCCCGCGAACTGGAGAGGTGGGTATAGAGATGCTGCGCTATTTATCAGCCGGGGAATCCCATGGTCAGGCTCTTACCGCGATTATCGAGGGGTTGCCGGCGGGTTTAAAGATACACAAGGAAAATATTGATGAGCTATTAAAGAGGCGCCAGGGCGGCTACGGCCGGGGCGGGCGTATGGCCATAGAACAGGACCGGGTGGAGTTTCTTTCCGGCTTGCGTGGCTCCCTGACTCTGGGGAGCCCCCTAACTTTACTGATACGCAACAAGGACTGGGAGAACTGGCAGGAGATTATGGCCCCCGGTGATGGGGCTCTCCTTACTGAAAGAGTGGTAACCAAACCCCGCCCGGGTCATGCTGATTTGCCCGGTGCCCTGAAGTACAGGCAGCGGGACATCCGCAATATCCTGGAAAGGGCCAGTGCCAGGGAAACGGCGGTCAGGGTGGCCGTGGGTGCCGTAGCCCAGGAACTGCTGGCTGCCTTTGGCATTAGGGTTCAGGGGCAGGTAGTAGCCATTGGCCCGGTACGGGGGGAAGCATCCGGTAAGATAATGGGACGTGAGCTATACGATAATCCATTTTATTGCCCGGACAATAATGCTGCGGAAGCCATGAGAGAGGCCGTTGACCAGGCCAGGAAAGAAGGTGACTCCCTGGGTGGTGTTTTCCAGGTTATCGTGGAAGGAGTTCCGCCTGGCTTAGGTTCCCATGTCCAGTGGGACCGGCGTTTGGACGGACGGTTGGCCCAGTCTCTTATGAGTATTCCTGCCATCAAGGGTGTAGAAATCGGCCTGGGTTTGGAAGGGGCTGTTTTACCGGGCTCTCAGGTTCATGACGAGATTCATTATTCACCGGAAAGAGGTTTCTATCACCGGACCAACCACGCCGGAGGGCTGGAAGGTGGCATTACCAACGGGGAAAATATCGTGATCAGGGCGGCTATGAAGCCCATTCCCACCCTGCTTTCTCCCTTAAACAGCGTGGATATCCTCAGCAAAGAACCCTTCCAGGCCGCTGTAGAACGTTCTGATGTCTGCGCAGTCCCTGCCGCGGCTATTGTGGGCGAGGCTGCTGTAGCCTGGGAAATCGCTGTGGCCCTTTTAGAAAAATTCGGTGGTGACCACCTGGAAGAAATGCTGGTTAATTATAACCATTACCTGGAATACCTGAAAAAGTGGTAGTTTGACAATAGGTGGCGATGTGTGTGGCAAGAAAGGTTCCTGTGAATTTGGGCGAGAGAAGTTATACCATCACTATAGGCTATGAGATTTTAGAGGAATGTACCGCGGAACTTGGTACTTTTCCCCTGGAAAAAGAAGTGTTTTTGCTTTCTGATAGGGAAGTGCACAAGTATTATGGTTCCTCCTTGGAGACACTGATTGCTGACCAGGGCTTTAAAGTGAGAACCTACCTGATGCCTCCCGGAGAAGAAGCTAAATCATGGGAGCAGGCAGGAGAAATCCTGGAGAAAATGCTGGAAGGGAATCTGGGCCGCAAAGCCCCTGTCCTGGCCTTAGGCGGCGGTGTGGTGGGGGACATAGCCGGATTCGTAGCGGCCCTCTACCGCAGGGGCGTACCCTTCATCCAAATCCCCACTACCTTGCTGGCCCAGGTGGACAGCAGTGTGGGGGGAAAAGTGGCCGTCAACCATCCCCTGGGGAAGAATATGCTGGGTACCTTTTATCAACCTTTAGCTGTCTGGGCCGATTTACGGACTCTGGATACGCTGCCGGATAATGAATGGCGGGCAGGCCTGGCGGAAGTGGTGAAATACGGTATCATCTGGGATGAGGCTTTTTTTGAGTTTCTCGAAAACCATACCCTGGAGATTTTGCGGCGTGACCCCTCTGTCTTACCGGAAATGATCGAACGATGCTGTCAAATCAAAGCTGAAGTAGTCGGCCGGGATGAAAAAGATGAGGGGTTACGAAACATCCTGAATTTCGGCCATACCCTGGGCCATGCCCTGGAAAGTGCGACCCATTACAAAGAGTACCGGCACGGGGAAGCCGTAGCCATTGGTATGTACGGTGCTATGGAACTGGCCTACGCTTTGGGTATGATTGAGAAAGATGTGGTAACACGAGTTAAGGATATCCTGGAACTATGGGAACTTCCAATACGTTTTCCTGCTAAGTTCCTGGAAACAGTTATCCAGAACCTGATTTATGATAAAAAGGTCTCTGACAAAAAAGTTTTATTCATTCTTCCTACTGCTATCGGTAAAGTGGAGATGGTAAGGGATATTCCTCAGGATATAATCCGCCGTGTGGTACAAGAAAATCTGATATTATAAATAAAAGACAACTGACCTGCCGGAAAGCAGGTCAGTTGTCTTTATAGCGCTTTCTTTTTTTGCCGTAAATATCCATAAACATTACCAGGTATCCGGCCAGGAATGAGATGGGGATACCGGAGGCAATCAGGATCCCTGTCCATTTGGTGCCCAATAGATCATAAAGGAGGAAGGGGATGATTAGGAAGATGATGAAGCCACCCAGGAACGTTATCCAGAACTTTGTCTCCGCCTTTTTATAATGCTCTACATGCTTCTTTGGTATAGTATTGCGGCAGGACGGGCATCTGCTGGTATTTGTAGTGATAGGCTCCTTGCACTGGGGGCAGGTTAATTTAACTCCAAACATAAATCTCTCCTCCAGGTTATGAAAAGATTTAGTTGGTGTTAAAGTTCGCCGCGATTCTGTAAATTCCTCTCTGGAAGTAACAAAAGTATATCGCTGGATAATAAATCATATTGTGTTCTACGACAAGGGGGTAAAACAAGAATACAATTAAGGGAAAATACATACCAAAAACGACAAAATATGTCATTTTTTCCCAAGGATAATTACAGGAATATGTAGAATAATCATTTTAAATTTGGGTAATTGCGGAAAGAATAGGGACGGTTCTCGTGACACGATTTTGCTGTTTTGAGCAAAGGTAGAAGGTGTGAGAGATTATGCCCAGGAGACCAAGAACATACAGTGAAAGCAAAGTATATCACATTATGACCAGAGGAAACGAAAAGAAGAATTTGTTTTATGACAGAGAGGATAGAGAGAAGTTTCTCAATATTATCATGAGGAAGAAAACAGAAGAGGCTTTCTGTTTATATGCTTATTGCCTTATGGATAACCATATTCATCTTCTGATAAGAGAGAATTTGGATAGTATTTCTACCATAATGAAAAAGTTAAACACGGCTTACGCAATTTATTTTAATAAAAACCACCCATGCCTAGAAGGCACAACCAATTATGAAAATATGTAGAAGTGATTACAATGGTCTAATTTTCTGCTACATTGGAATTATCAGGGACAAAGGTTGATTGTATTTTGATGGTATAACCTCGACTAAAAACCTAACCTGATTGCCTTTGAGCACGGCCAATTGTCGCCCCTTGTTTTTAAGGACTTGGGAACAGCACGGGTACTAAACTCCATATTTTCTCGGGCAATCATCCCTGAAATCCATTGGAGCAGGAGTGAGTCGTATGCAAGACATTCTGGAAATTTGTTGTGGTCTTGATGTCCACAAGGAAACTGTTGTCGCCTGCTTATTAAAAGGCAATGTTGACGGGGAACCAGTTAAAACCATCCGCACTTTTTCCACCCTTCTTGCTGGACTTGATGAACTAAAAGCCTGGCTGGAAGAGGAAAACTGCCGGAATGTGGCTATGGAAAGTACTGGTGTTTATTGGCAGCCTGTATATAACGTACTGGAAGAAGCCTTTGACGGCAGTATGGTTTTGATTGTTACCAACGCCCGGCACATGAAGAATGTTCCTGGCAAAAAGACCGACATGAAGGACGCTGAATGGATAGCCACTCTCTTGCGTGCCGGATTGTTAGAAGGAAGTTTTATCCCCTCGAAACCTATCCGGGAACTCCGTAATCTGACCCGGTACCGTAAAAGCATCGTCGAGGAAATTACTTCCCAGAAAAATCGGATTGAAAAGCACTTACAAAGCTGCGGCTTTAAGCTGTCAACATTTCTCACCGATATATTCGGCGTATCAGGCCGAGCAATTATAGATCACCTTTGCTGCTACGGGAAGATATCTGCCCGCGAAGTAGAAACATTTGTAAAGGGGCGCGCTAAGAGCAAGCTCCATGAGATCAAACAGGCTGTCAATGGTAAAATGGATGTTCACCAAAGGGAGTTCCTCAAGCTTTTGCTAGGGTGGCTGGATCAGCACTACGAGCATCTTCACCAGGTAGAGCAAAAGCTTGAGGAAAAACTCAAGCAATATCAAAGACAACTGGAGCAACTGGACGGCATCCCGGGGATTGACAAAACCGCCGCTGCTGCAATCTTGGCGGAAATCGGCATTGATATGAGCCGATTCAAAACCGCGGAACATATCTGTTCCTGGGCGGGCTTAAGTCCTGGTAATAATGAAAGTGCAGGAAAAAAAAGTCCACCCGTACCACCCATGGCAACACCTATCTAAAACGAATCCTTTGCGAAATTGCCTGGTGCATCACCCGAATACGCGATAGCTATTTATCGTCTTGGTACTGGAAGATAAAACAACGCCGCGGGGCCAAGAAAGCTCTCATTGCATTAGCCAGAAAGCTCCTCGTGATCATTTACAACTTATTGAAGAAAGATGTTGACTACGACGAGACATCCTTTGAAAAAGCTAAACAAAAACAGGAAAAATTCCGTGTAAAAAGAATTATTGCCGAAGCTAAAAAACTCGGTCTGGAGGTGAGAGAAGTCCAGTAAGCTGTCTAACAGTTATATCCTCCAGAAGGATTAATCCGTCAGATGCATGAACTTGCATCTGCTAGTTCGTTATTGTCTTTTTTGCCTTACAAGCATATTGATTATTTGATAGGGTTATTTTCGTACTAAATACAGACGGGTGGGCCACGTATTTCAAGACAGGTACAAGAGTGAGACAGTTTTGAATGATAGCTACCTATATTAAATCTTGTTAGGTATATTCATAATAATCCAGTTAAGGCTGGTATAGTACCAACCGCTGCCTGTTATCAATAGAGCAGTTATTCCTCATATATTAACGACGGTAGCGAATCTCTCATTAACAAGAATGAAGTACTAGAACTTTTTTCTCCGAATCCCACAAAAGCTCTACAGGTATTTATCGATTTTCATGAACAGGCCGACAGTAACAAGTATTTAGATATAGAGCAGGAAAATACTACGCTTGACGAGGAAGACATTAAATCAACTATAAATAGATATCTTAAAGAACGTGGAATTGAGGAAGCAAACTTAATAGATGGTACCCTTAGAAAAGAGCTAATAAAATATCTTAGTTATGAGAAAGGGTTATCAATCGTAAGGTTGCGGATATTCTTGGAATTAATAGAGGAGTAGTACAGAGAACCCTCGTATCAACAGAACCGTCCCTACGACACAAAAATGATGGTCCGTAACCCGGCAGAAGCTAAACGGGACGCGGCTACCCGCGAGAAACATTTGGAAAAATTGACCCAGGAACTGGCTAAACTGAAAGACCTAAACGGTGAGGCCCATACCAAGGCCCATTGCCGACTTTACAGCCACCAAGTCTACAAACGCTACCTAAAGATGGATAAGCACGGTAACCTGAAAATTGATCGTCAGGCAGTAAAAGAAGCAGAGCGACTGGACGGGAAATATTTGATCCGTACCTCTGACGATACCCTTTCTGCAGAAGACATTGCACTAGGATACAAACAGCTTATGGATGTTGAAGCCGCGTTCCGAACCCTGAAAACGACGTTAGACCTTCGTCCTGTCTACCACCGCAAGGATGAACGCATTAAAGCTCATGTCCTTCTCTGCTGGTTAGCCCTGTTGTTAGTCCGTCTGGCTGAAGTGGAAACTAAACAGACCTGGCGAAGCCTGCGGATGGAGTTAGAAAAAATGCATCTGATTGAATACGAATCGGTAGACGGACGGGTATGGCAAAGGACTGAAACAACCGAGGAACAGGACGGTATTTTTTCAGCTCTCAAAATTGATGAACCCCCGAGAATATGGCACATTGCCCCTCGAACGACTAAAAAATTGTAGACATACGCGAAGTTATCCACAAGTGTTTCAAAGCCTTGACCCGCCTGGGATGGCGGGGATTTTTGTGCCTACGCATTGTCGAAAGCGAGATAAAGATTCCGGTATAGCAGCTTTGCTGGAATCCGTATTGAACCAGATTTTGCAGGCACAAGCCACCGAACAACTGCAAGCCGAGCCGTACGAACGTACTGCTGAAAGAAAAGGATACCGTAATGGCTCATATCCTCATCAACTAACCACCCGGGAAGGAACCATTACCCTGCGTGTGCCGCGTTTTCGCAATGGCCAGTTTTCTACCGAAATGTTTGCCCGGTATCAACGCAGCGAGCAAGCTCTGGTGTTAGCCCTAATGGAGCCGGTAAAAAATATCTTGATATGGATGAGTACTTACAGTGGCAGAAAGAGCAAAAACAAAGCTTTAACAAAAACAATATCGTTACCCTTGAACACTGCTTAATGACCAATTCCAGCTAAGCCAGGTGACTGTCAAGGGTCCACAAAGCGGAGGCTTAGCCTTTACCCTTGACTGGCAACTGGCGTGCTGGACAATCTATGCGGCGGTGTTCAGGTTACTCTAACTGAGGAATTTTACACATAATTTTGGACTTGATCAAAAAAAAGAGAATAACCATTTTTACTTGTACATCATAGTATATTTTAAGACCACCGGGTGGTCAGGCAATTCATTATGAAAGGAGGAATTCAAAGTGGGATGTGATAAGGAAAAGAAATGCAATTGCTGCATAGAAATTGAAGACAGTATTGTTGTGATTGTTTGTGGTGAAATCGAAATCGACAAGTTCAGAGATTGCATAAATACAGTTTTAGAAGTAAAAGATAAAAAGAATTTTGGTTATTCGCCAAAAGCGTAGATATTCTCATATCCGCTCATTATAAATCTGCTCAAGAATAAAGGATTTGCCTACATCCCTGTGGTGCTGCACATATAAACATGCAGTATTCACAGGGCATTTTTATACCCTCGCTCCTGTTCAGAAAGAAGAAAGAATAGGGACGGTTCTCGTGACACGATTTTGCTGTTTTGAGCAAAGGTATAGGGGGTGAGAGGTTATGCCCAGGAGACCAAGAACATACAGTGAAAGTAAAGTATATCACATTACTAATCCGCGCCCTTGCGGGAGCGCAGTGTTAGTCGATCGTGGTGGTGTCTTCATTACGTTTACTTTATTTGACAATAAGAGTATTTAGGTATATACTATGATATATACCTAGTTAGAGGTGATTACTTTGGATATTGCAAAAATCTTCTTTAACGGAAGAAGTCAGGCTGTTAGATTACCCAAAGAATATCGGCTAGAAGGTTCCGAAGTTTATGTCAAGAAAATTGATGATGTCGTACTTTTGATTCCCAAAGACAGCGCCTGGAAAACACTTGAATCTAGCTTAAACTACTTTTCCGATGATTTTATGGCTGAAAGAAACCAACCCGAGATTGAGAAACGAGAAGGCTTGTAACTATGAGATACATGCTTGATACCAATATCTGCATCTACATCATCAAGAAGAAACCAGTTCAGGTCTTCCAAATATTCAATGCTCTTAAAGTTGGCGACGTATGTATCTCCTCAATTACTCTAGCAGAACTACAATACGGTGTTTATAAAAGTCAGTTTCCGGAGCGAAACAAACTCGCCCTGGTAAATTTCCTAGCACCAATCACCATTCTTCCTTTTTCTGACCGAGCTTCAGTTTTGTATGGCCATATCCGAGCTGGTCTTGAAAAACGAGGTCAAATTATCGGTGCATACGATCTAATGATTGCAGCTCACGCACTTTCTGAGGACTTAATCCTGGTTACAAATAACACTAAAGAATTCAGCAGAATACCAAATCTGCCCCTTAAAAACTGGGCTGAGTAATCAGTCCTTTTTTTGCCACCATGTCGACTGACGAAGTCGTGTTCCCGACGTCACCCGGCCTTAAGACGATGGCTGAGCTTTAGAGTTGCTTGCAACTCTTAGCGAAGGTGAGCCGAGTCCGCCGGTCTTGGGCTCAGGGGATGTGGCGCGGCACGCTCCAGCCTCACCCAAAATCAAGCTCCCGCAGCCCTGCTAATCCGCGCCCTTGCGGGAGTATAGTGTTAGACGCAGTACCGGTTTATTCAATCTTATCGTGTTTCGCTAAATTATGTCTTGCGCACAGAAGTTGAATGTTTTCGGCAACCAATGACGATCCACCCTTTGAATAAGGAATAATATGATCAAAATGAAGATTCTCTGAACTGCCACAAATGACACACTTTCCTTTATCTCTTTTCCAAACTGCTAACTTTACCTCTGAAGGAATTATTCTCCCGTGTTCCAACTCATCATCCTGTTTTTTCTCTGGTATTAGCTCGTTCACCAGTTCTAATCTAAATTTAAACACTTTTCGTGCATTACTTTCTTCAAGCCAGGCATCGACCAATTTGAATATACCATTGTATACCCAAATCCCGTCTCTTAACTTCTCATATACCTTCACTCTTTCAGCAGGTTGTATTCCTCTCTTGTACTTTTGGGCAGCTTCAAAAAATTTGCCGTTTTCAGTAAGGGATCCACTTGGAGTAAACATCTCTTGGTCAACTTTCTTTGGATTAGGTCCATCTTTTCTGTTTGGTATATCATGACCCTCATAAATTAATATTTTTCCATTTTCCTCAATTCTATCTGCATACGGTGCCCCTGGCCTTACACTCATGAGAATTATTGATGTTTTACCTCTCAACCTGAAATTCATACCTCTTTGAAGGTTAATCCCTTCCTCCATACTCATCTCAAGATATGAAATAATATCACCAGGTCTTGGCATGGATTTAACCTCCTAATTATAGGTATTGCGTCTAACGGTCCCGGCTTTACGACGCCCTTGCGCCCTAAGGCGATGACCGAGTCCTGCCGGTCTTGGGCGCAAGGGTGTGGCACGCACTCTTCAGCCCCGCTCAAAATCCAACCCGCGTTGAACCCGCTTACCGCGCCCGATGCGTGAAGCCATTGTTAGCCGAAGTACAGATTAATCTAAAGTTTAGATACAGATATATGAATCCATTGTTTCTCCATTTCTTTTGCTAATACAACTCCTGCTTCTTTTTCCAAATTTTCGTTAAAAGGAATATATATTAGACCTTGTATATCTGAAGGACGTTCCATTTTACTAGGGTTTTTAATTAGTATTGCCACTTTTGCCCTTCCTAGTTTTGATAGTAACATTCCCAACTCCAACACTACGTTTTGCCTTGCACGATATGTCTTTTCATCGGGGTGATTTGCCCTATGCCCTTCATCGTCTGGTGTTGCTAAAACAACTGCAAAATTTACTTTCCCTGTATAATTTTCAAGTTTTTCTATAATTGTCTAACCTTCTGAAGGCAACTGATCAAGTATTAAAGGTTCTATTTCCCATCTCCTAAGCATGATTCTTTTACCATAGTGTGACTTGTTCGAATCTCTAGAATAGCTTCAATTTCGCTTTTATTCTTACCTTGAACATTATAAGTTCCCTTATCATAACAGTTAATTACATTTCAGTTAGTAAGTCTTATCTGATCTCCTGTGTCATTTCCAAGTCTTCTAATCTCTTCGATCTCATAATCTGATGCAACTAATCTTTCAATAATTTCCTCTTTTTTCATCTTTAAACCTCCTTCAGTGGATCCGTATTTCGGCTAACGTATCATAGGCTAGGCGAATTCGCGATAGCTGGCGCGATTTTTCCTACACCTTTTACACCTTTCAATCTATTAGCAAAAATCGTGACAGCCGCGAGTTGGGTGGAGCGTAGCGAAACTGCTTAGCAGGGTGTTAGACGATGTGGGCCTTTGTCCATTTATGTCCGTCGTAAATGGTGCGAATTCTCTTGGTAAGACCTCGGGCTGACCCCCTAAAATTGGAGAATAGCTACTTGATTCTTTCTCACTAACAGTAAGGCTATAATCTTCTACCAAATGGTAAATAATGCCATACAATACTTTTAAAACGGCTGCCTATCCAACCTCACCCAATTTTAGCCGCCTTCCTTATGTTGTCAAGGGCAAGGGCTAAAGCCTGCTTCGCACCCTTGACACCAATTGCGGAAGCCTGCTTTTTCGTTGCTAAGGTTGGCTAGGAGGATAACAGTATTAGGCGATAAGAGGTTGTACTGACCCTGTGAATTGCCCTTTTGTAAAGGCCTTGTAAAACTCATTAGGAGCCATATACTTTATACCGCTATGTCTACGCCTATTGTTGTAGTAATCAATATATTCACTAATAGTCCGATATACTTCCATAAAGCTGTCAAATTCATGGCGACTGTAGCATTCATCCTCTAGGATAGAGTGGAATGACTCTATATAGGCATTCATATTAGGTGTTTTGACAGGAATTCTTTCATGCTCGATATTCCATTTATCACAAGTTTCCTTAAACAGTTTAGCAATGAATTGGGGCCCATTGTCCGTTCTTATCACCGGCATTTTCACACCGGGAGTTAAGTTGCGTTTTTTAAGGGCATTTATAAGTACCCTGCAGGCATCCTTTGCTGTGGCGCTTAATCCTACATGGTAACCTACTATTGATCTATCAAATACATCTATGGCTGAAAGTTGGAAGAAAAATTGACCGGTCCCGGCAATATAGCCATATTTTATATCCATTTGCCAGAGCTGGTTAGGACCTGTTATTTTTTCTCGCTTAGCAAGCTTCTTAGGACGCTTGGGATATATTTTTCGTTGAGGACGTAAAATATCAAGTTCTTTGCAAAGCCGGTAAACTTTCTTATGGTTGATTATCAACTTATAATCTTCTTTCAAACAAATGCCAAGCTTTTTGTATCCATAGGGAAAACCATCGCGGTTATAAGCTCACAAAGTTATTCTTTGATAAGTTCATCCGGTATCTTTTCTCCCTTTTTGTTCAGTGAATAGCCTGGTATTTTACGTCCCGTCTGCTTTTTTGTTAATGCTTGTTCCTCTCTGCTTTCTTTTGTGATGTTGTAGTAATAGGTGGATGCAGCCAGACCGACAGAGTTGAGAACAGTAGTTGTATTGTATCCCTTTTCAATCCACCTCTTAGCAATGGCAACTCTGCCGGTTACCGAGGGTTTTTACAATCCATCAAATCCTTTAGAATTGCCAATTGTAATTCTTTCTCGGCAAGAAGACGTTTTAGTCTATCATTTTCTGTACTTACTTCTTTAAGCTGTTTTTCCATGGCTTTGTACCGTTCTTCTTTTGCTTTGGGCAGAGGTTTTACCGAACCTCTTTGGCGTTGTTTTTTCAGCCAGGTATGGATAGTAGTTGTTGCTATCTCATGCCTTCGGGCCACTAAGGCTACATTGCCTGTCTCCTGACATTCTTTTAGAATTTGCTCTTTAAATTCATGACTGTACTGATTTTTTGTCACTCTTATTACCCCCTACTTAAATACTAACATATAAGTGCATTTTCTCCAAAAGTTCTAGGGGGCTAAATAGCAACCTCACCGATGCTCTAAGTAGGATTATCCAACCCCGCTGCTGTTTCTTCTAAGCTCGAACAAAACTCATCTTTACCTACATTCAAGGCATTGCTTGCTTCCAACTTCTTAGGATCAAATGGGATTTCAACTACTATAGGGCGATCACTATGCACTGCTTTTCCAAATACACCAGGGCCTGTCTAAGTGTCTTAAATACTGGGTTAATACTTCCAAAGCAACTTAGAGATAACATAGTATATCGATTTTTCCTACCTTTGGCCTGACGGATATGAATCATATTTCGAGATTTGTCTATATCCTACAGTTTCAAACGAACCACCTCACCCACACGAAGACCAGAAGAGTATATTGAGACATTCTACAATGCCAGACGACTGCACAGTGCCCTGGGATATATGTCCCCTATAGAGTTTGAAAGGCATTACAGAAAATCTCTGGCGGCCTAGCTTACACAAAGAAAAACTAGTAAAAAGCTGGGATAGGTCTCTGTCGACCCTATTAATGGAAATATATGGATATAACCTGGGTTATATTCAGAATATTATACTTATTGCCCCAGAAGAGCAAAAGTTAAAATACAAAGAATTCCTTTTTTATAAAATAATGAGTAATTCTAAGAAAAGAGGAGAAAAACACCGTTCTGCGTGTCCAGTTTAGTTAGATCACTCCAATTCATAAGATAAGACAGCTTGAAATATCGAATAGTGATAAGGAGTTAATTCTCGGTAGAAATCTTCAGGGGTTATTAAACCTATAAGACAACAAGTACGCACTGTGCATAACACTGCGTTCCCGTTTTTGACGTCGGTAATGCACATTCGTTAGCTGACATACCGTGCTTGGGAGAAGATGAAAGCCATAGTGTAAAAACCCATCTGCTTGAGATATAATATAAGTAAAGAAAGTAAAGAAAGCATGAACGGGGGCTTAGACATGGAACTAGCAAGATTGTCTTCAAAGGGCCAGATTACTGTCCCAATCGAGATAAGGAAGAAACTTAATTTAAAAGAAGGTGACAAAGTTTTGTTCTTTGAAGAAGACGGTAAGATAGTTGTTGCCAACGCTTCGCTTATGGCATTTAAAGAATTGCAGAGTTCAATGATGGGGGAAGCAGAAAAACAAGGATTTAAATCGGATAATGAAATAAATGAGTATGTGAAAGAGATAAGGAAAGAGCTCTGGGAGAAGAAATATGAGAATAATGATTGATACAAATGTACTCATTTCGGCCATCTTGTTTCCAGGTTCTTCTCCTACAATTACCCTACAGAAAGTTATTGAAAAACATAATCTTGTGTTGTGTTCTCACATAATAGATGAAGTTCATATTGTGTTTGAGAGGAAGTTTCCTGAGAAGATTAAGAACCTTGAGAGATTTCTGTCTAAACTATCATATGAGCTGGTTTATACACCATTGGATATAGAAATGAACAAATATCCTCAGATACGGGATAATGGCGACCTTCCGATACTTGTTTCAGCTATTTTGGCTGACGTAGATATAATCATAACCGGTGATAAAGACTTCCAAAGCATTGAAATTGAAAAACCAATAGTATTAACACCAAGGGAGTTTCTTAATATTTATTAATTCCCTTGGTGTATTACTTTAGGGGCATTAAACCGGTACATCAGCTAACAATACCTTCCCAAGGGTGCGGTAGAGAATCTCATGGGGCCGCCACACCCCCGACCCAACCGCGGCGGCGGCCGGCTCGCCCGAACCTAAGATAGGAGTTATCTAAGGTTCGGACTACGCCTTAGGGCCGGGGGACGTCGGGGGAAAAGGGATGGTTATTTGTATTAGATATAACGCCGGCAGACGTAGTTGTAACGATAGAATATCTCAAAGGTCTATTGCACGGTAAGGAAATGAACTTTGAATCTTAGTATGAGAAAAAATTCATCGGTAGAATTTAGAAACCATACATAAATTAAAAAACTGCTTATAGTTAATGGAAAGTGGATTTAAGAAGGTGTTAATGTGATGAAGAACAAAAAAGCTGTACTTATTGCTGTGGTAGTGCTTCTCCTTTTGTTTGCGGCAGGATGTGACAGCAGGAAAACGGAACCGGTCCAACCCCCACAAGAACAGCCGCCAGTTAGTACGCTTAAAACTGAAGAAAAGCAGCCAGAAAAAATTGAATATGGGGAGATTACAGATCCAGCTGTGCTGGAAAAGCTTTGGCAGGAGTATTTATATGATTCAATTGCCACAGTAGGCAACACCCGGGAGTTTAACTCGGCAGCGGAAATCGATCCCACTTATATAGCTATGTTCTTTTGGTTTAAGTATATATCAGAACATGGTGAGGGCAGTTTACCGTTGGCCGGTAAGGACAGCACGCTGCGCCTCTTCCCCCTTGAAGTCGTTCTTAAATATGCCAACCGCTATTTTAACCTGACTAGCCTGGATGTTTCAAAGGTAGAGAAGCACTACTATGACCCCGGGAAACGAGCCTTCTTATTTAGCATGGGTATGGAAGGCAAGCGCCCCTCTTACACAGAGAACAACCCATGGGGTTTTCAGCTTGATAAAGTGACACGAAACACCGATGGCACTGTCACTGCAGTTATGGTACAATACCATCCTTATCAAACCCGCCGCATCGAGTTAACCAGGACATTGACCTTAAAGGAGCGGGAAGACGGCAGCCTGTATTTTGTAAAGGGCAAGTGGGAGTATGCAAACAACAAACTGGTTGCCCTCACCGGTGATTATCAGCGCTTTGAAAAAATCTCAGGTTTTGACGGTGATATGCAGGAGCTGTCCATGGTGGGCGAGGTAGATGGCAGGATGATTTTGGCCTACACGCCCTATGTAAAAGAGAAAAATACAGTGTTAATGATTGTAACCCCTAATACCATGAAGGTGGAGAAAAAGCTGGACCTGGGTACTAACTGCGAATACTCTGACATCAAGCTAGCAGGAGATGCTCTAATGGTACGCCTAAAGGATAAAGTAATTACCTTTACTAAAGACCTTACTCCAGCTAGTGACATACCTCTGCCTCAAGTAATTGCCGATAAAATAGCCCGCGAACCCAAGTACGACGAAGACGGGAATCCACTTATTTTTTTTGGCGGCTACGATCTTTCCCAGGACCGTACGAAGTTTATATATGCCGATGAGGCAGGTCTCAAGCTATGGAACATTGCAGACAACAGCAAGAAGCTCTTGGCTAAAACCGTTGATATTAAAGGTAGTCAGTTAATCAACCATTCTTATCATATGTCTCCCCGGTTTGTAGCGGGTGATAAGAAGGTTATGACTACCATGTCGGGTTATGAAGGCAACCTGGGTTATACACTGTACGATCTGGATAACGGTGAAGCAAAAAGATTTTACATGGATCCCCATGGTTCATCAGCTGCTATCCGATATGATACGGGCTTCCTTGGGGTGAACACTTATAATAGACATAAGGAAACATCTGAGTATAAATCAGTATACCTGGACTTTACCACGGGCAATGTACACGAAATTAAGCTGGCGAATCCCGGTGAGACCGGAGATATTCGATTTCCAGATATGTGTTATGTTGGTAAGAATCATGCAGCATTTATAACCTACACAAGAGACGGTAATGACAATGCCAATCACATGTCTTATATAAACCGTCTTAACTTGAAAACCTTAAAGGTTGAGCCAGAAGTTGTTTCAGTTAAAGCTGCGGGGACTCATATTCTCGGCGTTTTGGCAGATGGGCGGATTGTGTTCTGGTATGAGCTTAATCCCAGTGAGAAAGGTTTATGCATTACGAAGTAAGTATAAGAGCACTCTCTAAACTAGAGAAGGGCGGTAGTCAGAGGCTTACCGCCCTTTTTACAGAAAGAAATACGGAAAACATAACTAAAACTTTAGAGATAAGGTTCGATTTGGTAATTACTCTGGTGAGGACAGTCGTTCTCAAATATACGCATGATAAAAAATTGGTAAAATAAAAACAAAAGGAGGGTGATTGGTCACTTTCCTTTTGTTTTTATTTTCTTCCATATTTCGGGAATTAATCTTTATATGAAAAGGCTTAATACTGTATACATCGTCGGAATACTGTATACATGTCTGTTATACAGTATACATGTTTTCGTATTCTGTACTTTAACAGAAATGTATTATAAAATAACAGCTATAAGAATGTTATGAATATAAAAGTTTACCAATAAGCATTAATAATATATACACAATGATGTGTTTAGGAGGGGAAAATCATGAATCAATATCCCAAAACAAATGATGTTTTAGGTACAGTGAACAGAGGAGATGCTGCAGAATCGGGATTATGTACTCTTTGCAGGGCTGATTGTCAAGGAAAGTGCGAAACCTGGTTAACCAGCATGATTGGGAGAAAAATGCTGTATCCCCGGGACTTTGGCATAGTTACGGCGGGGAGTAGAAACACAACCCATGTGGGAGTGTCTTATAATTCCCTAAGAATCCAGGGATATAATTATGGGGCGGCAGGTTTGCCGAAAGGAATTTCCAATTCGGCCGATGACTGTATTTTTCCCAATGTGAATATCGAAACGGAATTTGGCAACGAAGTCAAAACAAAATCCAGGATTCCCATCATGACAGGGGCTCTTGGATCCACTTTCATCGCCGCAAAATACTGGGATGCCTTTGCTACCGGCGCAGCTCTGGTAGGATTCCCTATCGTTATAGGCGAAAACGTGGTAGGCGTGGATAAGGAAGCGGTTATTGAAAACGGAAAAATAGTGAAAGCTCCGGAACTGGACAGGAGAATCGAGACTTATCTGCGTTATTATGACGGCTATGGCGCTATCATTGTGCAGATGAATGTGGAAGACACCAGAAACGGCGTGGCCGAGTATGTTATTGATAAATACGGCGATAAGGTCGTTATTGAACTCAAGTGGGGACAAGGGGCCAAAAACATTGGCGGAGAAATACAGGTAACAAGCCTGGACTATGCCTTATTCCTGAAAAATAGGGGTTATGTGGTTGATCCCGATCCCACCAAGCCCGCGGTTCAGGAAGCCTTTAAGAACGGAGCCATCAAATCTTTTGCCCGCCACAGCAGACTGGGATATACTGACTTATCCTCACCTGAGCAAGTCAGAGAGAACTTTATGAGCTCTGTGGAGTATTTAAGGAAAATCGGTTATAAACGGATATCTTTAAAAACCGGTTCCTATGGCATGGAAGCTCTGGCTATGGCCATGAAGTATGCTACCGATGCCAAGCTTGACCTCTTAACGATAGACGGTTCCGGTGGCGGTACAGGAATGAGCCCCTGGAATATGATGGAGACATGGGGAGTTCCTTCGATTTTACTTCATGCCAAGGCCTATGAATATGCCACCATACTGGCGGCAAAGGGCAATAAGGTTGTAGACCTGGCCTTTGGCGGCGGGTTAGCTCGCGAAGACCATATCTTTAAAGCCTTAGCGCTGGGAGCGCCCTTTACAAAACTTGTCTGTATGGGAAGAGCTGTCATGATTCCCGGGTTCCTGGGTGCAAATATAGAAGGCGTACTGAAACCTGAGAGAAAAGCGCTGGTCAATGGTAACTGGGATAAACTGCCCGCCGCTGTAACACAAGTTGGTGCTACTGCAGAAGAAATCTTTGCGGGTTACTATGATGTACAGAATAAAGTGGGTAAAGATGAAATGAAAAATATACCCCTGGGTGCAATAGCTATGTGGAACTTGGCTGATAAACTGGCGGCCGGTCTCCAGCAGTTAATGGCCGGTGCCCGGAAGTTCTCCCTGAAAGAAATATCCCGTGATGACTTAGTGGCTGGCAATCGTGAAACAGAAAGAGAAACTAATATTAAATACATTACTGATGCTTTAGACGAAAGTGCCAAGAAGATTCTAAATTCCTAACTTAAGTAATATTGGCAATGTTAAAGGGCTTCTATCTGTGATTCTATAGATAGAAGCCCTTTATTGTTAATGTATAAAAAAGAAAATTCCTCCGGGTTGGAGGAGTAATAATATTCAAGATGGTCGGGATGACAGGACTTGAACCTGCGACCTCTTGGTCCCGAACCAAGCGCGCTACCAAACTGCGCTACATCCCGTACTAAAATATTATATGATGGTATCGTGATTCTGTCAAACTGGAGATATACTTTTTATATTTTTTAAGAAAGGGTAAATTGGGAAATTAGAAGTGATTATAATTAACAAAGACTGAAATGTGTTAATATTAAAATATAAAATTAAAATATTTTGGAATGTGAGAAAGAGTGGAGGGGACAAAAAAATGGCGTTAATCACCAGGGAAAAATACATACAGTCGCTTAAAAGGATGAGGCCCAATGTCTACAAATTTGGTGAATTAATCACCGATGTTACCACTCACCCGGCCACGAGACGAACGGTAGAAAGTCATGCCCGTGGTTTTGATGCCGCCTATGATTCCAAATTGGAAGAACTCTTCACCACAAAGTCCTATCTCACCGGTGACAGGATTCATCGTTTCAACGGGTTAATGAAGAAGATGGAAGATGTAATCCACAATTCAAAATTAAAAAGAACTATGTATCATCTGACCGGCACGTGTACTGGGGGCCTTTGCGTGGGCTGGAACGCTCAAAATGTCCTCTGGGCGGTCTCAAATGAAATCGATAAAGAATATGGTACCTGTTATCATCAGCGTCTGAAACGATGGTTGCTCTTAGCGGAGGAAGAAGGCTGGGTGGCAGCCGGAGCGCTAACCGACGCCAAAGGTGATCGTTCCAAAAAACCGGCCAATCAGCCTGTGCCCGATGCCAATCTGCGTATTATGGAAAAGCGGGAAGATGGCATCATCATCAGGGGAGCCAAAATCATGATTTGTGGTGTGGCAGCAGCCAATGAAATTTTTATTTTACCAAGCGGCGCTTACGATGAAGCGAACAAGAATTATGCCGTGGCCTGTGTGGTACCCCGTGATATTGAAGGGCTAACGATTGTAGAGGCTCGCCGTCCCAGTGACCGGCGGGAATATGAAGAGGGCTTTGATATTCCGGAGACAGGTATTACCCAGGCTTATCTGCTGTTTAATAATGTCTTTGTTCCCAATGAACGGGTTTTTATGGCCGGAGAGTATAAATACACGGGAAATATTATCAGTTATTTCTCCGCTAATCACCGTGCATGTATCGGTGCGTGCGTGGCCGGACAGGGGGATGTGATGCTGGGTGCCGCCGCTATGCTGGCCCGGGCTAATGGTTTAAGCGAAAAAATCTTTTCCGATAAGTTAACCCAAATGGCTGTTAATAATGAAACAACTTTTAGTGTGGGTGTAGGAGCTATTGCTTTAGGGAAACAGCACCCCTCTGGAATCTGGTTCTCTGATCCTATTACAGCCCATACCAATAAGGTCCATGTAGCCACTTTGCCCTATGAGACAAAGCGGCTCTGCCAGGAGATAGGCGGTGGTATTGTGGAAACAGGCTGCCTGCCGTCTTATCTGGATTTGCAGAATGAGGAATACGGTGATTACCTCCTGAATGTGCTTAAGGCGGGTTCTGTTTCTGCGGAAACCAGGGTAAGAATGGCTCGTCTCGCTGAATGGCTTACCCTGGGGGCCGGCGTACCGGGCTGTATGCACGGCGGTGGGGCGCCTGACGGTGCAAAGATAGTGGTGGAAGCTTATACACCTCTGGAAGAATATATTGATTATGCCCGAAGGATTGCCGGGGTTACCGAATAAGTGTAAAATCTTTCCTGGAAACAACCCTTTATTTTAAATAAAAGGGCCAAACATGGAAATAATTGTACCGGTTAGTGTATACTTATATTAAGAGGCAGCAAAGGAGGGTGGCCCATGAACAAGCGACAAGAAAGGGATCAAAGGTATCTGGAAGCTTATGAAGAGATAACCTTGGTCCTCCGCCGTTGCAAGGAGAAATATGGTCTAACGGGGGAAGAAAATCACCCCCAGGCTCTCCGCTTTAAAACACTGGAAGAAAAGCTGACAACGGAGAGGCGCCTTTTAGAGGAAGTCAGTCTACCTTGCCGTTTTATCTTGGAGCATTTTTCTACCTTTATGGGTAAGCCCGACCATACTATTGGTTTTCGTCTCGGCCAACTGGAAGTTGGACGGGGCATCCTCAATGATTTTTCCATCAATGAATGGGGAAATGTCTATTTAATTATCGGCAATATACGCTTGGCCTGGCGAGATAAGGATTATCAGTATCTGTTTTATCCCGATAAGGTGATTATGCGGTCATGTGACCGGAGTAAACCGGAAATTCATCTGTTCTTCAACTTTGCCTTTAAATATTCCAAGCTTTTAGAGGATTTCGCCGAAATTGCCAGTGATTCTCAAACACTGTATTGTCACCCGGATTTATTTGAAGGAAAAGAAGAGTAAAGCTTTTTTTGCACTCACTTGGTCCAAGTGGGTGTTTTTATGCCAAAGTAACTTTTATTTAAATAAGTGAAACAGGAATTATCAAACAAATAGAGAAATAATATTAATATAGAAAAAATTATAGAATTAATATAGAAAAAAATTTACTGTGAGAGTTGGAGGAAAGGGGATGTTGACTCAGGTACATGTCATCAGTATGGTGTTTACCCTGGCTATTGTCACTGTGGTTGGGGTTTATTCCATACGGCAGGTTAAGACTTCAGCGGATTTTGCCGTTGGGGGAAGGTCTATGGGTGTTTCATTAGTAGCCGGTACAATCATGGGGACGGTAGTGGGCGGCGCTTCTACCATCGGTACGGCCCAACTGGCTTTCAAAGTTGGGTTTAGTGCCTGGTGGTTTACTTTAGGCGCAGGTATTGCCTGCCTGCTCTTAGGAGTTCTGGCTAAGCCCTTAAGGGAATCAGGAGCCTCTACGGCACCTCAATTCCTGGTTAAGGCTTACGGGGAAAGAGCCGGTCCGGTAGCCAGTGTTTTCTCTTCTCTTGGAATTTTCCTCAATATTATTGGGCAGATTCTCTCTGCCGTAGCTTTGCTTACCTCCATGTTTCAAGTACCGCCGCTCTTAGCGGCTTTCATTGCTGTAGTCCTGGTTATCAGTTATGTGATCTTTGGCGGCGTATGGGGTACAGGAATGGTAGGTGTGGTAAAACTCATCCTGCTTTATATTTCCTTGGCAGTGGCCGGGATTCTTTCCTACCAGATGATAGGCGGCCTGCCGGGGTTGACGGCCACATTTCCTGCTTTTCCCTGGTTCAGTCTTTTCGGCCGCGGCTTCAACACTGATGCCGCTGCCGGGTTTTCCCTAGTGGTAGGTGTCTTATCCACGCAGACTTATCTCCAGGCCATGTTTTCCGGGCGAGACGTACGTACTTCCCGCCGGGGGGCTCTTGTGTCCGCCCTGTTAATTCCCCCTATCGGTTTGGCCAGTATTATGGTGGGCTTATACATGAGAAGCCATTTCCCTGAAATCGACCCGCGGGAGGCTTTGCCCTTATTTATTTTACAGTTTCTCAATCCCTGGGTAGGCGGTATGGTCTTAGCCACTTTGCTTCTTTCCGTTGTAGGTACCGGGGCAGGGCTTACTTTAGGGATCAGTACCATGTTAAGCCAGGATATCTATAAGAAGATAATTAATCCTAAAGCTACAGATTCCGGGGTTTTAGCGGTAACAAGGGTGATCATTATTGTGGTTACCCTGGCTACCTTAGTCTTTGTGGGAGGAAATCTCAATTCCCTGATTCTCAAGTGGAGCTTCCTTTCCATGGGCTTGCGGGGAGCTACGATCTGTTTTCCTCTTCTGGCCGCCATTTTCTTAAGAAACAAAATCGCTGCCTGGGCTGGACGCTGGGCCATCATCGCCGGGCCTTCCGCAGTTCTTTTATGGACACTGCTGGGTGGGGCCCTGGATCCCCTCTATGTAGGAATGGCATGCAGCTTGCTTCTTTTAGTTATAGGATATTTCTCCAGAAAAGCCTTTTCCTGAGTATGATGCATGAATTGTTAAATAAAGGGTATAATGCACAGAGCAGGATAATTTAGTCAGAAAAGGTGATTGTATGCCAGGTGAAAAGGAAAAAAACAAGTTGTCAAGAAATAAGAAAAAAGAGCCTACTCCCCAGGAACTGCTTAAATTTGAGATAGCCAAGGAATTAGGGTTATGGGAAAAAATTCAGAAATGGGGTTGGGCCGAACTAAGTGCGGAAGAATCGGGACGTATTGGTGGAATTATGACCAGAAGAATGCGGCAGGGAAACAGTTAGAGATAAAGAGCCTGCTCCCAGCTGTTGTATTACACGGCTGGAATTAAAATCACCATTGTGACAGAACTTATTATCTGCTATACTGGTAGAGAATATATAGAGTGAGATATAAGGGTGTGGTGGAATGAAAGGCGAAGCCTTGGGGAGTAGCCTCACGAAACATGAACAAATTATCAGATTCATCAAAAATTTAGAAGTAGGTACGAAAGTTTCGGTACGCCAGATCGCCAAAGAACTGGATGTTAGTGAAGGAACAGCTTACCGGGCTATTAAAGAAGCTGAAGCCCAGGGACTGGTAAGTTCAATTCCCAAAGTGGGAACAATCCGTATAGAGGCCGAGGAGCAACGGGAAATTGAAGATTTAACCTTAAGGGAAATCTCCCTCATTGTGGAAGGGGAAGTACTGTGCAGTACTGAACGTTTAGGATTAGCTCCCTCCCGTTTTGTTATTGGCTGTAACAGTATTGGCATACTGGAACAACTGTTAGAGAAGGATGCCCTGCTGATTGTCGGAGACGTACCTGAGTTCCAGCGTATTGCCCTGGAGAAGGGTTCCCACCTTATGGTGGCCGGGGCCTTTAAAGTATCAAAAGAACTCATTAAGCTTGCCCAGGAAAATAACCTGGTAATTATTTCTTGTCCTTATGATACTTTTGTGGCCGTCTCCATGATGAACAGGGCGGTTTACGACCGTTTAACGGAAAAAGAACTGGTCCGTGTGGAAGACATCATGGTCAGGGATGTTTTTTATCTGACTTCCGAAGCCACAGTGGAACAATGGCATGAAATGGCCCAGAAAACCGGCCACAGCCGCTTCCCTGTTGTGGACCAGAACATGCTGGTCATCGGTATTGTTACCGCCGTTGATGTGGCGGGTATTGATAGGACTGCCAGTGTTTTATCGGTCATGACCAAAGATGTTCTCATTGCTGAGAGACAGACTCTGGTTACCCATTTAGCCCGTCTTTTAATCTGGGAAGGTTTTGAACTGGTGCCTATTGTGGAAGAGGGGCGCCTGGTGGGGGTCGTGAGCCGTCAGGATATTTTAAAGGCCTTCCAGCAAACCCAAAAACAGCCCCATGTTGGAGAAACCGTGGACAACCTGGTGATGAGCGGTTTTACCTTGGATGAATGGGATGAAGGGACGAAAATATCCGGTGAGATTACCCAGTTCATGATTAACGAATTTGGTTCTGCCAGTCCCGGCACTTTGGTTACCATTATGTCCACGGCCACCTATATTGCCTTGCGTAAACAGCTGCGGCTGGATACGGTCCTGGATAATTTAACCCTTTACCACATGGACCCGGTAGAGGTGGGGGATTTTGTGGAAGTTTACACCAGGGTGATCCATATTGAGAAAAAGTCATGTGTTACTGATGTCAGTATCTACTGTGAAGGAAAACTGAAGGCCAAAGGAATCCTCAGTTCGCGCATCATTAAAAAATAAGGGGGAGTCTTGTGCTCTCCCTTTTTTCATTACTCATCACCGGACAACAAACAGGATACGGCAGCGGTGGAAATTAAACCTCGTTCCCGGGAATTATCTTTGTTAAAATATATATGATAAGAAGTTTATCTAGAACTATTCTGAGGCTTAGGAGCCGGGAGGAATAAAGGTGAGTTTTGTTCATCTCCATAACCATACGTGTTACAGCCTGCTGGACGGTGCCAGCAAAATCCCGGAACTGGTTCAACAGGCCAAGGAACAGGGAATGCAGGCACTGGCCATTACCGACCACGGTGTGATGTACGGTGTGATTGAGTTTTATAAAGAAGCCAAAAAGGCAAGTCTCAAGCCCATTATCGGCTGTGAAGTATATGTGGCTCGCCGCAGCCGCTGGGATAAGGTGGCAGGTTTAGATGATTCCCCCTATCATCTTGTCCTTTTAGCGGAAAATCAGGAGGGATACCAGAATCTTATCAAGCTGGTTTCCGCTGCCTGGCTGGAGGGTTTTTACTATAAACCCAGGGTGGATAAGGAACTGTTAAAAAAATACCATAAAGGCTTGATCGCCCTTTCTGCCTGCCTGGCCGGAGAAGTTCCTGCATTGTTACTGGAGGGGAAAGAGGAAGAAGCCCGGGTTGCAGCCCTTGACTACCAGGACATTTTCGGTAGAGATAACTTCTTTCTGGAACTGCAGGACCATGGTCTGGCAGAGCAGCACCAGGTTAACAGCGGATTGCTGCGGATAGCCCGGGATACCCGGATTCCCCTGGTTGCGACCAATGATGTCCATTATACCAGGCGTAATGATGCTGCTATCCAGGATATACTCCTCTGTATCCAGACGGGAAAAACTCTGCAGGACCAGGACCGGATGCGCTTTGAAACAGAAGAGTTTTACCTGAAATCAGCTGAAGAGATGCGGTTATTATTCGGCGATTATCCCGAAGCCTTAGCCAATACGGTGAGGATCGCTGAACGTTGCCAGGTGGATTTTAAGTTTGGCGAAAACTTCCTGCCTTTTTATGAGGTCCCCCATGGTTATAACGTCGACACTTATCTGGAGCACCTTTGCCAGCAAGGTTTAAGGGAACGCTACCCCAAAATAGAGCCCAAGCACCAGGAGCGGTTGGCCTATGAGCTTTCCATCATAAAAAAAATGGGCTACAGCAGTTATTTTCTTATTGTCTGGGATTTTATCCACTATGCTAAAAAGCAAGGGATCTTTGTAGGACCAGGCAGGGGTTCGGCGGCAGGCAGCCTGGTTTCTTACTGCTTAGGGATAACCGATATTGATCCCTTGAAGTACGACTTGCTCTTTGAACGGTTCTTGAACCCTGAGCGGGTAAGCATGCCGGATATTGACATAGACTTTTGTTTTGAGCGCCGGGGAGAAATTATTGAATACGTGGTAGAAAAGTACGGCGCCGACCGGGTGGCCCAGATCATCACCTTCGGTACCATGGCCGCCCGGGCCGCTATCCGGGATGCCGGGAGAGCCATGAATGTGCCCCTGGCCCTGGTGGACAAGGTGGCCAAGCTGGTTCCCAGCGAACTGGGGATTACCATTGACAGGGCTTTGGAAGTTTCACCGGAACTTGTTCAACTGGCGGAAGAAGATAATGTAGTGAAACAGCTGCTGATGACTGCCCGGGCCCTGGAAGGGATGCCCCGTCATGCCGGAACCCATGCTGCGGGTATCGTCATTTCCCAAAGACCCTTGGACCAGCATTTACCCCTGCAAAAAACTACTGAAGGTCTGGTTTCTACCCAATTTGATAAAGACACAGTGGAAGAAATCGGCCTTTTAAAAATGGATTTGCTGGGCTTGCGTACTTTAACAGTCATTAACAATACGGTAGAGTTAATTGTCCAGAGTCAAAATAAACAATTGGACATTAACAGGGTACCCCTGGACGACAAGAAGACCTATGAATTATTATCCGAAGGCGACACCATTGGCGTATTCCAGTTAGAAAGTTCCGGCCTCAGGGCCATCCTGCGCGAGTTAAAACCCCAGACCTTTGAGGATATCGTCGCTTTAGTCGCCCTTTATCGTCCCGGCCCTCTGGGGAGCGGTATGGTGGAAGATTTTATTAAAAGACGTCATGGGGAAGTTGAAGTGAAATACCTGCACCCGGCTTTAGAGCCTATCCTCAGGACAACTTACGGTGTCATTCTCTATCAGGAACAGGTTATGCGTATCGCCAGTGACCTGGCCGGGTTTACTCTGGGGGAAGCGGATCTTTTACGCCGGGCCATGGGAAAGAAAAAGCCGGAAATCATCGCAGGTTTACGCAAACAGTTTGTGGAAGGGGCTGTAAAAAACGGGGTCGATGGTGAGGTAGCCGGAAAAATCTTCGATTTAATGGAATATTTCGCTGGGTACGGTTTTAATAAGAGCCACTCCGCGGCCTATGCCATCCTGGCCTACCAGACCGCCTATTTAAAAGCCCACTATCCCGTAGAGTTTATGGCTGCTTTGCTCACCAGCGTCATGGAATCCAGTGACCGCGTACCTTTTTATATTGAGGAATGCCGGCAGCATAAAATTGCGGTACTGCCTCCTGATGTCAATGAAAGCGCCGAGAGCTTTCTCGTATCAGGGAATAAAATCCGTTTTGGCTTAGCCGCTATTAAGCAGGTAGGTCATAATGCTATCCAGGCCATACTGGAGGAACGAAAAAACGGCCGTTTCTTAAGCCTCCAGGATTTTTGCGAGCGGGTGGACTTAAGCCAGGTTAACCGGCGTGTGTTAGAAAACTTGATTAAATGCGGTGCCTTTGGTTCTGTGCCGGGGACAAGAGCACAGCTTTTAGAGATTTTACATCTTTGTATCGACCAGGGATTAGCCTGGCAGCGCCAGAAGAACTCCAATCAATTGTCCCTTTTTGACCTTACCAGCACGCCTGCCTCCTTTAAGCCCTCGATTCCTTTACCGGAAGTCCGTGATTTCTCGGAGAGGGAAATATTACAGATGGAAAAAGAAACCCTGGGCCTTTATTTGAGCGGGCATCCCTTAGCCGAGTTTATGGGAGTGATCCGGGGTAAGACTACTCACGTAATCGAAGAATTGGCCCAGGCCACTGATGGTGACCTGGTTGTGCTGGCCGGGGTTATTACGGCTGTGCGCCGGACAGTGACGAAACGCGGGGAAACTATGGCTTATTTTACGCTGGAAGACCTGAGCGGTAGCGTAGAAGCTCTCCTTTTCCCAAAAAATCTGGCTAAATTTAATAACCTCTTGAAAACTGATTCTCCTGTCTTGGTGAAGGCGCGGCTAAACCTGCAGGAGGATAAACCCAAAATTTTTGTAGAGAGTATAAGTTCCCTGACCAATTTGGAATGGCAGGTGGAACCCGGTACGGCAACAACCCTCTATTTAAAGATTTCGCCTAACGTCGATGAAAACCTGATCTGGGAAGAACTCCGTCCCATTATTGCCCTCTACCAGGGTAAAACACCTCTTTATCTTTATTTCCCTCATCTGAAAAAGCTCATCAAAAGCAAACCGGAATTCTGGGTTAACGTACTGCCGCAGCTTATGGTGGAACTGGAATCCCTGACAGGTGTGGAAGCCATCAGTGTAGTGAATAAATAAAGCTGTGGTATAATAAGTCTAAGGCTAATTTATTTAATTTTGAGGTGGGTCATGACGACATTCGGCTTTATACCAAACGTAGGGTTCTCAGAGCTTTTACTGGTCCTGGTGCTGGCCTTAATTATCTTCGGTCCCGGGAAATTGCCTGAAGTGGGTAAAGCCTTGGGCAAAAGTATTGCCGAGTTTAAAGGAGCCGTAAAAAAGGCGGAAAATGAAATCAAGGAAGAAATAAAGAATATGGAAGAAAAGAAATAGCTTAAGGAAAAACATAAATCTCCTCCCGGCCACATAGATTTTTTTCACAGACCCAGGAGGAGGAGAGAAGGATGAAAAAAGAGACTTTGAAGCAGTTAGTCCAACGGGGGGTTATGGTGGGAGATATTGCCGAGATTGTAAAGTGGCTGCAGGAACCGTATTTTCCCGATTTACAGCTGGCAGAATGTGTCGAGGCAGTGGAGGCTGTACTAAACAAACGTGAAGTTCAGCATGCTGTTTTAACGGGCATTGCCCTGGATATGCTGACGGAACAAAAATTAGTTCCCCAGCCCTTGGCCGGCATTATTGAAGAAGATCAAGGCCTTTATGGCATCGACGAGGTTTTGGCCATGGGTATCACTAATGTCTACGGAACCATAGGCATCACCAGTTTTGGTTATCTCGACAAAATGAAAACAGGGATTATTGGTCGTCTCCACAACGGCAAGGAGGGGAGAGTAAATACTTTTCTCGATGACCTGGTGGCTGCCATTGCTGCCGCAGCGGCTGCGAAAATAGCCCATAACTCTTAAGTAAAGCCCAGTAGAAATACTGGGTTTCTTTTATACCAGTCAGAAAGTATAAGTTTGAGGAGGCATAAGTGCAACTAAGGCTTCCGCCTGCGCCAATGCTTGGTGCAAGCCAAGTTTTCTTTATATTTTTTTCGAAGTTTAGCAGGATTATGAAAAAGGCTTCACGAATTATCAGGGTGAATTAATGACTGAACAAGAATAATTGTGTTGCGACAGGGACACAATGGCATTAAACAGGGAACGGCAATTTTTGAGGGGGGAGATTTTTGCGTATTGCGATTTACCCGGGCACTTTTGACCCTGTTACCAACGGGCATATTCATATTGCGGAAAGAGCCAGCAAACTCTTTGATAAAGTCATTATAGCCGTAGCCAAGGATAATTATAAAAACAATCTCTTTTCTCTTGAGGAAAGACTACAAATGGTGGAAGAGAGCTTACAGTACCTGCCAAACGTAGAGGTGGACAGTTTTTCCGGCCTCCTGGCAGATTATGCTGTTTGTAAGAATGCCCAGGCCTTAATTCGAGGTTTACGGGCAGTATCGGATTTTGAATATGAGATGCAGCTCGCGGCGATGAACAAGCGTTTAAACGAAACCCTGGAAACTGTATTTCTCATGACAGCCGGAGAATACTCTTTTATCAGTTCCAGCATGATCAAACAAGTGGCTGTTTTGGGTGGATGTGTCAAAGGACTGGTACCGCCTATTGTAGAGGCTGGTTTGAAAGAAAAGTACCGTGGAACTGCGAAAGTATGATAGGAGGGGAGAAAATGGCTAACGGCGAGAGAGCATGCACTGATGAATATATTGTGGTGAAGGCTATGGAAAATGGCGTTACCATCAGTGGTTTAACCAGGGGTAAAGACACTAAATTTCACCATTCTGAAAAGTTAGACCGGGGTGAAGTGATGATTGCCCAGTTTACGGAAATTACCTCGGCAATGAAAGTGAGAGGCCGTGCTCGTATCTTTACGAGACATGGTGTGATCGAATCGGGAGAATAGCTGCAGGAATAAGACTTCTGGGGGAGGTTTCTATATGTGGACTGTCGTTTATATTGCGCCTAACAGACCAACAGCTGAACAACTAAAAACACTTTTAATGAATGAAGGACTCTTAGTGATGCTCCGTTCCGTAGGCGTTCCCCACCTGGGTGATTCAGGTTCCGTGGAGATTTTAGTACCGGAGTCTGAAGCGGAAGAAGCCCATGAAATCCTTACGGGTGCACTATAAGTAATAAAGTTTAGACTGGAAGGTTTGGAAAAAACAGGTATAATTGTCTGCAGTAAACGACACGAAAAAAGATATTGACCATCAGGGACAAAAAACGTCCCTGATGGTCAATATTAACATAGTGACACGTCAAAGTTACATAGGTAAGAGAATAAAGGAGGAGAGATTATGCGGAAAACAAAAATTATTTGTACCATTGGTCCGGCCAGTGAACAGGTTCCTGTCCTTAAGGAGCTCCTAAAAAGCGGTATGAACGTGGCCCGTTTAAATTTTTCCCATGGGTCCCACGATGAACACAGGCAGCGCATTATGAATATCAGGCAGGCTTCCAAGGAACTGGGAATACCTGTGGCCATTATGTTGGATACGAAAGGTCCGGAAATTAGAACAGGTCTCCTGGAACAAGGGAAAATCGAGTTAAAAGCCGGGGAAGAAATCATCCTGACCACCGAAGAAATCATGGGTACGGAAAAACGCATCAGTATAAGTTATCCAGGTTTACCAGGTGATGTCAGCGAAGGCGTGCAGATTCTCTTAGATGACGGGCTTATTGCTCTCCGTGTCACGAAAGTGCAAGGGTCTGATATTCACTGTGTCATTGAAAACGGAGGGGAACTGGGCAACCGGAAGGGAGTTAACGTTCCCGGCGTACAAATCAATTTGCCGGCCATGACCCAAAAAGATGTCGATGATATTACCTTTGGCGTTCAGGAAAACGTCGATTTCATAGCCGCCTCTTTCATTCGCTCAGCCAGTGATGTCCTGGCTATCCGTAAATTACTGGAGGACCAGGGGGCCGACATTGATATTATTTCTAAAATCGAAAACCACCAGGGTGTGATGAACCTTGATGAAATCATTCAGGTCTCTGACGGCATTATGGTAGCCAGGGGTGATTTGGGTGTGGAGATTCCGGCTGAAGAGGTTCCCCTGGTGCAAAAAACCATGATTGAAAAGTGTAATATTGCCGGAAAACCTGTAATCACCGCTACTCAAATGCTGGATTCCATGATCAGAAATCCCCGTCCCACCAGGGCGGAGGCCAGTGACGTGGCCAATGCCATCTTTGACGGCAGTGACGCCATTATGCTTTCCGGCGAAACGGCAGCGGGTAAATATCCCCTCCTGGCTGTACAAACCATGGCCCGCATCGCCCTGCGGGCGGAGGAATCCCTGAACTGGCGTGAATTGATTAAAAAGAGGGCTTTAACTGTGGCCCGCACTACTACGGAAGCCATCAGTCATGCCACCTGTGCCACGGCTCTCAGTCTGGGCGCAGCGGCTATCATTACCGCCACCAAGTCGGGTTCTACAGCACATATGGTATCGAAATACCGTCCCCAGGCACCTATTATTGCTGTAACACCACAGGAGAAGGTCTATAGGAAGCTCCTTTTGGTATGGGGTGTATACCCGCTCTTATCCCCTGAGAGTGATACTACTGATGAAATGATTGACACTGCAGTCAACACCGCTTTACAGGCCGGGTATATTCGTAACGGTGATCTGGTAGTGATTACCGCAGGCGTACCCGTGGGCATTCCTGGTTCTACCAACCTGTTAAAGGTTCATACCGTAGGGGAAGTCCTGGCCAAAGGAACAGGTATTGGACGTGGTTCTGTAGCAGGCCGTATAGTGATTGCCGAAACCGGCGAGGAAGCTAAAGCCAGGATGCAGAAGGGAGATATTCTCGTTGCTTCCTCTACTGACCGGGACTTTATTCCCGCCATGGAACTTGCCGGCGCCATTATCACAGAAGAGGGTGGACTAACTTCTCATGCTGCCATTGTGGGTATAAACCTGGGGATACCTGTGATTGTTGGGGTGGCGGAAGCTACCAAACTCCTGTCCCAGTACAGTACAGTTACCATCGATCCTGTCCGTGGCCTTATCTATAAAGGAAACGCGAAAGTGTTATAATCGACATTCCGATATCCGCTATCCGAATTTAGAGTTATCTTAAATTTGGATAGCGTTTTTAATTTGGCTAGAAATACTTTCTCAAAAGAAATATTATGATTATCGGAATTCGGAAGTCGGATTTCGGAAATCGTTTCTTTTAACAGCAGGATTTTAATATGTTAAAGTAGAACTAGAGAAAAAAAGGCAAAAGAGGTGAGCCTGATTATGGGCTATGACAGCCGTTTGAAGGATGAGTTTACGGATAAACTTTTTGAAGCCATTTTACTTCTGGAAACAGAGGAAGAATGCTACCGCTTTTTTGAGGATATTTGTACAGTGGCAGAAATCAAGGCCATCGCTCAGCGGCTGGAAGTGGCCAAGATGCTCGATCAGGATAAAACATATACGGAAATTGCAGAAGAAACAGGGGCCAGTACCGCCACCATCAGCCGGGTCAAAAGATGTTTGTATTTTGGGGCTGATGGGTACCAGCTCATATTAAAACGTTTAAAAGCGAAGAATAAGGATGAAAAAACCGGCTGACAAGCCGGTTTTTTCTATATAGGCCGACTTTCCGTTTTCAGATGTCCGACATCCGATGAGGTTTATCGCTGCCCGCCACCCGCTACCAGCTACCCGAAGATATGCTGCTAATTCGGGTAGCGGGGAATCGAGAAACGGGAAACGTAGGTCACTACCAACTATCAACTAATTTTTTCTTGACAATTGGCCGGTCTATTCATACAATTAATTTAATTAGCATATTAATACTTTAACAAACTAAAGGATGTGCGGTGAATGTACCAGAAAAGAACCTGGAATATACCGGTAGGGATGCGCGATTGGCTGCCCGGTGAGGCTGCCAGGAGAAGGGATCTCACCAACGAGCTTTTGCAAACCATGGCCACCTGGGGATATACGGAAATCGCTACCCCTCTTTTAGAGTATTACCAGACCCTGGTTCAGGGGGAAGAGGGGGCTGTTCAGGACCAGTTATATAAACTGATTGACAGGGATGGCAGTATCCTGGCTTTGCGACCGGAACTGACTACACCTATAGCCCGTGTGGTAAGCAGTAAAATAGAGGGGGCTCCTCCCTGGCGCTTAATGTATGGTGCAGAAGTATTCAGGTATGAAGACGTGCAGACAGGCAGGCAGCGGGAGTTCAGCCAGGTTGGTGCGGAACTCATCGGACAGGAGGGCCCGGAAGCTGACTGCGAAATATTGGCTTTAGCAATAGAAGCCTTAAAAACCCAAGGGTTGGAGCGTTTTACCGTGAGTATCGGTCATATGGGAGTACTCCAGGGATTACTACAAAGTTTAACCTGTGAAGAGAACCAGCTTAAAGCAGTGCGCCATCTTGTGCTGGAGAAAGATTTTGTCGGCTTAAATGAGCTTTTGGAGAAAGCTGGCCTGGCTCAAGAGAAAAGGGAAGCGGTTGTGGATTTATTAACCCGCCCTCTGGATATTGATAATTTCCCTATGACCGGTTCAGGTTTACCTGGCGAAATTCTTACGGCCCTGGCAGATCTAAAGGGAATAGTAAACCTTATCGCTTTATACGGCTATGAACCATATATTCAGGTGGATTTAAGTACTCTCCGTAACCAAGAATACTATACGGGGATGGTTTTTGAGGTTTATACTGCCGGACTTGGTTACCCCATAGGTGGCGGCGGCCGTTATGATCATCTTCTCCACCGTTTTGGTCATTCCTACCCGGCTACCGGCTTTGCCCTGGGGGTTGACCGCCTTCTTCTCAGCCTGGCCCAGAAAGAAAAAAAGAGTGAGCTGTTTCTGGTAGCGGGGGAAGAACCCGGTCTCGTCCTTAAAAAGGCTCAAACTTTACGGGCCGAGGGCAAGAAAGTCATTGCGGAATTGAGAAGAATCACGGAACAAGAAGCAAAACTGCTTTCTAGGGAAAAAGAGGCCCAACTTGTCTGGTTAGGAGGGGTGACTTACTATGGAGACTAAACTGACCATCGCTCTGCCCAAGGGAAAACTCTTCGCACCCAGTATTGAGTTGTTAAGCCAATGTGGTTTCAACTGTGCTCACTTTTCCGATGAGGCCCGGACTTTAGTCTTTACCGACGAAAAAAACCAAACCAGCTTTATCATCTGTCGGCCCACGGATATACCCACCTATGTGGAATACGGTGCGGCAGATTTAGGTATTGTGGGTAAGGACAGCATTATGGAAGCAGGTAAGAATCTCTATGAACTGGTGGATTTAAAGTATGGCTACTGCCGTTTTGTGGTGGCCGCTCCCCGCAGTGTGCTGTCTCCAGACGGTGAATACCAGTGGAAAGCGGGGCTCAGGATAGCCACCAAGTTTCCTACTATCGCCAAAGAATTTGTCAAACGGAAAGGTCTCCATGCCGAGATCATCAAACTCCACGGCAATATAGAATTAGCCCCCAGAGTGGGCCTGGCCGAACTTATCATTGATATTGTTTCCACCGGAAAAACCTTGCAGGAAAACAATCTTGTCCCCCTGGAGGAAATCGGCTCGGCTACGGCCCGTCTCGTGGTGAACAGGGCCAGTTACCGCCTGAAATCAGAAGCAATTAATCACATTGTCAGTAGAATGAAGGAAATATTACAGCAGGAAGGGGGGAGCCCTTGATGCTGCCCATTTATCGTTGGCCGGAAAAAAAAGCTGCAGAAAGAATTAAACCTGCGGCTTTGGAGGACTTAAGCGTACAAGCCCAGGTGGCGGAAATACTAAGTGAGGTCGTGAAGAACGGAGATGAGGCCATTCTTCGCTACACAGAACGTTTTGACGGCTGTCGTCTAACAAAAGACAGCTTGAGGGTTAGGGAAGAAGAAATACAAGAAGCTTACGACAAGGTTGATACCCAGTTTCTTCACTCTTTGCGGCAGGCCAAAGAAAACATCATAAGTTTTCACACCCTGCAAAAACAAAAGGACTGGTTTGTGCAGGACGAAAGGGGTTCCCTGGTGGGGCAAGTTTACCGGCCTTTAGAGAGAGTCGGTATTTACGTGCCGGGAGGGACAGCCAACTATCCTTCCTCGGTATTAATGACCAGTCTGCCCGCTGTAGTGGCGGGCGTCCCGGAGATTGTAATGGTAACACCGCCGGGCAAGGACGGCGGTATCCCAGCCCCTACCTTGGTAGCAGCCCACGAAGCCGGTGTAGGAGAAATATATCGGGTAGGCGGTGCCCAGGCTGTGGCAGCATTGGCCTACGGCACGGAGAGTATCCGCCCTGTAGACAAGATTGTGGGACCGGGCAACATCTATGTGACCATGGCTAAGAAACTCGTATACGGCCAAGTAGGTATCGATATGCTGGCGGGACCCAGTGAAATTCTGCTCATTGGGGATGGGAGTGTGGCTCCCGCATATGCGGCAGCGGACCTTCTTTCCCAGGCAGAACATGACAAAAGAGCCCGGGCTTTTCTTGTCACCAATGATGGTAACTGGGCCAGTAAGGTAAGGGAAGAAGTAGAGAAGCAGTTAACATCACTGCCGCGGGAGAATGTGGCTCGGGAGGCCTTAACGAGTTTCGGAGCCATTATTCTTGTTGAGGACTTGGAAGAAGCCTTTGCTGTGTCCAACTTTATCGCCCCCGAACATCTGGAACTGCTCTTAGCCGATCCCTGGCCACATCTTGCCAAAATAAAACATGCAGGGGCCGTCTTCTTAGGTCCCTATTCACCGGAGCCTTTGGGGGATTACTGGGCAGGTCCCAGCCATGTCCTGCCTACAGGTGGAACAGCCCGCTATGCTTCGCCCCTGGGGGTAGAAGATTTTTGTAAACGCTCCAGTATTATCAGCTATACGGCGAAAGGTTTTACCATGGCTGCCCGATCTATTATGCACTTGGCGGAGATAGAAGGTTTGACGGCCCATGGCAGGGCCATAGGCGTTCGCCTTGAGGAGGATGGGTTATGAGTTTACGACGCGGTTTTGTGGAGCGAAGTACTAAAGAGACGAAAATCAAACTGGAATTAACCCTGGAGGGACAGGGCCTTTTTAAGGGCGAGAGCGGTATTGGGTTTTTCGACCATATGCTGGATTCCTTGGTCAGGCACAGCGGTTTTGACATTAGCCTGGAGGCTGAAGGCGATCTTTTTGTTGATGACCATCATACTGTAGAAGATATAGGAATCTGCCTGGGGAAGGCTTTTTTCCAGGCGCTGGGTGACAAAAAGGGTATAGCCCGTTATGCCTCCCTGGCCTTACCCATGGATGAGTCCCTGGTCCTTTGTGCTGTGGACATCAGCGGGCGGCCCGGATTTTATCCGGAACTTGTCTTTCCCACCGAGAAAATAGGGCAGTTTGACTGCCAGTTGATAGAAGAATTCTGGCGGGCCTTTGTGCAGGAAGCCAGGATTACCCTTCATCTCAGGCAACTGGCGGGAAAAAATTCTCACCACCTGGCGGAGGCTGTCTTTAAAGGAACAGGCAGGATTCTAAAAGAGGCAACCCGCCTGGTAGGAGAGGAAATACCTTCGGCCAAGGGGGTTTTATAAAATGAAGACAGCGGTGATCGATTACGGTCTGGGTAACCTGGCTAGTGTGGCCCAGGGTTTGAAAGCTGCCGGATTAGAACCTTTGATTACCCGGGAGCATCACGAGATCCTGGAGGCCCGGGCAGTAGTCCTGCCAGGTGTAGGGGCCTTCCCTAAGGGGATGGAAAATTTAAAGGACTTGGGTCTCCTGCCTGTTATTGCTGAGGTGGTGCAGAGAGGAACCCCTTTCCTGGGGATATGTCTGGGGATGCAGCTGCTATTTGAAGAAGGGGAGGAATACGGGAAGCATCAGGGTTTAGGTTTCATTAAGGGAAAAGTTGTCCGCTTTCCCAAAGGGTTAAAGGTCCCTCACATGGGCTGGAATACCCTGAAGATAGAAAAAAGCCATCCTCTGTTAAGCGGTGTTCCCGATGACAGCTATGTTTACTTTGTCCATTCTTACTGTGGAGCGGGGTATAATTCTTCCCATGTAGCAGCAACTTCATTTTATGGTATAGAATTTCCTGCCATTGTGTGCTTTAATAACATCATGGGTATACAATTTCATCCTGAAAAAAGCAGCCAGATCGGACTAAAGATACTGAAAAATTTTGGGGAGTTGGTAAGTCATGTTGGTAATCCCGGCGATTGATTTGAGGGACGGCCGCTGTGTCCGTCTAGTCCAGGGACAAAAAGGCACAGAAACAATCTATTCAGATGAACCGGTGGAAATGGCCCAGCTCTGGGAGGAGCGGGGAGCCCGGAGACTGCATGTGGTTGACCTGGATGGCGCCTTTACGGGAACACCACAAAATCTGGAAATTGTTAAACAGATGGTGGAGTCGGTACGGATTCCTATTCAATTAGGTGGAGGAATACGTTCCCTGGAAACTGTGAAGAAAGTCCTGGACGCAGGTGTGGACAGGGTTATCCTCGGCACTGCCGCCATCCTTTCACCGGAGTTGGTTTGCCAGTGCAGCAAGGAATTTGGCGACAGTATCCTGGTAGGAATTGACGGAAGAGATGGTTTAGTGGCCATTGAAGGCTGGGAATCAACGGTGGAAATGACAGTAGAAGCTTTAGCCCTGGAGATTGCCAAGCTGGGCATCAAACGGGTTGTTTTTACGGACACGCGCCGGGACGGGACTCTGCGTGGTCCTAATATAGAGGCAACCAAACGCCTGGCCCAGACCAGCGGTCTTAAGGTTATTGCTTCCGGCGGGGTTTCTTCCCTGGATGACCTGCGTAACCTTAAGTCTCTAAAACCTTTTGGCGTAGAGGGTGTCATCATGGGCAAGGCCCTTTATAACGGGACCATCAGCCTGAAGGAAGCCCTGGAGATTATGGAGGATTAATTTGTTATGCTGGCAAAAAGAATCATACCCTGCTTAGATGTGGACAAGGGCAGGGTGGTGAAAGGTACAAAATTCTTGGAACTGAAAGACGCCGGAGACCCTGTGGAATTAGCAGCTTATTATGACAGGGCAGGGGCTGATGAGTTAGTTTTTCTCGATATCACCGCCTCCAGCGAACACAGGAATATCATCCTGGATGTAGTTTCGCGGGTTGCCGAAAAGGTCTTTATTCCCTTCACCGTGGGCGGGGGAATCCGCTCTGTCCAGGATATGCGAAAGATACTGCAGGCGGGAGCCGACAAAGTGGCTCTTAATACCGCTGCCGTCCAGAATCCCGGGGTCATCAGTGAAGGAGCTTATCATTTTGGCAGTCAGTGTGTGGTGGTGGCTATCGATGCCCGCAAGGTTGCTGAGGGCAGGTGGGAGGTCTACATTCATGGTGGACGTACCCCCACAGGCCTGGATGTGATTACCTGGGCCAAAAAAGTAGAAGAATTGGGCGCGGGTGAAATACTCCTCACCAGTATGGATCGGGACGGTACCAAAGAGGGCTATGACCTGGAACTCACCAGGGCGGTAAGTGAGGCTGTGTCTGTGCCCGTTATTGCCTCAGGCGGTGTGGGAACTGTGGAGCATCTTTATGAAGGAGCTATTTTGGGCCAGGCCGATGGCCTCTTGGCCGCTTCCATCTTCCATTTTGGTGAAAAAACAATAGCTGAAGTTAAAAACTATCTTAACACGAAGGGGGTTGTCGTGCGGTTATGAAGATAACCCCGGAAACTATTGCTTCTTTAAAGTTTGATGATAAAGGCTTGATTCCTGCCGTGGTCCAGGATGTGAAAACAGGGACCGTTTTAATGGTAGCCTACATGAACCGGGAGGCCCTGGAAAAAACCCTCAGCGAAGGACGAACCTGGTTTTACAGCCGCAGCCGCCAGACCCTCTGGGCCAAAGGTGAGACCTCCGGTCATATCCAGCAGGTGGCGGGTATCTTTTATGATTGTGACGGCGATACCCTCCTGGTTCAGGTGCACCAGACCGGTGCGGCCTG